>JANSYC010000008.1 GCA_024742605.1 Alphaproteobacteria bacterium | reverse complement strand
GTCGCTGTCGTAGAGGAACCCGCCCTCCTCGACCAGCAAGCGGCGGGTGTTGGCGCTGGGCGCGTAGCGGGCGTAGAAGCCGCGCGGGCGCTGTCCGGTCAGCCGCTGGGTGATCTCGACCGCGCGGGCGATATGTTCGCGCTCCTCGTCCTCGCTGAGCTCGTAGTGATTGATCCAGCGCCATCCGTGGGAGGCGAACTCCCATCCGGCCTTGGCCATCGCCTCGGTTGCGACCGGATTGCGTTCCAGCGCCATCGCACAGGCGTAGACCGTCATCGGCAGGCCGCGATCCTGGAACAGCTTGTGGATGCGCCAGAACCCGGCGCGCGGGCCGTAATCGTACAGGCTCTCCATGCCCAGATCGCGCTGACCGGCCGGGTGGCGGCCGCCGACCACCTCCGACAGCCCGCCCTCGTTCCGGGTATCGCCGTGCAGGATATTGGTCTCCGAGCCTTCCTCGACATTCAGCACGAAGCTGACCGCGACCCGCGCGCCGCCGGGCCATTTCGGATCGGGCGGGGTGCCCCCGTAGCCGACCAGATCCCGCGGATAGATCTCGCTCATACCGTCTCTCCCCGTGCCAGTGCCGCTGCACTCCGGCCCGCGATCCGGCCGAGCGTGAATGCGGTCAGAAGACCATTGCCGCTCAGATAGCCTTCGACACCGGTGCCGGACACGCCGACCGCCGCCCCGCCGCCGGCGAACAGATTCGGCAGCGCCGAGCCGTCCGGGCGCAGCACCCGCGCCGCCGTGTCGATCGCCAGGCCGCCCTGGGTGTGGAACAGCGCGCCGGTCACCTTCACCGCATGGAAGGGCTGCCCCGCGAGGCACGGCGCACCGGTGAAATCGCGACCGAACGGGTCGACCTTCGCGCCCGCCGCGTACTGTCGGGTGTCCTCCAGGGTCTCGGAGAGTACTTGCTCCGGGCAGCCGATCATCGCCGCCAGCGCCGCGACAGTCTCGATCCGCTTGATCGCCCCCATCTCGACCGCACGCCGGTAGTCCTCGAACCCCAGCCCCATCTCGTGCAGACGTGCGTCGTAAAGATTCCAGGCGATTCCGTCCGGCTGCGCCAGGACCTTCACCGATTGCTCGGAATACCCTTCGTGCTCGTTGGAGAACCGTCGGCCCTGCCCATTCACCTGGATGCCGCCTTCCATCATCAGCGCCCAGGTGATCAGCACCCCGTGCGGATGCGCGACCGAGCCGTGGCCCTGATAGGCGGCCATCTGCAGGGGTTGCGCGCCCAGCGCCTCGCCCCAGGCGACCGCATCCCCCTGGTTTCCGGTATGCCCGAAATAGAGTGCATCGGCCATCTCGGGAATGTGCGCCTTCACCATCTCCGGATTGCCGCCATAGCCGTTGCAGGCCAGGATCAATGCCGCGCAGCCGATCTCCTCGACGCTGCCATCCGGGCGGGCGATCATCACACCCACCGCCCGGTCCCGCTGATCCACGATCAGGTCGGTAACCTGCGCGTCGGTGACCACGTCGATCCCGGCCGCCGTCACCGCCTTCAGCAGGCTGGCGATCAGGGCCTCGCCGGTCTTGTCGGGGTGGGCATGCATCCGCAGCGCGCTGTGACCGGGATACCGGAACCCGTCGAGCAGAACGAATTGCTGACCATGGGCATCCGCCAGCCATTCGAGGGTCGGTCCGGAAGCGCGGGCGACCGCTTCCGCCAGGTCCGCATCACCGGCGCCATGGTTCTTCGCCTGGATGTCGGAGACCATCAGATCCACGGAATCCTCCACGCCTTTCGCGGACTGCCACCGGGTCCCGCAGGCCGGGATAAAACCCGAGGACAGGGCGGTCGATCCGCTGGGGCTCGCATCCCGTTCCAGGACCATCACCTCGGCGCCCGCATCATGGGCCGCCAGCGCCGCCGTCAAGCCGCACGCTCCGCCGCCGATGATCAGGATCGGGACGACGATCTCGGGGGCTGTCTCCCGGCGAACGATGCCCATCAGGCCGCCTCCCATGCTGCTGTGACTTCGGCGATTGAAGCGACGCTCGAAACCGGGCGCAGCGCATCGATCGCGGTGGTGTGGATCTGCTCGGTGAACGCGGCACAGCCGTCTTCGAGCACCACGGTGTCGATATCACGGACATGGGCGTCCCGCACGGTCGAGGCGACGCCGCCATTGGTCACGATCCCACCGACGATCAACCTGGTGATGCCGGCCTTCTTTAGAATCCACTCAAGCCGAGACATGTAAAATGCTGAAAACGCGACTTTTTCAGATTTCATGTCGACCGGCTTCAGCTGGTCCAGAACGTCCTGACCCCAGGAGCCCGGCGCGAAATCTCCGGTGTCGAGAAACGGTCGCAGCTCTTTGAGATGCGGGGATATCAGCGGTGCCCCGCCCTTGCCCGGCACCAGCGTGAACTGGGTCGCGACGACCCATCCACCCTTGGCCCGGACCGCGTCGGCAAGCGGCGCCAGCCTTGTGGGCAGAGCGGCAATCAGGTCCGACTTCGCCCCGCCCCGGGCGTAGGCCCCTTTCGGATGGATGAAGTCGTTCTGCATGTCGACCAGCAGAAGCGCCGTCGAGGCCGGGTCCGGAAAACGCAGCGGTTTGCTCATCACGCCTCTCCGATCAGGACATTGCCGTAGTCGTCCACCTCGCCCACCAAACCGGGCTCGATCAGAATGGTTGTATCCGGCTGCTCCAGGATCGCCGGGCCGGGGATGCGGGCACCTACCGGCAGGGACAGGCGCGTGAGGATGGTCGCGTCGTGCCAGCCGCCGTCGACATAGACCCGTCGGGTGCCGGTGGTGGCGGCCTTCACCGAACCGCCCGGCTCCGGGGCCAGCAGCTTGAGGTCGAAACGCGGCCGCCGCCCCGCGACCGCCACCCTCAGGTTCATCAGCCGCATCGAAATGCCCTTGAGGAGGCGGCCGTAGGTGGTGGTGTAGGCCGCCTCGAACGCGGCGGCGATGGCGGCGGCATCGACCGCCCCGCCCTCCGCCAGTGTCAGCGGTACGGCCACGGTGTGGGTCTGCCCAACGTAGAGCATGTCCAGCTCGACGATCCTGTCGATCCGGTCGAGCTTCACCCCCGCCCCCTCGACCACCTCGCGACCACGCGCGCCCAACCGGTCGATCGCATCGGTGAGCGCGCCGGTGTCCAGATCGTCGACAAGGGTGTTCCAGGTCTCGACGAAATCCTGGCGCAGGTCGGCGATGGTGCAGCCGATGGCACTGGTCACCCCCGGATACCGTGGGACCAAGGCCTTTTTAAGCCCGACCTCCCGGATCAGGGCACCGGCGTGGAGCGCACCACCGCCACCGAAAGGAACCGCAACGAACTGCTGCGGGTCGTGCCCACGCTCGATCGAAACCACCCGGATCGCACCCGCCATCTTGGCGTTGGCGACACGGATGACCGCTTCCGCCGCCGCCTCCGGGCTGTCCAGGCCCAGCGGGTCGGCCACATGTTTGGTCAGGGCCGCGCGGGCCGCCTCCACATCCAGCCGGTCGAGCTTGCCGCCGATCGGTCGGTCGGCATTGATCCGGCCCATCACCACATTGCAGTCGGTCACGGTCGGACGGTCGTTGCCGAGCCCGTAGCAGACCGGTCCCGGATCGGAGCCCGCGCTTTCGGGGCCGACCTGGAGCAGCCCGCCCGCATCGACCCGCGCGATCGAGCCGCCCCCGGCGCCGATGGTCACGATCTCGATCATCGGGGCGCGCACCACCATGCCGAAATCGATCGAGGTCTGGGCCGCGAGCGCGCTTTGACCGTCCGCGACCAGGGAGACGTCAAAGCTGGTGCCGCCCATGTCGCAGGTGATCAGGTTCGGATAGCCGGCAACCCCACCGATATGGGCCGCCGCGATCACCCCGGCCGCCGGCCCTGACAGCGCCGTCCGGATCGGCTGCGCCTTGGCGGTCTCGATCGACATCACCCCGCCGTTCGATTGCACGATCAGCACGTCGCTCTCGGCCCCCTGCTCGGCCAAGGCCTCCTCCAGCCGTCCCAGATAACGGGCGACGGGCGGCTGCAGATAGGCATTCAGGGTGGCGGTTGAGGTCCGCTCGAATTCCCGGATCTCCGGCACCAGGAGATGGCTGGCGGTCACGTGATCGTTCGGCCAGACCGCGCGGACGGCGTCCAGGGCCGCCCGCTCGTTCGCGTCGTTGGCATAGGCGTTGATGAAGGCGATCGCGACCGCCTCGCAGCCCCGCTCCAGGAGCAGTTTCGCAGCGGCCTTCGCAGCGTCGGGATCGAGCGGGGTGCGGATCGAGCCGTCCGCCAGCACCCGCTCGTCGACTTCCACCCTGCGGTCGCGCGGGACCACCGGCTCAAACGTGCCCCAGAGCCCCCAGGTCTTGGGCCGGTCCCGGCGCCGCATCTCCAGCACGTCCCGGAAGCCGGTGGTGGTGATGATCCCGGTGACCGCGCCCTTGCGTTCCAAAAGGGCGTTCGTGCCGACCGTGGTCCCGTGCACGACGGTGCGCAGACGGCCGAGATCGCCGGTCCCCTGTTCCAGGCCGTTCAGGAAACCGACCGCCTGGTTGGCGGGGGTCGAAGGGACCTTGGCGACGGTCGCCGTGCCCTTCGCCTCGTCCAGCACGAAGACATCGGTAAAGGTGCCGCCGACATCGACGCCGGCGAGGGCTGTTCTCTTGGTGGTCATCGGGCGGTCTCGGCACGAAGGGTTTCGGTGGCGGCGCTGTCCAGGCTGCCGTCGGCAGCGCAGATCACGGCATAGGCGTCGCGGGCCTGCTCGGCCGACACGAAGCCCAGACGGACATCGCGGGCGACGGAGTCGGGATCCCGGTCATGGGGATCGCCGTAACCGCCGCCTCCAGGCGTCTCCAGCCGAACCGCCCGACCGCGGTCGAGCGAGATGCCAACCATTTTGGACGCCATCGGCGGATGGGCGTCGCCGGTCGCGGTCTCGAAGGTGAACCGGTTCAGCGCGCCGGACTTGCCGCCGACCACGCCCGGGGGCGCGAAGCGGCCCCGTTCGCCGAACAGGAACGCATCGGCCTGCTTCTCCAGCAGTTCGATTTCGTAGACCGCTCCCAGCCCGCCCCGGTTGCGGCCCGGCCCGCCGCTGTCGGCGCGCAGCGCCCATTGCCGGAACATCACCGGATAGGCCGCTTCCAGGATCTCCAGTGGCGGGATCGTCGCGGTCGAGATCGGCGCGTTGCCGTGGTTGAGGCCGTCGCCCTCGGGATGGCCGCCATGGCCGCCGCCGAAGAAGCTGAACATCACCCAGCGCCGCCCGTCTTCCCGGTGACCCGCGAGCGACAACGCATTGATGGTGCCGTAGGCGCAGCCGTTGACCCGCTCCGGCGCTGCGTCGGACAGGGCCACGAAGACCATGTCGATCAGCCGCAGGATGGTCTCGGTGTAGCCGCCGACCGGCCGGGGTGCCTCGGCCGCCAGGATGGAGCCTTCGGGGATCACGAACTCGATCGGCTCCAACACGCCCGCATTGGCGGGCACGTCCTGGAACACGTGCTTCATCGCCACGTAACAGGCGGCGACGGTGGTCGACCGGGCGATATTGACCGGTCCCAGACAGCCGGGGGCGGAGCCGGTGAAATCGACCACCATCCGCTCGCCTTTGATGGTGATCGCGATGTTCAGCTCCAGGGCCTCGTCGACGATGCCGTCATTGTCCAGGAAGTCGCGCGCCCGATAGGTGCCGTCCGGCAGATCCCTGATCTGCGCCCGCATCAGGGCTGCGGCCCGGTCCTTGAGTTCGGAGAACGCGGTCGCGACGGTCGGCTCGCCGTACTGGTCGAGCAGATCGCCCAGCCGCTTCACCCCCAGGTCGAGCGCATTGATCTGACCGTTCAGATCGCCGTACAGGCTCCCGGGCAGCCGTGAGTTCGCCTGCAGGATATCCAGAATGTCCTGGCGGAACCTGCCGGCCTCGAACAGCTTGACCGGCGGCATCAGAAAGCCTTCCTGAAAACTTTCGGTCGCCACCGGGTTGTAGTTGCCGGGCACATTGCCGCCCACGTCGTGGTAGTGGCCGACCGAGGCGAGATAGCAGAACACCTCCCCGTCGCGGAACACCGGCCGAACCAGCCGGAAATCGGACAAATGCGTGCCGCCGTCATAGGGATCGTTGAAGATGTAGACGTCGCCGTCCACGAGCCCGCCGTCCCGCCCGACCTTGTCGATCACCGCCTTGACCGCGAACGCCATGGCGCCGACGAAAATCGGCAGCCCCGACTTGCCCTGCACAAGGGTCTCACCGGTCCTGGCATCGTAGAGCCCGTGGCTCGCATCATGGGCTTCCGCGATGATGGGATTGAACGCGCTGCGGAACAGGGTGGCGTCCATCTCGTCGGCGATCTGCTCCAGACGGCCGTTCAGGACCGCCAGGGTGACCGGGTCAATTGTTGCCATCGACAACTTCTGCCTTTGTGTTGGTGGAATGTCTGGAGGGGTCGTATCGGTCGCCCAAAGCCAGCATCTCAGGGGTCCCGACCACCGCGTTGATGCCGGTCAGATCGAGCATCCGGTCGCGCCAGGGGCCGGTGGTTCCGTGCGTCTTGAGCGAACTGAAATAGCCCTGAAGGGCCGGCACCACCGCGCGGACGGTGCCGCCGGGGAAGATCACGAACCGGTAGCCGATGTCCTGCAGGTCGGCCGCGGAGGTGATGGGGGTGGACCCGCCCTCGACCATGTTGGCCATCAGGGGAACCCGGGATTTGAACCGCCGGGTGACCTCCCGCATCTGCTCCAGGGTCTCCGGCGCCTCGACGAACAGCATGTCCGCGCCCGCCTCCACATATCGCTCGGCCCGCTCGATGGCGGCCTCGAACCCCTCGACCGCGATCGCGTCGCAGCGGGCGATGATCAGCATGTCGCCGCGCGCGTCCAGGGCCGCCCGCAGCTTGCCGACCATCTCATCGGCGGGGACCAGGGCCTTGCCCTTGAGGTGCCCGCAGCGCTTGGGCAGGGCCTGATCCTCCAGTTGGATGGCCGCCGCGCCGGCCCGCTCGTATTCCTGGACCGTGCGGATCACCGAAAGGGCGTTGCCGTGGCCGTTATCGCCGTCGACCACCAGCGGAATCTCCACCCGACCGGCGATCTTCGCGATCTGATCGGCGATCTCGCGCAAGCCCATCAGGCCGATATCGGGGCGACCGAGCTGGGAATAGGCGATGTTGGCGCCGGAGACGTAGCCGCAGTGGAATCCGGCCTGTTCGACCAGCACTCCGGTCAGCGCGTCGTAGACCCCGGGCGCGACCAGAATGTCCGGTCCCGCGAGCGCGTTCCGCAGGGCCATCACATGGCTTGCTGTCATGGTGCTATTCCCCCGCCTGCGCAAGCGGCGCCGCCAGTGGAGCAACCTCCATCGGCCCGGTCAGCAGCCGGACATCGTCGGTTCGGTCGATCGCGAAGCAGACGTCGTAGACCCTCCGCGCCGTCTCCGGCGTCCAGATCCGGGCCGTCAGCTCAACGTATTTTTCGTCCAGGTCGGTATCGTCATACGGGTCCTCGGTGTCGCCCCGGTTGGTCCGGGTCTCCGCCTCGAGCAAGGTACCGTCGGTCAGGGTGACGATCACGCGGGCCGGCCGGTAGTCCGGCATCAGAGCGGTCAGGGCCGGATCCTCGACAACCTCGACCCGATCCGCGAAGGCCTGGATATCGGCCCGGCGCACCTGGTCCAGGGTGAAGCTCATCACCCCGCTGGAGCCGTTGATCAGGGTGGTCGCAACCGCGAACGGCACCGAGAACTTGCCGGCCAGCGTGTTGGTGGGATTGCGGTCCTGAAGCTGGGCGGCGAGCGAGTACGTCTCGACCCGGACCGAGGCGATCTCGTCCGGCGTCAGCCCACCCTTCTCGGCCACCACCATGGCCAGTGCGTCCAGCGTGCCGTGGTTGTAGCGGCAGCAGGAATGGCGTTTGAAATAGTTCCGCGCGATCTCCCACCGGATGCCGAGCTCCCGGGTCATTTCCTCGGGTTTCCACTCGCTGGAGATCACCGTGCCCCAGATGGTCGACAGTCCGTCCCGCTCCCCGGTGAATCCGCTCTCGACCATGTCCCAGACCCGCAGCCCCACATCGCCGGACCAGCCCGCGAAACTGTTCCGGACCGTTCCGCCCTGCAGCATGGTCTGCCGCGAGGTCGCGAGGCCCAGAGTCGAGGCCACGTTGATCACCCCGCGGAACTGGCCCGCCGTGGCGCCCGCCAGTTTCGCGACGGCGACCGCCGCTCCCACCGTGCCCCAGGTGCCGTGCGGATGCATGGTCGGCAGGATCTTGGCGGCGATCCCGATCCGGGCGCCGATCTCGTAGCCCAGCACGAAAGCCAGCAGCAGATCCCGGCCGGAGTTTCCGTGCGCCTCGGCATAGGCCAGGGCGGCGGGGATCGCGTGGATGCCCGGGTGTCCGCGGCTGAACTGATTGCCCTCGTCCATCTCGAGGAAGGTGCCGGCGGTTCCGTTCAGGAACGCCGCCTTGCCCGGCTCGGTCCGGACTCCGGCGCCGATGACCATGGCGGGGCCGTCACAGGTGGCGACCTTCTCCGTCAGGGCGATCACCTCCGGCTCCCGGCTGCCTGCCGAAATCGCCGCGACGCTGTCCGCCAGAACCCGCCGGGCGCGTTCGACCGCCCCATCGGACAGATCCTCAAATCTGCAGCCCGCAAGAAATTCGCAGACGTCGTCCAGGTAATCCGTCATCTCACCCTCCCTCCGTTCGGGGCGGTACACGCCGGCCCCGATACGTCTTTTGATTTTATCGTGAAGACATCATACGCCGCTCCAGCCGGCTCAGCAGCCGCACCATCGGCCAGAGCATGATCAGATAGATCACCGCAACCGCAATGAGCGGGGTGGCATTGTAGACGAGCCCCTGGGCCACGCGGCCCATCCGCAGCAACTCCGGCAGGGCCACGACGCTGGCGATCGAGGTCGCCTTGATCAGCTCGATGGTGTTGGAGGTCAGATCCGGCGCCACGTTCTTGAGCGCCTGCGGCAGGATCACATAGCGCATCGCCTGCAGGGTGGTGAGTCCGGTCGACCGGGCCGCTTCCATCTGGCCTTTCGGAATGCTCTCGATGCCCGCCCGCACGATCTCGCCGAAATAGCTCGAGGAATTCAGGGTGAAGGCGAACAGAACCGCCACGAAGGCGTCGATATCCGCTCCGAGCAGCAGCGGGATTCCGTAGGTCACGTAGATCAGCAGCACCAATGGCGGAACCGAGCGAAAAAAATCGACATAGACGATCAGAGCCGCGTTCACCGATTTGATCCGCAGACTGTAGATCGTCGCCAGGATCGTGCCCGCGAAAAAGCCGAGCGGCACCACCGCCACGCAGAGCTGCACCGTCATCAGCCAGCCGCGCCACAGCATCGGCCAGATTTCCTGCAGGGTCTCCAGGTTGAAGAAACTGAAACGGATGACTTCCCATTCGACCATGACCGGCCCCCCTATCGCTTCCACGCAAAGCGCGTTTCGATCCAACGGCTCAGCATGGTCAGCGGAAAAAAGATCAGCAGGTACCCGGCGGCGGCCAGGGTCAGCGGCGAGGTATTGGCCGCATAGGCCAGTGAGGTCTGCGCCACCGTCAGCATCTCCGGCACCGCCACCACCGAGGCGAGTGCCGTGTTCTTGGTGATCGCGATGGTCCGGTTGGTCAGCGGCGGTATGGTCATCCGGATGGCCTGCGGGATCACCACGAAGAACAGGGTTCCGCCGAAGCCGAGCCCGGTGGACCGTGCCGCTTCCCACTGGCCCTTGTTCACCGAGGTGATGCCGGCCCAGTAGATCTCCTCGGTAAAGGCCGCCAGCACGCAGGTCAGCGACAGCCAGCTGATCAGGAAGCCGGACAGGCGGATACCGACGAACGGCAAACCAAAAAATCCGACGATGATGATCACCAAGGGCGGCAACGCGCGAAACAGGTCCACGAACAGAATGATCGCCGCGTTCACCACCGGATTCTGATAGGCGCGCAGCAGCGCCAGCCCCAGACCGAAGGTCAACCCGCTGACCACAACCAGGAAGGCCAGCCACAGGGTGACCCAGAACCCGTCGATGATCTCCGGCAGGTATTTGAGCATCACCTCGGCATTGAAGAATTCGTCCAGGAACACGTCCACCGCGATGCTCCCTAATGGCCGTTGACGCTGGCCAGGAAGGCCTTGGTGCGTTCGTGCTTGGGGGCTCCGAACACCTCGTCAGGGGGGCCCTCCTCGACCACCATACCGGCGTCCATGAAGAGCACCCGGTCGGCGGCATCGCGGGCAAAGCGCATTTCGTGGCTGACCACCACCATGGTCATCCCGCTTTTCCGGAGCTCCCGCATCACCTCCAGCACCGAGCCCACCAGTTCCGGGTCCAGCGCCGACGTCGGCTCGTCGAACAGCATCACATCCGGTTCCATGGCGATCGCACGGGCGATCGCGACCCGCTGCTGCTGGCCGCCGGACAGCTCGGTCGGGTAGGCGTCCGCCTTATGGGCCAGACCGACCCGCTCCAGCGCCTCCTGCGCCTTGGCCTCCGCCTGCGCGCGTGGCTGCTTCTTCACCTTGCGCAGCGCCAGGGAAACATTTCCCAGCGCGGACATGTGGGGATAGAGATTGAAACTTTGGAACACCATGCCGATCCGCTGGCGGACCTGATTGATGTCGACGCCGGCAGCCGTGATGTCCTCGCCGGTGATCTTGACCACCCCGCTGCTCGGCTCCTCCAGCAGATTGCAGCACCGTAGCAGCGTGCTCTTGCCGGAACCGGAGGGGCCGATGATGAACACCAGCTCCTGGGGGGCGACGGTCAGATTCACGCCTTTCAGCACCTCCAGATCACCGAAGGATTTATGAATGGCGAGGGCCTCGACCACGGGTTCGACACGCGCCATGGGGCCTCCAGGGGCTGTAGGACGGGGTTTTCTGGCTCAGGCAGACCGCCGACCCGTGTCTATCGCGGGTCGGCGGCAGGAGGTCAGCGGATCAGCAGCTGGCGCCGCTGTCGGCATCCGGCAGATAGCCCGGCATGCCCGGAACGCCAATGCCCGGCTCCACCTTGTAGGCAGCGCCCCCGGCAACCGGCGGCTGACCCACCCACTTCTCGTGGATTGCGGCCACCGTCCCGTCCTTCTTCATGCATTCCAGCACGCCCTCGAACAGCTTGCGGGTCTCCTCGTCGCCCTCGGCGAACGCGAAGGCACCGACCCGTCCGCCCTGGACCACCAGGGTCGACGGCTTCACCAACGGGTTCTTCTTGGCTGTCCAGCCGGACACGGTATCACCGGCGAAGTTGGCATCCGCCCGTCCGGTGGCGACCGCCTGGATCGCGTCGGCGTTCTTGCCGAAGCGGGTGATCTCCCAGCCGTACTCGGCCTGACGCTCGCTCAGCCACTTGTCGTAGAAGTTACCCTTGTTGACCGCGATGATCTTGCCCTTCAGATCGTCCAGCGAGGTCACCTGATCGGCGCCAGCGGGGATCAGAAACTGATAGTTCACCTCGAAATACGGCTCACCGAACAGCATGCTGTTGGCGCGCTCCTCGGTCACCGTGGTCGGCGCGATGATGGCCTTGTACTTGCCGGCCTTGAGGCCCGCGAAAATGCCCGACCATTCCTGATCGACCACCTCGTATTCAAGGCCGAGACGCTTGGCCAACTCGGCGGTCAGGTCCACGTTGTAGCCCTCGACCCCACCGCTCGGCGTCGCCATCACATGCGGGGCATAGCCCACATCCGCCGCCACCTTCATCGTTTCGGCCAGGACCGGGGTCGCCAGAAGTCCGGCGCCGAAAACGGCCCCGATGATGATCTTGTTCACGCTCATGAGTTCTTCTCCATCTCCAGATGTGTTTAGAAGCCTCGCCCGTTCCGGGCTGTTGTTATTCGATCCTCGGCAGAATGCGGCCACCCGCTACTCCTGCCCTTCCCCGGAGTGCCAGACGGCCCCCCAGGACTTCCCATCCGCCCCAGTCTCTTCCGCACCAGCGCGCGTGAGGGACATGGTCATCCGGTATCTGTCACAGCGGTACAGCGCCTCGATCAGCTCGATCGCACGTCCGGCCTGGTCCCGTACCACCCGTCGCACCCGCATCAGCGGCGCCCCCACATCCACCGCAAGATGTTCGGCCACGGTTGCGTCGGCGAGGGTGACGGAAAGCTCCTGGGTGGCGGAGCTGGGCCGCAGCCCGGTCCGCTCAAGCAGAGCCAGCATCGGGGCCTCGGCCAGGTCGGCCGCGTCGAAGGCGGCGGCCCAGGCGGGCACATGAGTTGTGAGATAGGAGAACGGACCCTCGGCGATCCGCCGCACCCTCACCGCCCGCTGCACCGGCGCCCCGCGGGCGATCTCCAGCGCCTCGGCGACGGCCCTGTCGGCGGCGATGACCTCGCACTCGAGGACCCGCACCTCGGTCGCCCCGCCCATGATGATCAGCGGATCCATCGCGCCCGTAGCGTCGGCCCGCACCGGCCCCCCCGCCGGACGGGCAGCGACGCTGGTTCCCCGGCCCCGCTCCCGCACCACGAGTCCGGCCGCGGCCAACTCGTCCAGCGCACGCTTGGCGGTGATCCGCGAGACCCCATGGATCTGCGCCAGCTCCTGCTCTCCCGGGACCCCGTCACCGGCGGCCAATTCGCCCTCGAGAATGCGGTGCTTCAGAATCAGGAAAATCTGATGATAGAGCGGCGACTGGAACTGTCGGACCGCGCCCGATACGGCTCGTGACACCGGACCGGACACCGTCGCCGCGCTCCGCTGAGCCCGTGGCGCACGGCCCTCAGGCCGCCGCGTCCGCACGCTGTTCATCCGGTCCTTGATCGATCCAGATCGCTCCATGGAAATGATCTAATGATAAGTCATTAGCTTTTCGCAAGTGCGAAATGGCGAAAGCGTGAAGATTCAAACAACGGTTGACCGGTCCAGGTCCTTCTAAAGTCTTACAAACATG
Source organism: Alphaproteobacteria bacterium (assembly GCA_024742605.1). GTDB lineage: Bacteria > Pseudomonadota > Alphaproteobacteria > Thalassobaculales > Thalassobaculaceae > JANSYC01. Next base: position 75,742 of record JANSYC010000008.1, on the reverse strand, counting down.
ATCTAAAAAATTATCATGCCGGGATTTCTAAGTGATTTTAAACTTACTGCTTGTAAATCAAGTCCATTTCGCACAACCTGATTTTGGTTTGGTTCACTCCTGGTCGTGAGCAGAACATGGAATGGATTGAAGATTTCCCCGCGCTCGCACAAGCTTTGGACACCTTCGGCCCGGTAGCGATCGGCGGGCTGTTTGTGGTCGCCGCAATTGTCATAGGCGTCAGACAAGGAATGAACAATCGACTTACGTACCTGTTGTCCGGTGCGAGCATCTTCTTCTTTATGATCGCTATATTCGTTGAATTTCCGCGATATGTATTCGGAACGATTGAAGGCGCCGGCCCCGCGCACTCCGTCCTGTTCTCGCCCCAGGCGCAGGGAACCCAGATCCTTCCCGTCTACGCCTACAGCTTTCAGCCCCGGCGAAACGGCCCCCGGATCAACAGCTTTCTGGCCGATTCGAAAACTGAACAGCTTGAGTTCACCATCAGCGGACGCGACCTGTCGGAAGACTATGTCAACGAGTTCTGCGATGCATCGACAGCGGATGTGATTCATTGCCTCGAGTCTCCACCGACGACGACGTTCCGTGTTTATTTCCTCGGTCCGGCGCCATCGGACGAGGAGATCCGCATCAAGTACGACCCGGATCTAGATATGGCGTTCTCCTACGATGAGGATCCCGGATTTTTGGTCGCTCTGCATCAGAGGTATCCGGAACCCTTGGGCAGCGATGACATCCAGGTTAAGAGGGAGCATGAGAAGTCGTTCTACGAGCGTAAGAAAGAGACCTCCCCGGGCTTTCTGAACAACGTCTTCGATTTCGTGACCAATACGATCAGCCGCATCCTTCCCTCCAGTGCCAACGCCCAGGAAAACCTTCAGGCGGACCTAAAACCACGGCTGAACTCCACCGATCCTCAGATCCGGCGTCAGGCGCGTATTGACTTCGGTGAATTGGTGGCCGAACAACCTGAACTGATTGAGACCTTTCTGGCATCGGACACGGCGACCAGTCTTGAGCGGCTGGGCACGACGGTGGCACTCCGGAGGGCTGGCGTTTCCACAGAATCCCTTTCGGAAAAATCCATCCGACGATTGCTTGATATCGGCGCCGGAGCGGACAATGCGGCGAAAGCGCAAGCGATCCTTTATCTACGCGGTTACGTTTCGCCGAAGCTGAAGCGTGTCTTCAGCGAGGTCGTGGTCAATGCGATAGAGGACAAACCCGAGGCGTTCTCACGCATGTCTCTGGAGATTTTCTACAATCTTGCGGACGGGAAGCGTCAAAGGTACCTGGAAACGACGGCTTCGGAAGACTTCAACGCGGCGCTCAAATATTATGAGTTGGCTTTCGAGAAATACGACTTAGCCGCCGACAAGGAACGCGCGCTGTTCGGAAAAGCCCTGTATGGAAAGGCGCTGCTGACCTGGGAGCGTTGGACCCGAACAGATGAATCGTCAGAAAAGCTGGAGTTTGGGCAAACGGTCGTGACGCGTTTCCAAGACTTCCTCACCTATTTAGAGCAGACCTCACAGCCCTATATCCATGAGCACCACATTCTACAGGCCAAGTCCTGCATCACCCAACTCTCGCCGACCTGCTTATCCGATACCGACGCGGTAGCGCCAAACAGCTGAAATTAAGAGCGCATCGAGTCCGGTTGCCAAGCCCCCCTCACCACTCCGGTGCTACCCCTCCATGCGTCCGTTGCGCGCGTCGGTGACCAGCATGCTTCCCGGGGCGTGGGTGATGCACAGGCTGAGTTTCGCCGCCTGCACGACCGATTGCGGGGTGACGCCGCAGGCCCAGAAGACCGGGACCTCGCCCGGACGGATCTCGACCGGGTCGCCGTAGTCCGGCTTGGTTATGTCGGCGATCCCGATGGCGGCCGGGTCGCCGAAATGGACCGGGGCGCCGTGGACATTGGGCATCCGGCCGGTGATCTGGATCGCGCGTATGGCGTCGGCCGGGGTCATCGGACGCATCGAGACCACCATCGGGCCGTGGAACTTGCCGGCCGGCGCGCACTGGATGTTGGTGCGCCACATGGAGACGTTGGTGCCTTTCTCGATATGCCGGATCGGCACGTCTGCCTGCAGCAGCGCCTCCTCGAACGAGAACGAGCAGCCGAGCGCGAAGGCCACGCTGTCGTTCTTCCACAGCGCCTTGATGTCGGTCGGCTCGTCCACAAGCTCGCCGTCGCGCCACAGGCGGTAGCGCGGGATGTCGGTGCGGATGTCGAGATCCTCGCCCAGTTCCGGAATGCGCGGATCGCCCGGCTCGCTCATGCCCACGATCGGGCAGGGCTTGGGGTTGCGGACGCAGAACCGCAGGAAATCGGAAGCTTCCTCGGCCGACAGAATGGCCAGATTGGCCTGCACGTTGCCCGGCGCGACGGCGGCGGTCGAGCCGCTATAGCCGCCCTCCCGCACCATCCGCCGGAAGGCCACCGCATCCATCCCCACCACATCGGAGATCCCGAAATCGTTCCGCGCCGCCAAGCTCATATCCGCCTCCTGAAAGTTCCGAGACCGAGTTTAACCCTAAAGCGCCAGTTCCTCCATCACCTCGTCGGTCGAGCGGACCCGGCCGAACAGGCGTTTGAAGTTCTCCATGGTGGAGCCGTGCAGCTCCTTGCGGGTGGTGGCGCAGGCATCCTCGACCATGGTGACCAGATAGCCCCGGTCGGCGGCCTCGCGGGCGGTGGTCTCGACGCACATATTGGTCGAGATCCCGGTCATGAACAGGGTGTCCCAGCCCATCGAGCGGAGCAGGTGGTCGAGCCCGGTGGAGGCGAAGGCGCCGATGCTGGTCTTGCGGACCACGAACTCGCCGTCCAGCGGCTCCAGCCCCTCAACGATCTCGTGCTCCCTGCTGCCGACATAGTTGCCGGTGGTGGCGAAGAACTTCCGCATGTGCGGCGGGGCATCGGCGGCGTCCGGACGGGCGGCGCCGATGGTGATGTAGATCACCCCGCCGCCCTTTTCCCGGAATCCGTCCAGCATGCGTCTGATGTTCGGCTGCACCAGGGTCTCGATCCGATGGAAGCGGTAGTCGGTGGCGGTCGAGCCCTCCGCCGCCATCTTGCGGCCCAGCGCACCGGAACGCGATCCGGTGGCGTTCTGCATGTCGACGATCAGCAGCGCGGAGCGCTCGAAGATCACCGGGCGTTCGGTCATATAGGCCCGGATGTAGTCGACATTGTCGATGCCTTCGGTGGCCATGGACGCTCTCCTCAACTGGCTGATTGGATGTGGTCGGTGACGGCGTCCGGCGTGGTCCACCAGACCCCGTCGGACCGGGCGGTGACGCGCCGCAGGATGTCGTCGAGATAATCGATCCGATGCGCCTGCCCGATCACCCACGGGTGCAGGGACAGACAATAGCTGCGTCCGGCGCCGGCCCCCTCGCCCCGCAGAACCTCGAACGCGCTGACGGCCGCCTCGACCCAGGCCTCGCCCGCAACCCGGCGCAGCCACATGCTCTCCACATCGTCCCAGTCCGGCTGACGCGGGATCGAGAGCAAAGGCGGCGTGGTCGACAGCGGATAGGGCTGATCGTCGTTCGGCCAGTCGAGCACATGGGTGAAGCCAAGCTCGGCGAGCAGGCCCGGCGTCTCCGGCGTCTCCCCCTGGCCGGGCCCGGCCCAGCCGCGCGGCGCCCGCCCGGTGATCCGCGTCACCGCGTCCCGGCTCTCGGTGATCAGCGCACGCTGATCGGTCCGGCTCATCCGCGAGGTGGTCATCCGGTTGGCATGGGTGCCGGACGCCACGAACTCGACCCCGCGCAGAACCAGCTGGTCGACGATCGCGGGATATCGCTCAAGCGCGGCCGCATTCGCGGCGACGGTCAGCGGCAGCCGATAGCGGTCGAGCACCTCGAGCAGCCGAAAGATCCCGACCCGGTTGCCGTATTCCCGCTGGGTGAACGCGGTGTAGTCCGGGAAAAACGTGCCGAACGCGCCCTGAAACCGGGGATCGCGCCAGGAGTTCTCCGGCGGCTCCAGCTCCCAGAATTCCAGGTGCACCAGAACCATGGCCGCGAGCCCCGCCCGCCCCGGCCAGACGATACGGGGCCGGTCCGGGGCGGCGGAATACGGGTACAGGTCGTGATCCATCCCCGGTCGCGGGCCCTTCGGCGAGGGCGGCAAGCTCACGGAACTCATGCGCCCGCCTTCCAGCCCAGATGGGTCTTCATCGGCGCCAGATGTTCCCGGATGTACCAGTCGGCGATCTCCTGGCCAGTCGCCATCCAGACCCCTTCGTGTTTGGTGATATGGGCGAGCGCGCGCTCCAGGTGCCGGATCCGGTGCGGCTGGCCCATCACGAACGGATGCAACGCCAGACAGAGCACCCGGGGTTGGGTTTCGCCCTCCCGGTACAGCACGTCGAAGGCGCGGATCATCATGCGTTCGAAATCCGCCGCCTCGAACTGCTGGCGGTGCAGGACGATCGCGTCATTCACATCCATCGTGTAGGGGATCGTGATCAGCGGCTTGCCCGAACGGGTGCGCATCGGGAACGGCTGATCGTCGTGATACCAGTCGCAGTAATAGGTGATTCCGGCCTCGGCGATCAGGTCGGGGGTGTTGAGGGTCCAACTGGCCGCCGGAGAGAACCAGCCGGTCAGCGGACGGCCCAGAAGGGCCTGATGCAGGTCCATGCATTCCGCGATCGCCGCCCGCTCCTCTTCCTCCGAGTAGCCCCAATGGTAGCGGCTGTTGTACATGCCGTGGGACATCACATCCCAGCGCCGCGCCTCGCAGGCCTCCATGATGTCCGGGTACATCGCAAAGTTCGCCATGCTCAGCGAAAGCGTCCCGCGCACGTCGTGGGCGTCCATCACCTCCATCATCCGCCACAGCCCGATCCGGTTGCCGTAGTCGCGGATACCGTAGGACAGGATGTCGGGATGGGGGCTGCGCGGCCAGGGATCGCGCACCCGGGTCGGGCCCGGGAGAAACTCGTAATGCTCCACGTTCGGGACCACCCAGACGGCGATCCGCGCGCCGTTCGGCAGGGTGAATTTCGGCCGGTCGACGATCGCCGAATAGGGCGCGCGATCGGCATTCGCGAAGCTCATCTCCGGCATGGCCTGTTCATTCGACCGCGTAGCGTTTCTCGAGCGCGTCGTAGGCGTCCTTGTGGACGAACCGCTGCCGCTCATCGAACTCCGCCAGCCTGTCCCGCACCGCGTCCAGATTGCCGTCCCGCTTGAGCGCGCCAAGCACGTCGCCCATCGCCCGCATGGCCGCCTGCAGCGGGGTGTTGGCGTAGAGGATCAGCGAGAAGCCGATCTCCGCCAGGGCGACCTGATCGAGCAGCGGCGTGCGTCCGCCAACCACCATGTTGGCGACCTGCGGGACCGAAAGCGCGGAGGTGATGGCCCGCATCTCCTCGACCGAGGTCGGCGCCTCGACAAAGGTCAGATCGGCGCCGGCGTCGATATAGCGCTGCGCCCGCTCCAGGGCCGCATCCATGCCCTCGATCGCGCGGGCATCGGTGCGGGCGATAATCAGGAAATTGGGATCGTCGCGGGCTTCCGAGGCGGCACGGACCTTTTGCACCATCTCGGCGGTCGGGATCACGCCCTTGCCGTCGAAATGCCCGCATTTCTTAGGGAACACCTGGTCCTCGATCTGCACGGCGGCCGCCCCGGCGCGCTCCAGCACCTTGACCGTGCGGTGGGTGTTCAGCGCGTTGCCGAAACCGGTGTCCATATCGACCACCAGCGGCAGATCGCTGATCTCGGAGATCGTCCCGGTGACGCCCGCGATCTCGGTCATGGTGACCAGCCCGATATCCGGCGCGCCCAAGAGCGTGTTCGCGATTCCGGCCCCGGTGACGTAGATCGCCTCGAACCCGGCGTCCTCGATGATCCGGGCGGTCAGGGCGTTCGCGGCACCCGGCACCAGCAGAGCTTGGCGGGCGTCCAGGGCCGCCCGAAACCTCTTTCGGCGTTCCGCCAGGCTGCTCGTCGGCACGCTGCTCATATCTGTCTCCCGCACGGGTTGTTCGATCCGGTTTCCGATCCCGTGCGGATTAGACCGATCCGATGGATTATCGTCAACTGTTGACAGTTCTCCGCCCGCATGGGGATGATCCGGCAAGATCCGGAAAGGATCGTGAACCAAATTCGGGAGGCTACAGGTGTCGGGTTCCCCCTCCGCCTATCGCATGCTGTCGACCAGCGGATTGCTGGGCTACGGGTTTCCGGAAAGCTCGCTGGAGCGCGGGCTCGCACGCGGGGTCGACATGATCGGCGTGGACGGCGGCAGCACGGATCCGGGACCGTTCTATCTCGGCTCCGGCAAGATGCTCAGCTCGAAACGGGCGATGGCGCGGGACCTGGGATTGATGGTCCGGGCCGCCGCCAAGAACAAGGTCCCGATGGTGATCGGAACCTGCGGCGGCGCCGGTGGTGCCCCGCATCTGGAACAGACCGCCGACATCGTCCGGACGATCGCCCGGGAGGCCGGGCTCAAGCTCCGGCTCGCCACCATCGCGGCGGAACAGGACAAGGCCGATCTTCACAGGGCCCATGCCGAAGGCCGGATGGCGCGACTGACCGCCGGGCCGGACACCGACCCCGCCCGGATCGACCGGTCGGAACGGGTGGTGGCGATGATGGGCCCGGAGCCGTTCGCCGCCGCCCTCGACAACGGTGCCGACATCGTTCTGGCCGGCCGCTCCAGCGACCCCGCCCCCTGGGCCGCGATGGCGATCCGGGGCGGCCAGCCGCCGGCGCAGGCCTGGTATTCCGGCAAGATGCTGGAATGCGGCGCCACCCCGTCGGTCCCGAAGGGCCATGACTGTCTCTACGTCACCGTCGACCAGGACAGCGTGACCCTAGAGCCGACCGCACCAGAGCGGCGCTGCACCCCGTCCTCGGTCGCGAATCACGCCCTGCACGAGAACTCCAGCCCCTGCATCCATGTGGAGCCGGGCGGCGTGCTCGACACGACCGACTGTCTGTTCGAGGCCGCCTCCGACCGGGCGGTCCGGGTCTCCGGCATGCACTGGCAGCCGAAACCCTACACCGTGAAGCTGGAGGGCGCCGAGCTGGTCGGCTACCGCGCGATCAGCATCTGCGGCACCCGCGATCCGCTGCTGATCGCCACCCTGGACCGGTTCCTGGGCGAGGTGCGGGAGTCGGTCGCGACCAAGGTCGGCAATCTGGGGGTGACACCGGACGACTACACGCTGATCATCCGGCGCTACGGCCAGACCGGCGTGATGGGCGCGAGCGATCCGCTGGCCCGGGCCCTGCCCCATGAGGTCGGCTTCGTGATCGAGGTGATCGGCCCGGACCAGGACACCGCCGACGCGGTGCTGTCGGTGGCGCGGGTCACCATGCTGCACACGGACTTTCCCGGGCGGCTCTGCCGCGAGGGCAATATGGCGTTCCCGTACTCGCCGTCCGACATCTCGGCCGGGCCGGTCTACCGGTTCTCGGTCTTCCAGACCATGGCGGTGGACGACCCGCTGTCGCCCTTCCCGATCACCTATGAGGATCTGTGATGGCCCTGATCAAAGACATCGCCAAAGTCTGCAAGAGCAAGAACGCGGGCCCGTTCCAGCTCACCCTCGACGTGGTGTTCGAGACCCGCGCCGAATACGACGCTGTGGCCGCGACCGGCGTGCTGACCCCGTCCCTGTTCGCAGCGCTTTACGATGTGGACGAGGCGGACGTGATCTTCACCCCCTACCCGGCGGGCCTCGCCTTCAAGGCCACCATCCCCCGGGCGATCCCGGCCGGCGACCTGGGCGACACCGACGTCTACGGCTGCCAGCAGCACGCCCCGCTGCTGGAGGTGGACATCCCGGTGAACGCGGTGGCGAAGGGTTAGCGTCCCTCAGCTTCCCGGCACCACGCCGGCGGGCAGGGTTTCGCAGTAGGCGGCGATCTCGCCCGGCGTGGTCACCCAGATGTCGTCCCGGTGTTCCAGGATATGCGCCATCGCCCGGCGCAGGGCGCGGAGCCGGAACGGCTGGCCGATGACGAACGGATGCAGCACCGTGGTGAAGACCAGAGGACGTTTCTTCGACAGATGCAGCATCTCGTCGAACTGGTCGATCATCATCCGCTCGAAGGTTTCCGCATCGTGCTGGCGGAATACCATGGCCGGGCTGTCGTTCAGTTCGATCGAATAGGGCACCGACAGGATCCGGCCCTTCCGGGTGCGCATCCAGAACGGCTGGTCGTCCGCCGGCCAGTCCATCACATAGCGGTAGCCGCTCTCCTGCAGCAGATCGAGGGTCACCGGCGTCTGCGCCAGATAGGGGCCGAGCCAGCCGGTCGGCTGCGTGCCGAACTCCCGGGTGAACGCCTCGGTGCAGTCCCTGATCAGCGCCAGTTCGCCCGCCTCGTCCAGCACATCCTGGCGCTCGCCATTGGTGCGGCCGTGGCCGACCACCTCGTCGCCGCGCAGCTTGATCCGGTCTGCGATGGCCGGGCATTCCTCCAGCAGCAGCGAGTTCAGGTTGTGCGATGCCGGAACCTCGAAATCATCCAGCAGATCGAACAGATACCATTGTCCGACCCGATTTCCGTAATCCCGCCAGGCATAGTTCCGCGTGCTCTGGGCCGCCCCCACCGACGCGCTGTCCGAGCCGAGCCCGTCGAGGAAGGAGAACACCTCGATGTTGTTGCAGAAACAGACCGCCAGCCGCTTGCCCTCCGGCCAGTCGTAGACCGCCCGCTCCGGCAGGGGGCTGTAGGCGTAGCGGTCGTGATGGGCCAGGGTCAGCAGGCGATCCGTCGGCTGGGTCATGGGTCTGTCCGGGGGTGCGTGGCGCGGGTCTGCGATCAGTGTGCGATCTTGACAAGGCCGAGGCCAAATCGTCAACTGTCGACACTTCAAACAGCCCTCGTATCAGGATTTTCGGGAGGATCTCATGCGCCCCTGGACCGGCATCGTTCCCGAGGAAGAGGACAAGCGCTACGCGGCGGCGGGCTTCGCGGGCCCCGGCGGGATCGGACGGCGACCGGCGCTGCTGATCATCGATGTGCAGTACCGTACCGTCGGCACGGTCCGGAAGCCCTACTGGGAGGCGATTGAGGAGTATCCGACCGCCTGCGGCGAGGCCGGATGGGCCGCCGTCGATAACATAGCGCCGCTGCTCGCCGAGTTCCGCAGGCTGGGTTTCCCGGTGCTCTATCCGCATGTGGCACCGAAGAACATCTCGACGGATTCCGGCCGGCTCGCCGCCAAAGTGCCCTCGATCATGACCATTGATTCAAAGGGTTACGAGTTCGTCGAGGAAGTGGCCCCGGTGGCCGGAGACGTGCTGCTGCCGAAGAAGCACCCGAGCGCCTTCTTCGGCACCCCGCTGGTCAGCCATCTGATCGATCTCGGCGCCGATACCCTGTTCGTCACCGGCTGCACCACCAGCGGCTGCGTCCGGTCCTCGGTGAGCGACGCGTTCGCCTACAACTTCAACGTGATCGTACCGGAGGACTGCGTCTACGACCGCAGCCCCACCAGCCATGCGGTGAACCTCTGGGACATGAACGCGAAATACGCCGACGTGATGCCCAGCGCCGACGCCATGGCCCTGCTCCAGGGGCTCTCCAAGGACAGCGCCGCAGCCGAATAGCGAGCCGAATAACCGGACGATCAAAAAGGCGGGTTACCGGACATGAACATCGAAAATATTGACAATTCCGGGACCATTTCATCGATTGTCAAAGGACTCGAGACAATCACCGGCTGGTCCGCGTCTCTCACCTGGGCCGACATTCCGGAGCCGATCCGCAAACGGGCGGCCGCCGTGCTGGCCGACGATCTGGCCGCCATCATCGCCGCCCGCGACGAGCCCGAGGTGATCGGCCTGCATGACGGGCTCAAGGCCTCCTCCGGAGCCGCCGAAGCCTCGGTCTTCAACGCGCGCGGCCACCGGCTGGACCGGTATTCCGCCGCCACCGCCAACGGCTCCGCCGCCGACTGGTGCGAGCTGGACGAGGGCTATCGCCGGGTGATCTGCCATGCCGGGCTGTACTGCGTCCCGGCCCTTCTGGCGGAAGGTGAGGCGACCGGCGCCAGCGGCGAGGAGATGCTGCGCGCGCTGGTGATCGGATACGAGACCTCGGCCCGGATCGCCCGCGCCTTCAGCTATCCCAATCTGGTTCTCCACCCGCATGGCAGTCTGGCGGCGGTCGGTGCCGCGGCCACGGTCTGCGCCCTGCGGCGGCTGAACGCGAAGACCACGGCGGCGGCGATCTCGTCCGCCTGCACTCTGGTGGTGCCGGGCCCTTTCAACCACACGGTCAAAGGGGCGCTGGTCCGCAATGTCTGGCCGGGCGTGGGGGCATGGAGCGGCCTGCGTGCGGTCGACTGGGCGCTGCTCGGCATCACCGGCCGGCCCGAAAGTCTGCACGACGTCTACGTCGAGGCCTTCGGCGGCACCCCCCATCCGGAGGAACTGACGGAGGAGCTGGGCAAGGCCTGGGCGCTGGTCGACGGCTATCACAAGCTGCACGCCTGCTGCCAGTACGGCCATTCGGCGGTCGAGGCGACGCTGGCCCTGGTCGCGCGGGCGGGGGCGGTGGAGGACGCCGACCGCCTCTCCAACATCCATATCGACACCCATTGGAAGGGTCAGCATCTCGACAACCTGTCGCCCGGCACCACCCTGGCCGCCAAATTCTCCATGCAGCACATGCTGGCGACCACCGCCCGGTTCGGCCATGCGGGGGCCGAGGCCTTTCATGCCACCACCCTGACCGACCCGCTGATTGCCGAGCTGCGCCGCAAGGTCACGATCGGCGCGTTCGAGCCGGAACCGGACTGGCCGAACGACCGACCGGCCCGGGTGACCTGGACCCTGGCCAACGGCACCCGCGTGACCGAGGAGGTTCTGAGCGCGCGCGGCGGTCCCGACCGCCCGTTCGAGCCCGAGGAGATCCGCGCGAAGATCCGCGCCATCGTCGCGGCCCCCTACCCGGCCATGCCGGAAACCCTGGATCAGCTGATGGATCTGTCGGACGACGTGCTCTCGGCAACTTGGAGCGACACCGTCACCCGCATGACCCGGCCATGACCGCCGCTGGGGATTTCGAGACCGAATTTCTGGTGATCGGCGCGGGCGGCTGCGGGCTGGCCGCCGCAATCGCCGCCCATGATGCAGGCCTGTCGGTCGCCATCGTCGAGAAGCGGGACCGGCCGGGCGGCAATTCCGCCCTCAGCACCGGCTCGATCCCCGGCGCCGGCAGCAAGTATCAGCGTGCCGCCGGGATCGCGGACTCGCCCGAACACCTGATCGCCGATCTGCTCGCGGTCGCCGGACCGCACGACGCGGACGGTCTGACCCGATTGATGGCCGAACAGTCCGCCCCACTGGTCGAGTGGCTGATCGACGACCTGGGCGCTCGGATGGAACTGGTCACCGCCTACAAGCATGTCGGCCACAGCCTGCCGCGCCTGCACGCCCCCCGCTCCCGGCGGGGTCAGGACCTGGTCGACGACCTGCTGCGGTTCGTGGCAGAAAGGGACATTCCAATCGCGGTGAGCCAAGAGGTCCAAGGGCTGATCGTCGAGGACGGCGCCGTCCTGGGGGCGGTCATTGGCGGCGACCGGATCCGCGCTGCCAAGACCCTGCTGGCCACCAACGGGTTCGCGGGCAACCGGGACATGGTGGCCCGCTGGTGCCCGGAGATTGCGGAGGCGGAATACTTCGGTGCCCTCGGCAGCACCGGCGAGGCGATCGCCTGGGGGGAATCCCTCGGCGCGGGCCTGGGAAACATGGCGGCCTATCAGGGATACGCGGCGGTGGCCTACCCCCAGGGCAGCCTGCTGTCCTGGACCACCATCGAGAAAGGCGGGGTGCTGGTCGGCCAGGACGGCCGCAGGTTCGGCAACGAGGATTCGGGTTATTCCGGCTACGCACCCGAGGTCATGCGCCAGGGCCCGTTCGCCTATGCCATCTACGATACGCGCATCCACGAGATCGCCGCCCAGGAAGAGGAATACGCCGAAATGGCGGAGATGGGGGCGGTGCGCTGGTCGGACGACCCGCAGACCCTGGGGGATCCGTTCGATATCCCCGGCTACGCCTTGGCCGAAACCCTGGACGCCTACAACACCGCCGCCGGTGGCACCGGTGCCGACCCGTTCGGACGCCGCAAGTTCGAGCTGGCACCGCTGCGGCCGCCCTACGCGATCGTCCGGGTCAAGCCGGGCCTTTTCCACACCCAGGGCGGGCTGGCCGTCGATACCCACGCGCGGGTGATCACGGCCGACGGCACGCCGATCCCCAACCTGTTCGCGGGCGGCGGGGCTGCTGTGGGCATCAGCGGACGTACGGGGGCTGGCGGCTACGCGTCCGGCAACGGCCTGCTGACGGCGCTGGGCCTGGGCCAGATTGCAGGTCTGCGGGCCGCCTGGGAGATCCGGCAGGGTTCTTGAGACCCTAGGCCCGGTTCAGCAACCGGGCGCGGATGGTGCCCGGCAGGGCGCGGATATCGGTCAGAATCTCGAAACTGTTGGCCACGGTTCCCTCGGCGTCCAGCACCACGTAGCCGATCTCGCCATCGGTCTGGTAGTGCTGGGCGGCGATGTTGATGTTGTGGTGGGCGAACAGTTCGTTCAGGCGACTCAGCTCCCCGGGCAGATTGCGCTGGACCTGAATGAAGCGGGTCACCGACGTGCCTTTCGGCAGCTGCACCTCGGGGAAGTTCACCGCTCCGATGGTCGAGCCCACATCCGAATACTCGACCAGCTTGCGCGCCACCTCCTCGCCGATCCGCTCCTGCGCCTCTTCGGTCGATCCGCCCACATGCGGGGTCAGGATCACATTGTCCAGGCCACGCAACGGGCTGTCGAAAACGTCGGTGTTGGATTTGGGCTCGACCGGGAACACGTCGAGCGCGGCCCCGCCCAGACGGCCCGAGCGCAGGGCCTCGGCCAGCGCGTCGATATCGACCAGGCTGCCGCGCGCGTTGTTGATCAGGAAGGCGCCCGGCTTCATCGCCGCGATCTCGGCCGCGCCGAAGATGCCCTTGGTCTCCTTGGTTTCCGGCAGATGCAGCGATACAACATCCGCGCGTTCCAGCAGCGCCTCCAGGCTGCCCGCCGGCTCCACATTGCCGTGGCTCAGCTTGTCGGTGCGGTCGTGATAGATCACCCGCATCCCCATGCTTTCGGCCAGCATGGCAAGCTGGGTTCCGATGTTCCCGTAGCCGACGATGCCGAGGGTCTTGCCCCTCAGCTCCCGGCTGCCGACCGCTGTCTTGAGCCAGCCGCCATTATGGGCCGCGACGGATTTCGGGAACACGCCCCGCATCAGCATGACGATCTCGGCGATGGTGAGCTCGGCCACGCTGCGGGTGTTGGAGAACGGCGCGTTGAACACCGGCACGCCCTTGCCGTGGGCGGCCTCCAGATCGACCTGATTGGTGCCGACGGAAAAGCAGCCGACCGCAACCAGGGTCTCGGCCGCCTCCAGCACTTCGCGGGTCAGCTGGGTGCGGGAGCGGATGCCGAGCATGTGCACGCCCTTGAGCGCCTCGATCAGGGCGTCCCGCTCGAGCGCGGTCTTCCGGCGATCCAGGTTCTCGTAGCCATCCTGCCGCAGCACCGAAACGGCGGTCTCCGAAATGCCCTCCAGAAGCAGAAACCGGATCTGGTTCTTCGGCCGGGACAGCGCTTTGCTCATGACGTCCAGTATCCAATCGGGTTGTCGGTGCGCGGAGAACTAGACGACCCTCCCGTCTCTGACAACAGCGGCCTTCGCAGGTGCGGCAATAGGTGGGGCCAGCAGGATGGCGATGACCACCAGGACCACCGCCACGATCTCCACCGGCCCGGGCTGTTCGGCGAAGGCCAGCCAACCGATCAGGATCATGGTCGGCAGCTCGATCGACCCGGCCGCCGCCGCGCGGGCGGGCCCGGTCTTGGCGCAGGCGAAGGTGTAGACCAGCTGCGGAATCAGCGCTGTGGCCGCACCGAGGCCCGCAACCGCCATCCACGCATCCGGCGAGGACGGCACGAAGGCCCCCGGCGCGGCGAAGGCCGCCATCGGGGCGAGGCCGATCACCGCGCCCCACATCCCGGCGGCCATCCGCTCGAACGGGGTCAGCCCGCCGACCATCGAACTCAGCACCACGATGATCAGCCCGAACCCGATCGGAGCCGGGACCGACCAGAGCAGCGCACCTAGGGATGCGCCGTCAAGGCCGGCCCCGTCCCCACCGATCACGAACGCCGCCGCCGCGAGCACGAGGGCTCCGGCGAGCCACGCCCGCCCGGTCGGCCGACTGCCCAGCAGAACCCAGGCGAACAGCAGTGCGAAGATCGGATAGGACATGTAGATCACGCCGCTGATGGCAATCGGACCGGTCTCGATCGCATGCATATAGGCGACCCAGGACAGTCCCTGGAACAGCCCGGCCCCCCCCAGCAGCAGTGCCTGCCGGCGCTTGGCCCGCGCCCAGGGCAGGAACGGCAGCATGACGAGAGCGCTGAAGGCGAAGCGCCAGAACGCGATCGCCGGCGAGCCGATGCCGAGCGCCTGAAGCTCGCGCACGAACAGCGGAACGAGGCCGAAACATATAGACGCGGCGAGGATCGCCAGAGTTGGGGTGAAAGCGCCCGGGGCGCGCTTGGGCAGGACGGGCGGGGTCAAGGTCATGTTTGCCATGGGCCCGGTCTATCTTCCGCCAGGCATCACGTAAAATTCGTAATTTGCATTTCATTAATGAAATAAATTAATATTAGACCATGCTCCCTCGCCTTAACCTCAACCATCTTGCGCTGCTGTCCGGTCTGGAGGAGACCGGCAGCGTGTCGGCGACCGCCGTCCGCCTCGGCATCACCCAGTCGGCGGCCTCCCATCGTCTGAAGGAGGCCGAACGTCGACTTGGCGCAGCCCTGGTCGTGCGGGCCGACGGACACCTGCTGCTGACACCGGAGGGGGAGCGGCTGCGCATCTTCGCCGACCGGACGCTGGAGGAACTGGTCCGGATCGAGGCGGAGATCGACAGCACGCAGGCCGGCGGCAAAGTGCTCGTGCGGCTCGGCCAGGCGACCTACAGCAGGTACCACTGGCTGCCGGGCTTTCTGGATTTCCTGGCGGCACGGGATCCGGAGTTGAATTTCGATCTGTCCGGCCGCGCGACCCAGCGCCCTCTGGCCTCGCTGCTCGAGGGGGTGGTGGACGTCTCGACCATCTACGGCCGCCCTTCGGCGTCCCAGCGTTTTCGATGGCACCACCTGGCGACCGACCCGCTGGTCGCGGTGATGGCGCCGGAGCATCCGCTCGCGGTCGAGGACTACGTGGACTCCTCGCTGATCGCCCCGCACCGGGTGTTCACCTATCCGTTCGCGACCGAGCCGGGCTTCGAGTGGGAGACCCTGATCGGGCGTCCGCTGGTCCCCTATTCCCGCCTGACCCCGATGCCGTCACCGGAATCGACCATCGATCTGCTGCGCGCGGGATACGGCGTGGCGCTGTTCAGCCGCTGGGCGATCGAGCCGGAGATCGCCGACGGCACCCTGGTGGTCCGGCCGGTCGGCCTGTCGCTGGATTGGTGGGCGGTCACCCGCGCCGAGGACCCCGACGACAGCCCGGCCATGCGGCTGGTGCGGCTGTTCCTCGACTGGGCCGAGGAACGACGTGCACGGGGCCTCGCCACATTGGGCGTTCCGGACGGCCAGCAGGCGGGATGAGCCGCTAGTCGGCAGCCCCCGCCTGATCGCACAGAACCGCCAGAAACCGGTCGCCGAACTTCTCGAGCTTGGAGGCGCCGACACCATGAACCGTGCCGAGCTCCGCGATTGAGGTCGGGTGTCGCGCGGCCATCTCGATCAGGCTGCGGTCGTTGAACACCACATAGGCGGGCACCGAATTCTCCTTGGCAATGCGCAGCCGCAGCTCCTTCAGCCGGGCCAGCAGCGCGGCGTCGGCGTCATCGGCATGGGGATGCGGGGCCGACGTGCCGCCCGAGGCCCGGGTCCTGCGCAGCACAGGCTTGCGGACGGTGATCCGCTCCTCCGCCTTCA
Source organism: Alphaproteobacteria bacterium (assembly GCA_024742605.1). Taxonomy (GTDB): domain Bacteria; phylum Pseudomonadota; class Alphaproteobacteria; order Thalassobaculales; family Thalassobaculaceae; genus JANSYC01. Next base: position 59,739 of record JANSYC010000008.1, on the reverse strand, counting down.
GCACCAGCCGGCCGCGCTCGGTCGGCCGCAGAGCGCCCCAGCCGTCAAGATCCAGATCCAGAATCCCCATCGCCACCAATTGCCGGACGATCGAGCGCCAGCCGTCCTTCTTGAACTCCGGTCCGACCCCGAAGGTCGGCAGCGACTCATGCCCGTAGCGCTTGATCGTCTCGGTCTCCGCCCCGGTCACGATGTCGACGATGTGTCCGGCGCCGAACCGGCAGCCGGTGCGCAGGATCGCCGACATGATCTTCTGCGCCGGCTCGGTGCCGTCGATCACCTCGGGCGGCTCCCGGCAGACATCGCAGTTCCCGCAATCTGCCGCGCGCGGCTCCCCAAACGCGGCCAGCAGGGAGCGGCGGCGGCATTCGGTGGTCTCGCACAGCCCGAGCAGCGCGTTCAGCCGCCGGTGGTCGATCCGGCGTTTGTCCGCCTCGGCCCCGCTCTCCTCGATGAAGCGGCGGCGGGTCCGGATGTCTTCCATGCCGTACAGCATCTGGGCGGTCGCGGGCTCTCCGTCCCGTCCGGCCCGCCCGATCTCCTGATAATAGGCCTCCAGCGAGCCGGGCACGTCGGTGTGGAAGACGAAGCGCACGTCGGGCTTGTCGATCCCCATGCCGAACGCGATGGTCGCCACCATGATGATTCCGCTCTCGGTCGCGAACCGGTCCTGGTTGGCGGCCCGGATCTCCTGGCTCATGCCGGCGTGATAGGGGATGGCGGAGTACCCCTCGGCCTGCAGGGCGCGGGCGGTCTCGTCGACCATCTTGCGCGACAGGCAGTAGACGATGCCGCTCTGACCCTTACGGCCGTCCAGGAAGGCCAGGAGCTGTTTCTTCGGCTGGGATTTCTCCATGATCCGCAACTCGATGTTCGGCCGGTCGAAGCCGAACACGAACACCGCCGCCTCCGGACCCAGCAGCCGGTCGACGATCTCGTCGCGGGTGGCCTGGTCGGCGGTCGCGGTGAAGGCGGCGAAGGCGGCGTCCGGGAACGCCTCCCGCAGGCGCGGCAGGCCCAGATATTCCGGCCGAAAGCTGAACCCCCACTGGCTGATGCAATGGGCCTCGTCCACCACGATCCGGCGGACCGGCGCCCGCGCCAGCCCGTCCAGAATCCCGTCCAGCAGCAGGCGTTCCGGCGAGACATAGAGCAATCGCAGCTCGCCCGCGATGGCGGCCCGGAAGGCGGCGGCATTGATCTCCCTTTCCTGGCCCGAATGCATGGCGGCGGCGGCCACATCCTGCAGCCGCAGACCCTTCACCTGATCGTCCATCAGGGCGATCAGCGGCGAGACGACGATGGTGAGCGAGCGGTCCTCGACCACGGCGGGCAGCTGGTAGCACAGCGACTTTCCGGCCCCGGTCGGCATGACGGCCAGCGTGTCCCGCCCCGCCAGCACCGCCTCCACAACCTCGGCCTGTCCGGGCCGGAAGGCCGAGAACCCGAACACCCGGTGCAGGGCCTCGGTCGGGCTTTCGGGCGCGGCCACGGGCGCCGCCGGAAGGGCCGAGGGGGACGAGAGCACGGGCTGAACGGCCATATGCGGGGCGTTTCCGGGTCGGTGAAGCGAGAGGACCACGCTATCACCCGCCCGCGCTCAAGCCGATGCCCCATCGGCCCGGCCCGGAAATCCGGGCGCGCGGCCGGAGCCGACCGCGCACAGCAGGGTCCGAATCGCCGAGGGGCTCAGCTCTTCGCGTATTTCCCAGTCAACTGCGGTGTGTAGGGGCCCGGCTTGCCGCTTTCCCTGTGCTGAAGCCGGGTGATCCGATCCCAGCCCCGCTTCAGCGGGTCGGAGATCTTGGCCACCAGGGTGCCCAGACCCTCGACACTGTGCTCGATCACATCGCCGTCCATGAACGGGTTCAGCCCGCGGTGGTTGGTACCGGTGGCGACGATGTCGCCGGGCTCCAGAGCGTGGATCGAGCTGAGCCATTCGATGCAGCGCGGGATCTTGTGGGCCATGTCGGAGGTGTTGAAGTTCTGCATCACGGTGCCGTTCACGGTCAGCCGCACCTGCAGATTGTGGGGATCGGCAATCTCGTCGGCGGTCACCAGGTAGGGGCCGATCGGCGCGAAGGTGTCGCGGGATTTCACCTGGAAGAAGGTGTTCCCCGCCGGCGGCAGATCCCGGGCCGAGCCGTCGATGAAGTTCATATAGCCGAAGACGTAATCCATGGCCTCGGCGGCGGGCACATGGCTGGCGTGCTTGCCGATCACGATCGCCATCTCCGCCTCGCCCTCGAACACACCGGCCGGCACATCCGGAAGCACCATGGTGTCCTGGGTTCCGATGACGGCGCTGGCGGACTTATGGAACGCATTGATCAGGGGCGGCTCCTTCAGTGTGCCGTCCTCCATGTAGTTGGTCGCCATGCAGTCGATCTGGCGGGGCAGCGGCACCGGCGGGCGCACCCGCACATCGCCGAGGGCGATGCCGGGTCCCGAGGCCACGGCCGCCTCGATCTGCGGCTTGACGGTGTCGTAATGCGCGATCACGGCGGCGATCAGCCCCCGCGTGTCCAGATGCGGCAGGTCCGAGACCGCGCCGGTGATATCCACCACCTGTTCGGTTCCCTTCAGCACGCCCAGCCGCCAGTCACCGGCGCTCGAATGATCGAAATACATGAATTTCACGACGTTTCCCCTGTCCGGATATCGGCTTCGTCAGCCTTGAATGGAGGAGGATCATAGGCGCGCGCCCATGGATCGGAAAGATCCTGATCCGCCATAGGATCTGTGCGAAGCCCGCCCCGCTGGAACAGCCAAGACCGGCCGCCCACGCGCGATCACATTGACGCACCCGGCGGGCTGGGCTATCCGGGCGACGTGCAGAACCAAGCCCCCATTCTCTTCATCGGCGGTCTCGGCGGCTCCGGCACCCGGGCGGTTGCCGGGGCCGTGGCCGGCCTCGGATACTATCCCGGCGATTGCCTGAACGGGGCCAACGACAATCTGATCTTCACGGCACAGTTCAAACATCCGGACTGGGTCCGACAGGGCGCATCGGAGGCCGAGATCGCCGCGCGTCTGACGCTGTTCGAGACCGTGATGCGGAACGGCGTGGCGCCCTCGATCCTGGTTGCGGCCCCCGAGCTGATCCCGTTCCGCACCCGGCAACCCGAAGGTCTGGCCGGGCACCCGAATGCGATCGGGTGGATGACCAAGGAGCCGAACTGCCATATTTTTGCGGAAAACATCCTGCAAAAATGGCCGCATGCAATCTTTGTCTACGTGACCCGCCATCCGCTGGACATGGCGTTCAGCGACAACAAAGGCCAACTCGGCAACTGGTCCTGGATGTTCGATCTGGATCCAGCCGATTTTTCGGCACCGGAAGCCGCCCAACTCGAATACTGGATCCGCACCCAGCGGCGCCTCGACGACCTGCTGAAGCGTTATCCCGGCCGCATTCATCCGCTGAACTTCGAACAGTTCACGGAGGCTCCCGAACGCGAACTCACCGAAATCGCGGACGTCCTGGGCCTGAAGATTCCGACCGAGCGGATCCGGGCCGCCGTGTCGGAGGTGATCCGGCCCGGTACCATCGGCCGATGGCGCGGCCGGGATCTGTCGATCTTCTCGGACGAGCAGTTGGCATTCTGCGCCCAGGCCGGCTGGCCGGTCGCCCAAAGCGAGGGGGCCTAGAGCCATGACGGATCAGGACAGCGCGCCCAAACGCATCGAGCCGTCTGCCGGATCGGACGGGATCCCGACGCTGTATCTCGTCGCCACGCCGATCGGAAATCTGGAGGACATCACCGCCCGGGCCCTGCGGATCCTGGGGGAAGTGGACACCATCGCCTGCGAGGACACCCGCAAGACCCGCGGCCTGCTGACCCATTTCGGGATCGCCGGAAAACGCCTGATCGCCTGCCATGACCACAACGAGCGGGCCAGTGCCGGCGGCATCGTCGGGCTGCTGCAGCGGGGACAGAGCGTGGCGCTCTGCTCGGACGCGGGCATGCCGGTGGTCAACGATCCCGGCTACCGGGTGATCAAGGCGGTCCTGGACGCGGGCTACGAGGTCACGGTCATCCCCGGGCCGTCCGCCGTCCTCAGCGCCCTGGTGCTGTCGAACCTGCCGCCGGACAAATTCGTCTTTCTTGGGTTTGCGCCGCGCAAGCCCGGACAGCGGAAAAACTGGCTGCTCGCCGCCGCTCACCACCGCTGCACCATGGTGCTGATGGAAGCCCCCCACCGCCTACCCGAGCTTCTACGGGATGCACACGATGTCTATGGAGATATCGCCGCCTCGGTCTCGCTCGAGATCACCAAAATGTACGAACAGACCGCCCGCGGGCCGCTCTCCGAGTTGATCGATCATTTCGCGGAGCCGCCGCGAGGGGAAGTCATGGTTGTGCTGGACGGCAGCGCCCTTCCAAAGGGCTAGGCACCGGCTCCGCCGGCCTGCCTCCCCGGCCCAGGACGCCCCATAATGTTGCACCGCAGCGGTTGCGATTTCACCTGAGCGCCACATCTTGTTACCCTGACATCGCGTGCTGTCCGGCTTCCATCGCCGGAGCAATTCTTTGCGTTTACCTGAGTCTTTCTCCGAGATTCGGTTCGATTTGTCCTTTCGGCGCGCGCAACGGACCAACGATCGAAAGGCGGACCATGCAGCCGCAGTCAACGACCGTTCCATCTCCTTCCTCCGCGTCATCCGACACGCCGCTCGACATCTTCGTTGTCGGCGGTGGCATCAACGGCTGCGGCATCGCCCGCGACGCGGCCGGCCGAGGGTATTCCGTGTCTCTGGCCGAAATGAACGATCTGGGCAGCGGCACCTCGTCCTGGTCGACCAAACTGATCCACGGCGGGCTGCGCTACCTGGAACACTACGAGTTCCGACTGGTCCGGGAATCCCTGATGGAGCGGGAGGTGTTGTGGAAGAACGCGCCGCACATCATCCGGCCGATGCGGTTCATCCTGCCGCATCACAAGGGCCTGCGTCCGGCCTGGCTGCTGCGGCTGGGTCTGTTCCTGTACGACAATCTGGGGGGCCGGAAGCTGCTGCCGCCGACCCGCACGCTGAACATGGTCACCGACGAGGCGGGCAAACCACTGAAGCCGCTGTTCACAAGAGGGTTCGAGTACTCCGACTGCACGGTCGACGACGTGCGCATGGTGATCCTGAACGCCCGAGATGCAGCGGATCGGGGGGCGGAGATCCTGACCCGCACCCAGGTGACCGGACTGCGTCGTGATGGTGAGCTCTGGCGGATCACCCTGCGCGACACCCGCACCGGAGACATCCTGACGCGCACGGCAAGGCTGGTTGTGAACGCCGCCGGCCCATGGGTCGACCGGGTGCTGAACGGCGCCGCAGGAAAGAATGACGCGCGAAATGTGCGTCTGGTCCAGGGCAGTCACATCGTGGTGAAGCGCCTGTTCGACCACGATCGCAGCTATATTTTCCAGAATTCCGACGGCCGGATCATCTTCGCGATTCCCTATGAGGAAGACCTGACCCTGGTCGGCACCACCGATAAGGATTACGAGGGCGGCGACCGGTCCGCCGATCCGAGTAAGGCGAAGATCACGGACGAGGAAATCCGTTATCTCTGCGCGGCGGCGAGCGAGTACTTCGCCGAACCGATCACACCCGATGACGTGGTCTGGACCTATTCCGGCGTGCGGCCCCTGTTCGACGACGGTGCCGGCAAGGCCCAGGAGGCGACCCGAGACTATGTCTTGCGGGAGCAGGAAACCGACGGCCCGCCGCTGATCAATATCTTCGGCGGCAAGATCACCACCTTCCGGCGGCTCGCGGGCTCGATGCTGGAGAAGATCGAAGCCAATCTCGGCCGAAAGGGCGCGGCCTGGACGGCCTCCGCGCCGTTGCCCGGCGGTGATTTTCCAGTGACCGGGCACGGTGACCACGCCCGGCAACTCGCCGCGGATTATCCATTCCTGAGCGAGGCGCACGCCCGCAGGCTGACCCGACTCTACGGGACCAAGGCGCGGGGGATCCTGGGCGACGCCAAGTCGATGGCCGATCTCGGGGAGCTGTTCGGTCACGACCTGACCGAAGCGGAAGTGCGCTACGGCATGGCTCACGAATGGGCCCGGACGGCCGAGGACATGCTGTGGCGGCGGACCAAACTCGGCCTACGCCTCAGCAAGCCTCAGGTGGAGAAGCTGTCGGCGTTCATGGACAGGGAGATCGGTACCCGGGCCGCTGCCGCTGAATAACCGGCTGGAATAGAGTACGATTTCGAACCCCGCGGCAAGCCGGGGCGATCAAAGAAGACAAGACGGACACTGAAGGGGAAACGCATGAGCGGCTATGTCCTGGCGATCGATCAGGGAACCACATCCACACGGGCCATCGTGTTCGACGACCGGTTTTCGGTGCGCGGCACCGGCCAGCAGGAGTTCCCGCAGCATTTCCCCAAATCCGGCTGGGTCGAACATGACGCCGAGGATCTGTGGCGGACCACCGTCGACACCGTGCGGCTGGCGCTGGCGGATTCCGGACTGAACGCCGCCGACCTGGCCGGGATCGGCATCACGAACCAGCGCGAAACCACCGTGGTCTGGGACCGCAAGACCGGCGAGGCGATCCACCGGGCCATCGTCTGGCAGGACCGGCGGACGGCGGAGTTCTGTGCCGGGCTGAAGGCCGAGGGCAACGAGGCGATGGTCTCCGAGCGCACCGGCCTGCTGCTCGACCCCTACTTTTCCGGTACCAAGCTCGCCTGGATTCTCGACACCGTCCCCGGCGCCCGCGCCCGCGCCGATGCCGGGGAGTTGGCTTTCGGCACCGTGGACAGCTTCCTGATCTGGCACCTGACCGGCGGCACGCGCCACGTGACCGATGCCACCAATGCCAGCCGCACCCTGCTCTTCGATATCCAGAAGAACGACTGGGACGACGATATCCTGAAGATGCTGCGGATTCCGCGCGCCATGCTGCCGGAGGTGCTGGACAGCGCCGCCGAGTTCGGGGTCACCGACCGGGCGCTGTTCGGCGCAGAGGTGCGCATCCTGGGCGTGGCGGGCGATCAGCAGGCGGCGACCCTGGGGCAGGCCTGCTTCTCTCCGGGCATGGTGAAATCGACCTACGGCACCGGCTGTTTCGCGTTGCTCAACACCGGCGACGTCCGGGTGCACTCGAAGCACCGGCTGCTGACCACCATCGCCTACCGGTTGGAGGGCAAGCCGACCTATGCGCTGGAGGGGGCGATCTTCGTGGCCGGCGCCGCCGTCCAGTGGCTGCGTGACGGGCTGGGCGTGGTCGAGCGGGCCGATCAGACCGCCCGCATGGCCGACGACGCCGATCCCGAACAGGACGTCTATCTGGTTCCCGCCTTCACCGGCCTGGGCGCGCCGCACTGGGACCCGAATGCGCGCGGCGCCCTGTTCGGCCTGACCCGCGGCACCGGGCCGAAGGAACTCGCCAAGGCGGCCCTGGAATCGGTCTGCTATCAGACCGCCGATCTGGTCGACGCCATGCGCGCCGACAGCACCGGAATCGGCGAGGCGAACATGGTCCTGCGGGTCGATGGCGGCATGGTCGCCAATGACTGGATGATGCAGCGTCTGACCGACATTCTGGCCGCCCCCGCCGACCGCCCGGTGGTGCTGGAGACCACGGCGCTCGGGGCCGCGTGGCTGGCCGGTTCGAAGGCCGGGGTCTGGCCGGATCAGGAGGGATTCGCCAGACAGTGGCGGCTCGACCGCCGGTTCGAACCCACCATGCCGACGGCGGCGCGCGACGCCAAGCTGGCGGGCTGGCGCGACGCCGTGCGCCGGACGCTGACGACCTGACCGCTACCCGACCGCGTCCCGGTCGAACACCACCCGGCCGCCGGTGACGGTCAGATCCGAGACGATGCCGGGTATCCGCGCCTCGTCGGCCTCCAGCAGGTCCTCCGACAGGACGGCAAGATCGGCCAGCTTCCCAGGCTCGATGGTGCCCTTCTCGTCTTCCTCGAAACTCAGCCAGGCTCCCTCGCGGCTCGCGGCGGCCAATGCCTCCATGCGCGAGAGTTTCTGATCCGGCCCCAGGACCCGGCCCTGCTCGGTCAGACGCGAGACCGCGTGTCCGATCGGCACGAACAGGCTCGGCGGCACGTTGTCGGTGGCGAGCGAGACGTGCACCCCCGCATCCACCAGATCCCGCAGTGGCAGGACCTGACCGACCCGGTCCTCGCCGAGCTGCACCCGCAGGGCCTCTCCGTCCTGCTCGATCCATTTGGTCGAGTAGGATTGCAGCACCAGGCCCAGATCGCGGACCCGCTTGATCTCGTCAGCGGTGAACATGCCGATATGCTCGATGATCCAGCGCTGGTCGTCGATCTTCGCACGCCGATGCACCTGCTCGTAGAGCTCCAGGATCCGGGGCGAGAAGGACCCGACACGAATTCCATTCCGGGCCGCCTCGACCATCATCTCGATCATGACATCTTCCGGCAGCGCGCTGTCGAAATTGAAGCCGGCCCAGCCCGTATAGGGGCCGCACAGGGCCCGCAACCGGTTCTCCTCGGAATAGTCGGACTCGGTATAGATCCCGGCCATGCGGAGATACGCATCCCCGAGGCCCCGACGTGCCAGCCAGCGCCCCCAGTCGACCAGCAGATCGCGCACGGCTTCGGCGTCCACACCAAGCCAGGCCGGGGAGAACATCAGCTGCGAACGGACCGGAAGCGGTCCCTCCTCCCGCAGGTGCTGATAGGCCGCGAACACCTCTCCGGCCACGCCATGCCCCTCGAACACGCTCGTGGTGCCGAGGCTGTTGTAGACCTCCATGGACCGCTTCAGCCCGGCGATCCGGTCGTCCAGGGTGAATCTGGGAATGCCGCGCATCAGGGTCTTTTCGACCAGGGGCTTGTAGATGAACTCCCGGAGACTCCCGTTCGGCTCGCCGGTCAGAGGGTCCTTGCCGATCTCGACCGACGGTGCGGGCGGCATGGTGTCCCGGGTGATCCCGGCCCGCTCCAGAGCCAGCGTGTTCGCGACCGACACCAGCGGCAGGGTGTTGCGCCAGTGCCCCCAGATGGGCCGGATGTAGACCGGGTGGTCGGGGGCGGCGGTGTCGAGCTCCTGGCGGGTCGGAAACCTGGCCTCCGCCAGGTTCTCGGGAACGCCCTGGTAGAATGGCGGCTCACCGATCGGCATGGTGACGATCCATTCCCCCTTCGGCGTCCGCGCTGCGATCTCCCGGATGCGGTCCAGCACGTCGGCGATGGAGCGGCAGCCGGACAGGGATGGCAGGATCTCCTTCAGACCCTCCCGGTCCAGATGGGCGTGGCCGTCGATCAGCCCGGGGACCACCAGCTTCCCGCCCGCATCGATCCGGCGGGTCTCCGGCCCGGCGAGGCGTTCGATTTCTTCAGCCCGGCCAACGGCCTGGAATCTGTCGCCCTTGATGGCGAGGGCCTGGGCGACGCGGTCGCTCGCATCAAGGGTCGCGATCTTCCCATTGGTGACGATCAGATCGGCGGGACCGGTCGGTTCCATCGGCAGGCGCTCCGGCATGAGGTGCGGGGTCAATAGCCAACAGCCTAGCCCTGCGACCCATGGGATTCCAGGACCGCCTAGCGCTCTAGCACGACCTTCCCGGTGACCCGGCGCTCCTCGATCACGGCCATCGCATCGGCGACCCGATCAAGGGAGAATCGCTCCATCACATGCGGGGACAGCTTGCCCTCGGCGTGGAGCCGGAAAATATCGGCCTGGGCCTCGCGCATCCGGTCCGGCGTCCGGTCCCGATAATCCGACCATTGCAGGCCAGAGACCTCGATGTTCTTGACCAGAAGATAGTTCGCCTTGACCACTGGAATCCGCCCAGCCGCGAACCCGACCACCACCATCCGGCCGCACCACGCCAGGGCCCGCATGGCCGCGTCGAACGGATCGCCACCAAGCGGATCGATGCAGACATCGGCGCCGTGCCCGTCGGTCACGGCCATCACCTGCTCCCGCAGGCCGTCGCGCAGGTTCTCGACCGACAGGTCGATCACATGGTCCGCCCCGGCGTCCAAAGCCGCCTGCGCCTTCGACATCGTACTGACACCGGCCAGAACGGTTCCCGCACCCATCGCCTTGGCGATCTGGATGGTGGCGAGACCGACCCCGCCGGTGGCCCCAAGGACCAGAACCACGTCTCCCGGCGCCATCCGCGCCCGGTCGAACAGGGCGAACCAGCCGGTCTGATAGACCAGCCCCATGGCTGCGGCGTCCACGAAACTCATGCCGTCGGGAATTCGGAAGCACTGGGCTTCGGTCGCGATCACCTGCTCGGCGAAGGCGCCGTATTCCACCTGGACCATCACCCGATCGCCGACCTCCAGCCCGCGCACGCCGGCGCCGACCGCGTCGACCACGCCCGCCAGTTCCTTGCCGGGGGTGAAGGGCAGCGGGGGCTTGTGCTGATAGGCGCCGGTCATCACCAGCAGGTCGGGATAGTTCACCCCCGCAGCCCGCATCGCCACCCGAACCTCGCCCTTGCCGGGTTCCGGCGTCGGCAGATCCTCGAGGGTTGCCGTCGCGGGCGCTCCGAACGCCGCCATCCGTACTGCAAGCATGCTCAGTTCTCCCCCTCGGCATTCATTTCGCCCAGTGCCGGCGGCACCGCCCCGCCGTCCGGATCCCGGTAGATCGGCGCGATCGGCACCGGCAGCGGCGTCACGGTGCGGTCGCCCACGGCCATCGTCCCTCTGAACAGGCCGCGCGCCTGAAAATGCGGATCGGCCGCAGCCTCGGAGAGCGTGCGCACGATGGCGACGCAGGCATCGACACCGTCGAAAGCGATCTCCCAGTCAGCGCTGCTGCGCCCGGCCACGATCTCGGCGATCGCGGTCTTGGTGGCGAGTGGATCCGTGCGGTCGTCGCAGAGCGCCTCGGGAAGCTCGATCACCCGGCAGAAGTTCGCCCAGAACTTCGGCTCCAGCGGGGCCGCCGCCATGTAGCGGCCGTCGGCGCAGCGGTAGATCTGATAGCGGGGCGAGCCGCCGGTGACCAGCTCACCGCCCGGAACCGGGTCCTTGCCCTGCACCTCCCGCTCCCCCAGTGCCCAGTACATGAAGGCGAACATGTTGTCGGACATGGCGATGTCCAGATGCGCCCCCTCGCCGGTCCGCTCCGCCTCGCGCAGGGCCATCAGGATCGAGATCACCGCCGGGTAGGTTCCACCGGCGATATCCGCGATCAGGGCCGGCGGCAGCACCGGCGCGCCGGAGGCATCGGCGCCGAGTCCCAGCAGCCCCGCCTCGGCGATGTAATTGAGATCATGCGCCGCCACATCGGCCTTCGGCCCGGTCTGGCCGTAGCCGGTGATCGAACAGTAGACCAGCGCCGGGTTGATCGCTTTAAGGTCCTCGTATCCCAGCCCCAATCGGGCCATCACACCGGGTCGAAACTGTTCGATCAACACATCAGTTTGTTTTAGTAAAACTTTGATTTTTATGATTTCTTCTGGATTCTTCAGATCCGATGTCAGGGAACGTTTTCCCCGGTTCAAAAGCGCGAAATTGACCCCGGTGTCGGCGGTCAGCATGGGCGGGTACTGCCGCATGTCCTCGCCGGTTCCGGGGCGCTCGACCTTGATGACCTCGGCACCGGCCTCCGCCAGCAGCAGGGTCGCCATCGGCCCCGGCAGCAGGGTCGAGAAGTCGAGAACGCGGACGCCCTTCAGCGGTTTCCGGGCCGGCCTCCCGGGTCCGGTCACGATCCCTGCTCCGAGCGTTGCTTAGCCACCTTAGCCCGGCGGGCGGGCGCATAGTGCTTGGTGCCATAGACCTCGAACAGCGCCTGGGTCACGTCGTGATGATGGTGCAGGCCGGTCCGCTCCAGCAGCTCGATCGGCCCTTCCGGATATCCAAGGCCCAGCTTGACGGTCAGATCCATGTCGGAGGCGCTGGCCAGACCCTCGTCCAGCTTGGCCAGCGCTTCGTTGTAATAGGGACGGATCAGCCGGTCGAGAATCCGTCCGGCGAAATCGGCACAGACCGAGACCTGGAATCCGGCGCCCTCCAGCAGGGCCTTCGCCGCGTCCAGGGCCTTTGGATCGGTCGCCGGCTGCCGGACCAGCTCGATCAGGTCGCTCGGCTCTCCGTCGCCCAGCCGGAAGCGCGCGACGCCGAGCGCGTTCGACCCTTCCTCGCCGCGCGACTCGCCAGTCGCCACGCCCAGGCATTCGGTGCCAAGCTCGACCAGAATGGCCGTCTTCGACGCATCGGGTCGGTACGCCGCTGTGGCGCCAGCGCCGAGAAAGACCAGAATGTCGCCGCTGTCTCCGGCGGCATCGCGGAACGGGTCGCCCAGCGGAAAGGACCGGCTCTCGCCCGCATCGATGATCTGAAATGTGTTCATGTCTCAGCCCCCGAACATCGCGTCTTTGTCGTACTGGAAGAATCCGCGCCCTGATTTCCGGCCCAGATGGCCGGCGGCCACCATGCGCTTCAGCAGGGGCGGTGCGGCGCAGCGCGCATCATGGGTGACGTCGTAGAACGCCTCGCAGAGCAGCACCTGGGTGTCGAGCCCGATCAGGTCCAGCAGCTCGCAGGGTCCCATCTTGTAGCCGAGCCCGGCCTTAATCGCCCGGTCGATATCGGCGGGCTCCGCCACCCCGGCCTCGACCATCCGGATCACGTCGTTGTTGAACGGCACCAGGAAGTAGTTCAGCACGAACCCCGGGCTGTCCTTGGTCCTGACCGGCCGCTGACCCAGCGCCTCGCAGAACGCCCACGCCGTCCGGAAACTGTCCGGTGAGGTGTTCAGCCCGGGCGACATCTCGACCAGCTTCATGAGCTGGGCCGGCAGGCAGAAATGCATGCCCACCACCCGGTCCTCCCGCCCGCAGCCCCCGGCGATCTCGGTGATCGACAGGGTCGAGGTGTTGGAGGCGAAGATCGTGTGCGCGGGGCAAATACCGTTCAGTTTCCCGAACAGCTCCCGTTTCACCACCAGGTTCTCGAACACCGCTTCGATCACCAGATCGCAGTCGGCCAGCGCGTTGATATCGGTCGTCCGGGTATAGGCCCCGAGGAAGCCGTCCACCTGCTCCTGGGTCAGCTTGCCGCGCTCGACCGATTTCCCGAAGAACCCGGCGGTCTGCGTGGCGGCGCGCTCCAGGGTCTCGGTCTTGGTATCGTAGAGGACGACACGATGGCCGGCACGGGCCGCGACGATGGCGATCCCCGCCCCCATGGTTCCGGCGCCGCAGACGCCGACGGTGCTGATTTCGGTCATTCAATCCTCTCCCCGGCGGTCATCGCCCGCCCTCTCTTCGTCAGTCTCGCGCCACCGGTAATCCCGGTCGCCGCGTTCCGATGGCCCCTTGGGTTCGCGCCTGCGCGGCAATGACGGTGGTGGGCTGGTTCATCGGAGCCGCTCCGCAAAGTGGCGGCCGATCAGTTGGCGATGGATCTGGTTGGTGCCCTCCCAGATCTGGGTGATCTTGGCGTCCCGCATCAGCCGCTCGACCCGATAGTCCTGGCAGTAGCCGTAGCCGCCGTGGAGCTGAACCGCCTCGTCCGAGATCTTCATGGCGAGGTCGGAGCCACGCATCTTCAGCATCGAGGCCTCGATCCCGAAATCGGTGGCGCCCGCATCCACCATCCTGCCGATCCGCCACAGCCAGCCCTCGCACATGGCCAGATCGGTCGCAAGATCGGCCAGCGTGAACTGAATGCCCTGGAAATCGATGATCCGGCGGCCCGACTGCTTGCGATCGTTGATATAGGCGATCGAGTCATCGAAGGCCGCGCGTGCGATCCCGAGCGCCTGGGCCGCCACGCTGGGCCGGGACTTGTTCAGCGAGGCGAGCAGGATCTTCAGGCCTTCGCCCGGCGCGCCGATCACATTGTCGCGGCTGACCTCCATGTCCTCGAAGGACAGCGCCACCGTGGTGGCGGCCCTGTGTCCCATCTTCTCTTCCTTGCGGAGCACGTTGAGGCCCGGCGTGCCCTTGTCGACCACCAGGGCGGTGATCGCGCCCTTGGGATCGTCGATCTCGCTCCATTTGCCAAACACCAGCAGATGGTCCGCCACGTCTCCGTTCGAGATGAAGATCTTGCCGCCGTTTACCACGACCGTGTCGTTGCCCTTGGGCGTGAACCGGGTCTTCATGCCGGTGGCGTCGGACCCGGCGGTCGGCTCGGTGATGCAGAGCGAGCCCAGCCCGCCCTCGGCGATGGTCGGCAGAATCCGCTGCTTCTGCGCCTCGGTGCCGAAATCCATCACCGGCTTCATGCCGTGGAAATTGGTCGCCCAGATGATACCGGTGGAGGCACAGGCCTTCGAGATCTCCCGCACGCAGGCCAGATAGACGGTGTAGCTCAACCCCAGCCCGCCATATGCCTCCGGCACGAACATCGCGTTCATGCCCAGCGCGTTCATCTCGTCGATATTGTCCTGGGGAAAGATCGAGCTCCGGTCGTAGTCGGCGGCCCGCGGCGCGATCTTGTCGGCCGCCAGCTGCTTGACGCTCTCGAGCACCATCCGCTCGTCCTCGGGCAGATCCAGGCTCTCGTCCAGGCGATCCAGTACGGTCTGATGCATGCTCATCGGTCCTTGAAGACGGCAGGGCGTTTTTCGACGAAGGCGGCCAGCCCCTCATTGGCGTCCTCGGTGTTGAAGGCCAGGGTCGAGAGGTCCGCCTCGATCTTCAGACCCTCGACAACCGGCAGATCCAGCGCCCGGGCCACCGCCGATTTTGCCAGCGCCAGGGCCGGCAGGCCGTACTGGGTGACGGCAGCGAGATACGCAATCGCCTCCCCCATCGGATCCTCGGTCTCGGTCAGCTTTGTGACCAGCCCGATCCGCTCCGCCTCCTCGGCGCCGACGAACCGGCCCGACAGGATCATGTCCAGGGCCCTTCCCTCGCCGATCAGGCGCGGCAGGCGCTGGGTGCCGCCATATCCCGGAATCAGCCCCAGCTTGATCTCCGGCAGACCCATCTTGGCCTTCGGCACCGCCAGCCGGAAGGTGCAGCCCAGAGCCATCTCCAGCCCGCCGCCGAAACAGAACCCGTTGATCAGCGCCAGCGACGGGATCTCCAGATCGGCGATCTTCTGAAAGGTCCGCTGCCCCAGTTCGGCGCCGCGTTTCTGGGCCATCAGATCCCGGCCCATCAGCTCCTTGATATCGGCCCCCGCGCAGAACGCCTTCGGCCCGGCCCCGGTGACGATCAGCCCCCGCGCGTCCGACGCTGCGACCTGCTCGAGCTTGGCAGAGATCTCGCCGATCAGCGCGAAATTCAGGGCGTTCAGCGCATCCTGGCGGTCGAGGGTCAGGATCGCGATGCGATCTCGGATCTCCAGGCTCAAACTCATGGGGTCGCCCCCTCCTTGTGGTTTCTCGGCAGGATTTCGGGCGCCGTGAACCGGCAGGGCGCGGGCGCGATCCGTCCGGCTTTCGCCCAGTCCGCCAGTTCCCGCTTCAGGATCTTGCCGCTGGGGGTCATCGGAAACGCGTCCATCACCAGGAAGTATTCCGGCATGTCGTATTTCGACAGCCCGGTCGCGTAAAGGTGATGCAAGACCGCATCGGCATCGGGAGCGGTGTCCCCCGACAGCAGCACGGCCAGACACAGCCGCTCGCCCAGCCGCTCGTCCGGCACCGGAAAGGCTGCGGCCTTGGCGATGGCGGGATGTTTGACCGCCAGATCCTCGACCCGGGCCGGGAAGATGTTGTGGCCGCCCCGGATCACCACGTCCTTCAGCCGACCGACGATGGACAGATTCCCGGCCGCATCCAGCACGCCCAGATCGCCGGACAGGAACCATCCGTCGGCGTTGAAGGATCGCTCGGTGGCCTCCTGGTTGTCGAAATAGCCCAGCATCAGCGCCGCCCCCTTGCCGCCGATCTGCCCGATGGTGCCCGAGGGAACCTTGATGTCCGGGTTCTCCTGATCGAAGATCCGCACCGAATAGGCCGGACCGCCGCGCCCGCAGGTGGTGCATACGGTGACCGCATCGTCATGGGGGTGGGTGTACTGATGGGAGGAGTTCTCGGTCATGCCGTAGATGTTCTGCGGCCGGATCCCCTGCTGCAGGAACCGCTCGGCCACGGCGGGCGGGATCGGGGCGCCGGCCATGTAGAACAGATCCACGGCACCCAGCTTGGCGATCCCGCGCCGGGCCTGCTCGGCCTGAATGTCCATCGCATGGGTCGGCACCCCCATGACGTAGGTCGCCCCGCTCTCGAGCATCCAGTCGAGCCGGCTCAGACCGGGGCCCGGATCGTCGACCACCAGTTCCATCCCCGCCACCATGGCCTGGCCGACCGCGACCCAGGCGATGTGATGGCTCAGCGGCGAGAGCGACAGCAGGACGGTCTCGTGATCGTGGTCCCAGTCCGCCACCAGATCCCGGCAGTTGGCCAGCAGCGAGTTGTCGCAATGCATCACGCCCTTCGGCGCGCCGGTGGTGCCGCTGGTGAAGGCGAGATAGCAGACGCTGTCGGCGTTCGGGTCGGGCGCGCGCAGGTGGCGCGGCCGCGTGCCGGGCGGCGGCAGATCGCCACTCTCCCGCGCTTTGGGAAGCCGAAACACACGGCGCATGTCCGGCAGGGCCGTGATCGGCCCGAAGGGATCGTGCCGGTCGGTGTCCGCGCCCCAGCCCTCTTCCACGACCGCCACCGTGGCGCGCACCCGGTGCAGCAGGCCGGTGATCTCCTCGACCGTGTAGTTCCGGTGGAGTGAGGGGTTGCAGACATAGCCGTTCCGGGAGCAGGCCAGAAAGCAGGCGACGATCTCCGCCCGGTTCGAGCCCCACAGCGCCACCCGTTCCCCGCTCCGCACGCCGGTCTCATGCAGCGTATCGGCGATCGCATCGACCCAGGCCTTGAGCTCGGCCCAGGTCAGACGGCGGACGCCGTCGCGAAGCGCATGGCCGCCCGGCCGGGCCGCCGCGTGCTTGGAGAGCAGCGCGTAGAACGTCTCGTCATGCCAGAGACCGGCCGCGCGATAGGCGTTGGCGACAGCCGGGTCGTGCAGGGTGAGCAGACGACTCATGTCAGCGTCCGTCCACTCAATGACCGAACTTGTCGGGATCGGGCTTGCGCCGCTCGCCCATGCTGGCCGAAAGCTCCTTGGCCTCGTCGGTCTTCAGGTACAGCCGCAGGAGCTGATCGTGGGCCATCCGGCCCATGCCGCCGACCCCGCCATGCCGCGCGTTGAACGCGCCCTTGACGGCGGCCAGCGCAAACGGACCCCGCTCGGCAATCTCCAGCGCCCAGGCGCGGGTCTCCTCCCGGAGGACATCGTCCGGTACGACCCGGTTCACCAAACCCCAGTCGAGCGCCAGATCGGCGGAGATCTTGCGGTTGGTGTACCACATCTCCTTCGCGCGCTTCTTGCCGATGGCGTCTTCCAGGTACCAGGTGCCGTAGCCGCTGTCGAAGCTGCCCATCATCGGGCCGACCTGACGGAAGACCGCGGACTGCTTGGCGATGGTCAGATCACAGACCACCTGGAGCACGTTGCCGCCGCCGACCGCGAACCCGTTGACCATGGCGATCACCGGCTTCTGCAGTTTGTCGATCGCCTCGTACATCTCCAGCGTCGGCAGCACACCGGCATAGAGCGTGGTGTCCTCCATACCTTCCTTGCGACCGCCGATGCAGAAGAACTTGTCGCCTGCCCCGGTCAGCACCACCACACGGGTGCGGGTCTCGCGCCGGATGCCCTCGATACAGTCTCGGATCTCATGGCACATTTCGGGCGTGAACATGTTGCCGTCATCCGGCCGGTTCAGGGTGATCCAGCCGATCGGGCCGTCTTCCTCGTACAGAATGGACTCAAAGGCCATCTGGTCTTTCCTTCCCAGTATCGGTTTCAGCCGAGGGCGCCGGCGGCCCGGACCTCGGTGATCTTGTCCGCATCGTACCCGAGCCAGTCGCCGAGCACAGCGTCCGCGTCCGCCCCAAGGCCCGGTGGTGGCATTCGCGGGCTGTTCGGCGAACCGTCCAGGTGCACGCCGGTGTTCAGTTGCGGGGCATCCGGCTTGCCGGGTCGCGGCTGGGCGTACAGAAACCCGCGTTCCGCCAGCCCCGGATCTTCCGCCACCTCGTCCAGCCGTTGAATCGGCCCGGCCGGCACCCCCGCGCTCTCGAACAGCGCCAGCCAGTCGGCGCGCCCGCGCGTCACCAGCCGGTCTTGAATCTCGCCCACGATCGCCTCGCGCACGGCGCGCCGGTCCGCATTGGTCGCATGGGCCGGATTGTCCGCCATTTCGGGCTCACCGAGGGCCACCCAGAACCGCTTCCAGATGCCGTCATTGCCGATCGCCAGGGTCATCGGCTGATCCGCCGTTTCGAACACCTGATAGATCGAGATCACGCTGTCCCGTGCACCGGAACGGCGCGGCAACTCGCCCGAGCCCAGATAGCTGACAAGGCGCGGGGCCATGAAGCGGGTCATGCTCTCGACCAGGGAGATGTCGATCAGACGCCCCTGCCCGGTCTGCCGATGCGCGAACAATGCGGAGACCACCGCGAGCGCCAGATCGTGTCCGGCCAGCAGATCCGCCGCCGGCGTGCCGACCTTCTGGGGCGGATTCTCGAACTCGCCCGTCAGATCCATGACGCCGGAATAGCCCTCGGCGATCAGGTCGTAGCACAGCTTGTCCTTGCGGGATCCGGTCAGGCCGAAACCGGTGAGCGCCGCAAAGATCAGATCCGGCTTAAGCGCCTTGAGGGTTTCGTAGTCGGCGCCCAGCTTTTCCTGCACACGGGGCACCTGATTGGTGACGACCACGTCGCTGGCCCGCACCAGATCCTCGAACAAGGCCCGCCCCGGACCATCACGGTAATCGAGGGTCACGCTGCACTTGTTCCGATTGACGGACAGGAACCAGAGCGACTCGCCGTCCAGGAAGGGAGGTCCCCAGTGACGCGCATCGTCGCCGGTCCGGGGCCGCTCAACCTTCACCACCTCGGCGCCGTAGTCGCCCAGCAGCATGGTGGCATAGGGCCCCGCCACCGAGGTGGTCAGGTCGAGCACCCGCACCCCCTCGAGCAGAGCGAAGGGTGCGGTCGCGGGCGGTGGCGGCAACCGATCCATGGGCAGGCCGGACCCGGGCGCATCTGGTGTCGTCGTGGACATCTTGTTTCCTCCGAACCAACTTATAGCAACCTACATGCCAGACTAAAAATACCGTTAAAACAGATGGTTAAATCTTTCATCTGTTCTTGAAGAAGACACTGTATCTGTCTATTGTTCTTTCTGTGAACACACCTCCTCATCTCGTCCTGCTGTCCGTTGACGGCCACATCCAGTATGCGGATGTGACCGTGGAGCCTGACATCGGAACAGCGCTTCAAGCGTCCGGCCGGACCCGTCGCCTCTGGACATTCGCACAAGAGGACCGCACATGGTCGATCCTGTCGATTCCCGGCGAGGCCGCCGTGCTGCACATGCTGTGGCCCAGCGGGGCTGAGGATCCGCTGGCGGACTTCGCGGGATCGGTCGCATTCGCCCATGATATCCTCTCGCACTTTTTGACCAATCCTTATGAGGCGATCACCGTGGTCGATACCGAGGGGCGCCTGCGCTGGGTCAGTCCGGTGCATGCGCGGTTCTTCGGGATCAAGCGCGGCGAAGGCTTGGGCCAGCCGGCCGACCAGGTGATCGAGAACACCCGTCTGCCGGAGGTCGCGCGCAGCGGCCGCGCCGAGATCGGACAGGTTCAGAACATGCGCGGGATCGACCGGGTGGTCAGCCGGTTCCCGATCAAGCGCGACGGCACCGTGCTGGGCGCCATCGGACAGGTGATGTTCAAGGGTCCGGAACAGGCGGCAGCCTTCGGCCGGGAGATCGCGCGCCTGCGGGCCCAGGTCGATCACTACAAACGGGAGTTGGCGGCACTGCGCGGCCGACCTGACCCGCTAGATGCCCTGATCGGCGACAGCCCGGCGATCACAAAGCTCAAATCCGACATTGCCCGCGTCGCGCCCCTGGACGTGCCGGTCCTGATCCGGGGCGAAAGCGGGACCGGCAAGGAGCTGGTGGCCCACGCCCTGCACGGACTGTCCGACCGCGGGAGCGGCCCGCTGGTGATGCTGAACGCCGCCGCCCTGCCCGAGACCCTGGTCGAGTCCGAGCTGTTCGGCACCGAGCCGGGCGCCTTCACCGGCGCCCAGGCCAAGGGCCGTCCCGGCAAGCTGGAAGCGGCCGACGGCGGCACCTTCTTCCTGGACGAGATCGGCGACATGTCCGCCGAGACCCAGGCCAAGATGCTGCGGGTTCTGGACGAGGGCCGGTTCGAGCGGCTCGGAGGCACCGTCCCGCGGCAGGCCGATTTCCGCCTGGTGACGGCCACCAACCGCCCGCTGGAGAAGCTGATCGCGGAGGAGAGGTTCCGGGCCGATCTCTATTTCCGCATCGGGGTCGTGACCCTGACCACCCCGCCCTTGCGGGAGCGGGTCGAGGATATCCCGGTGATCGCCCGCGCCATCCTCGACCGAACCGCCGACCGCCACGGGCTGGCCGTGCGCGGGCTCCGGCCGGATGCGCTGGCGGTGCTGGCGCGGCATTCCTGGCCGGGGAACGTGCGGGAGCTGATCAACGTGATCCAGAAGGCCGCCATCTTCGCCGAAGGTCCCGAGTTGACAGCCGAGGATCTGGCCGACCTCGCGGCGGCACCCAGCACCGGTCCGCGCGCACCGTTGAAGCGGCGCCTGGAAAGCGTCGAGGAAGGATTGATCCGGCAGGCGCTGGAGACCACGCACGGCAACAAGAAACGGGCCGCGGAACTGCTCGGAGTCAGCCGGGGGTACCTTTACAAAAGGCTGGCCGAGATGAGCTGACCCCTATCCCCCCAGCGCGAACATCAGCCGGTAGACGCCGATGGTGACGTCGCGGGCCTCGCGTTCCGCCAATCCGGCCTCGATGCCGCTTTCCTCGAGGGCAGCCCGCACGAAGCTCTCGTCGGTGCCCTCGATCACGGCGGTGAATGGCGCCTTTCCGTCCGCCCCCTTACGGATCTTCTGCTCGGTGGTGCCGACCAGAGATCGGTCCAGATCCGACTGCCAGAATGCGACCCGGGTGATGCCTTCCCGTTCCCGCAGGTCGTGCAGGGCCAGACCGGAAATCCAGCGGGCGATCGGTTCAGCCTGCCCGTCCGGCGGTGCGTAGCGGATGGTGGCGAGCACCGAACCCGCCACCTCGCCCGAGACGAACCGGACACGGCAGACCGAGCGGATGAAATTCCGGAAATGCGGCATCATCCGCTTGGTCCATTCGGTCGGATTGTCCAGCGAATGGCGATAGACCGGATCGTCGAAGGCGGCCAGCGAGTCGGCCTCGTAGAGGGCGAGATAGCGGTGCTTGCCCCGTCCGATCTTTTTGTAGCGCCGGCCGGACCGCCAGCCGGGGAAGCCGACCCGCTGCGGCACGTGTTCGCGATGGTACCATTCGCTGAACTCGGCATCCGCCTCGGGGGCGGCATCGCCCCAGACCGCCATCACGGCTTCGCTCATCCGACATCCTCCTGCATATGCGCCGGGTTTCCGGGCCTTTGTCTTAGCGCGCATCGTCGCATAGCATCCTGACCTACAGCAAAGGGGAGAACGGCATGAGAGTCTTGCTGGTTCAGGGTGCGAACATGGAATGGCTCGGACGCCGCCAGCCGGAATTGTACGGCACCACCACGGCGGCGGAACTGGACGCGATGATCGGTGCCGAAGCGGAGTCGAAAGGTGTCGACCTCGACATTTTCTATTCCAACATCGAGGGCGAGGCGATCACCCGCATCTACCAGGCCGCACGCGACGGGATCGACGGCCTGCTGATGAACCCGGCCGGATTTCTCTATCAGGGCTTCGCCCTGCGGGACTGTCTGCGGGGAGTGCGGCTGCCCTACATCGAAGTGCACATGACCAATCTCGAGAAGCGCGGCATGCATTCGGTGCTGGCCGAGGAGTCGGCCGGCATGATCGTCGGCCTGGGCCTCGACTCCTATTCCCTGGGGCTTGAGGCGCTGATCCGTGTGATCAGGCGGCAAAAGCCGACTTGAGGGCTTTGACCCCGTCATCGACCGCCTGTTGCGCCACATCGATCGCACCGATCGCCCGGATGAATCCGTGGATCATCCCCGGATAGTCGATCAGCTCAACCGCCACCCCGGCCTCCTTCAGGCGGGCGGCGTAGGCCGTGCCTTCGTCCTTCAGCGGATCGAACCCGGCGGTCTGCACCAGGGCCGGAGCGACCCGCGCCAGGCTCGGCGCCCGCAGCGGTGAGGCGCGCCAGTCGAACTTCTGATCCTCCGAGGTGAGGTACAGCTTCTGGATCCAGGCGAGTCCGTCCCGGGTCAGGAAATAGCCGTCGGCGAAGGCGTCGATCGAGCCGCCCCGCGCCGC
Source organism: Alphaproteobacteria bacterium (assembly GCA_024742605.1). Lineage (GTDB taxonomy): Bacteria > Pseudomonadota > Alphaproteobacteria > Thalassobaculales > Thalassobaculaceae > JANSYC01. Next base: position 37,428 of record JANSYC010000008.1, on the reverse strand, counting down.
CATGTCGGTGTTCGGGTAGATCAGCCACTGGAAACACGGCAAGGGACCGGCGACGTCGCGGGCCATCAACGAAATCACCGCCGCCAGGTTGCCGCCCGCGCTGTCACCGCCGACGGCGATCCGCGCCGCATCGATCCCGAAGCTCGCGGCCCGGTCGACCACCTCCATGAACGCCGCCCAGGAATCCATCACGGCCGCCGGGAAAACCGCCTCGGGCGCCAGCCGGTAGTCGATGGAGAGCACCACGCACCCCGCCCCGATTGCCGCCGCCCGGCAAATCGGATCGTGGCTGTCCAGGGTGCCGAAGACCATGCCGCCGCCGTGATAGAAGATCAGCGCGGGCGCCCCGCAGGCGGCGATCCCCGTTGGGCGGTAGTAGCGATACCCGATCGCACCGCCGGGCCCCGGAAAGCTGCCGTCCCGAACTGCGGAGAACCGGGGATCCGGATCCGGCAGGGGTTTGGTGGTGGCGGCGACCAGCCTGCGGGCTTCGACCGCATCGTCGGTATCGAAGGGCGAGCCGTTCGCGGCGATCGCCTCCAGCATGGCGCGGCATTGCGGATCCAAGTCCATTTGCGGTGCTCCCCGGCAGGTTCAGGAAAGCTTAGGCGGTCCCTAAAGCCTTTGAAAGCGGAACGGCCGCCCCGAAAGGGACGGCCGCGCCGAGAGCTTGTGTGTACCGCCGCTTCGCTATCGCCCGAAGACCTGCGACGGCAGCCAGAGTGCCAGTTCCGGGAACATGACCACCGCGCTGAGCCCGATGACCTGCAGGAGCACGAAGGGGATGATGCCCTTGTAGATGTCCTGCATCTTCACCGCCGACGGTGCCACGCCCTTCATGTAGAACAGCGCGAAACCGAAAGGTGGCGTCAGGAACGAGGTCTGTAGATTGGTCGCCGCTAGAATGGCGAACCAGTATATCACCTGTTCCTCCAGATGCCGGGTCTGCGCCATGTTGGTCGGCGGCTCGAGCCCGAGATGGGGTGCGAAGGCCGGCGCCAGGGTCCGGATCACCGGCGCGAACACCGGCAGGATGATCAGGGTGATCTCCAGGAAATCGAAGAAGAAACCCAGCAGGAAGATCGAGAACATCAGCATGAACAGGAGCGCCCAGGGGCTCAACTCCAGCCACTCGATGAATTCGATGATCAGATCCTCGCCGTAGACGTTCCGGAAGATGGTCGAGAACGCCGTGGCCCCCACGAAGATGAAGAAGATCATCGCCGTTGTGAGGGCCGTCCGGTGGATCACCGAGGTCAGCACCTCGCGATTGAGGGTCCGGTTGAACCAGGCCAGCACCAGAGATCCGAAGGCACCGACGCCAGCCGCTTCGGTCGGGGTCGCCCAGCCCGCGAAGATCGAACCCAGCACCATCACGATCAGGAAGATCGGCGGCACGAAGCCCTTCAGAATCCCCCCGAGCAGGGTGTTGCCCTCGGCCCGGCCGATGATCATGGAGGCCAGGAAGATCACCAGGAACGCACTCAGACCCCAGTTCACCCACTCCGCCACGCCGGACGAGTCGCCGACAATCGCCACGACGATCGCCAGTGCCGCAACGCCCAGGAATTTGATGACATTGGAGACACGGGTCGGATTGAGCTTGATCATTCCGTCCGGCAAAGGCGGCGCCAGATGCGGTTTGATCGTGCAGGTGGTCACGATGTAGAGGAAGTAGAGGCCGGCCAGAACCAGGCCCGGGAAGATCGCACCGATGAACAGGTTGCCGACCGACACGGCCAGCAGGTTGGCCATCAGCACAAGCATGATCGACGGCGGGATGAGAATGCCCAGCGTGGCGGAGGCCGCGATGGTTCCGGTCGCGAGCGCCGGATTGTAACCGCGGGTCAGCATTGCCGGCAGCGCCAGCAAGGTCATCATAACCACCGATGCGCCGATGATGCCGGTGGTCGCCGCCATGATGGTGCCCATCACGGTTACCGACAGAGCCAGCGCACCGGGGACCCGACGCAGCATAACCTGCAGAATATGCAGCAGGTCCTCGGCGACCTTCGACTTCTCGAGCATGGTGCCCATGAAGACGAAGCACGGGATCGCCACCAGGATCGGGTTCTGGATGGCACCCGACGCACCGTCACCGCCCCAGACCCGCTGGATCACCTGATAGAACACCGCGAAGTCGAGAAACCCGAGTTCGATCGCGAGAACGCCGAACACCATCGACACGCCACCGAGGGCGATCGCCACCGGCAGCCCCGTGAACAGCATGAAGGCCAGCGCGAGGAACATGTACGCGCCGATAAATTCGTAGAGGTGGTCGTAGATCAGCTCCCACATTTCCATCATTGTCTGGCACTCTCTTCCAGGAGAGCGCGCTCCGCCTGGCGGCGCGCCTCTTCCAATTCTTTCGCGTCACCTGCGAAGATTTCCAATCCGCCCGAGCCCTCATCCTGCTGAAACTGGCTGCCGAACAGATAGGCGCACAGGCGGATGATGGTTGCGATGAAAGACATCATCAGCACCGTGAAGCCGATGATCATCACGCTCTTGATGATCCACCGTTGCCCGATACCGGTCAGGGACTCCGACCCCTCGCCCTGATGGAAGGACAGCGCCACCATATCGAACGAATAGACCATCATCAGTATGACGAAGGGGACACCCAGCAGGACCAGTCCGACGAGCTCAATCCAGGCCTGCTTCGTCTTCGAGAGCAACTCGCGGAACACGTCGACCCGAACATGGGCGTTCGCGAGATAGCCGAAACCGAAGGTGAGCATCAGCAAGATGGCGTGAAAATGCCATTGCAGGTCCTGGAGAATCGTCGAGACGGAGATACCCGACTCGGCGGTGTACGTCGCAAAAAGCAGCCGCGTGAAGTCGATCTTCCGCGTGACGACATCGAACATGATGATGAAGATCAGCGGCAGCATCATCCACCCGACCGTCTTGCCCACCTCTCGCGCGAACCGGTCCAACCCGTTCGCTAAAACCAGTAAACCACCCATCGACCTCTGTCCAGTTTGTTTGCCCTGTGGGGGAACACTCCGCATCACGTCACAGCCCACGAGGCTCTCGCAGACCCGGCAGCAACCTAAGACGACGTGTTCGGAGAGTTCCGGCTCAAGAGAAAAACGGCGACGATCCGCCGCCGTTTTTCGGGTCTTGGGAACCGCATCGGATCGTTGGGGTCACACCGTGAGTGTGACAACCCGACGTCGAAGCGATGCGGTTCCAGAGGTTGGATTACTTCAGGTAACCCATTTCGCCCCAGATCTTGTAGCTCTCGTTGAACTTGGTATAGCTGTCCCAGAGAGTCTGCACGTCCGGATTGGCGGCGAGTTCCTCGGCGAGCACCTCTTCCCACTTCTCACGAAGGGTATCCAGGACCTCGTCGCTCCAGCTCACATTGGTCACGCCATCGGCGATATTCGCGAGCATTGCAGCAGGCTGAAGGGCTTCACCCTCGGCCAGCTCGACACCGATATTCGCCATACAGGCAGTGCTGAACATCGCCTGCTGCGGCTTCTCCAGCTTCTCCCATGCCTCGCGGTTCAACAGAACCTCGTTGGTGGTCGACTGCTGGTGCCAGCCGGGGAAGTAGTTGTACTTCGCGATCTGGTAGAAGCCGTAGGACCGGTCAATCGCCGGCATGGAGAACTCGGTCGCGTCGATCGTGCCCAGCTCCAGCGCCGGGTAGATGTCACCACCAGCAAGCTGCTGGGTGGAAACGCCGAGCTTCTGCATGACCTTCGCGCCGACACCGAAGAACCGCATCTTCAGGCCCTTCAGCTGATCGAGGCTCTCGATCGGCTCACGGAACCAGCCCGAGGTCTCCGGCGGGATCATGCCGCAGTAGAAGTACTCGATGCCGTCCCGGCCGTAGAATTCCTTTCCGAGCTCGACGCCGCCGCCGTACTGCAGCCACGCGTTGAACTCGAGCGCGCCCGGACCGAACGGCCAGGTGGACAGGAACGCGAACACGGAGTTCTTGCCCTGGTTCGCACCCGGAGTGCCGTAGGCGGCTTCGAAAGCGCCCTGAGAGATCGGATCGTAGTACGCGTAGCCACCGGCCAGTGCGCCGGGCTCGAACAGCTTGATGTCGAAGTCGCCGTCGGACATCTCGCGGGTCCATTCGGTGATCCGAATGCCGACGTTACCGAGCACGGCCACGTTGGTGCCGAACGCGGAGTGCATTTTCCAACGCACTTTCTTAGCGTCCGCATCGCCTGCGGACATGGTGAGTGCAACTGCGCAGGTCGCCGCGACGGCACCTACTTTTTTGAGAACGGACAATGCCATTTAAGATTTCCTCCCTGATTGTTGCGGATTATTTCTTTTCTTATTCCGCTTTTGGTCGATCTAGGCGCTTGAGCGTTGATTGAACCGCCGACACCTTACCGGAGAACCTGTGTCAGGTGTCAATAGACCAATGGCCGTTTCGCACATATCGGCCTCAATTTAGTCGAATTCCGCCCGATCCTGCCGGTCGGCGAACCGCAACAGTGCTCGACGTGGCTTAGATCCGCCGGATGAGCAGCCACATGCGTTGCCCGTTGACCGCGCTCAGAAGCCGAAGATCCAACTCCTGTCTGCGATCCCGATGGTCCCCTGTCGTCCTCACCATGAAATCGAGTCGCCAGCAATCTCGGCACCGGGCCAAACCTTCCACGATCCACTCCTCGTTCATGCACGGAGCGACATCCCGCAACCAATTCAGACCGACCGGATCACGCGGGTAGCCTGACATCTCGCGCTCACGGTCGCTGTAGTACAGCACGTCGCCGGAATGGCTCATCAGGACCAAGCCGAACGGCAGGCGATTCCGTTCCGCTTCACCGAGTCGGTCCAGAATTTCCGCCAGATCGTCGGCTTCTAAGTCTATTTCTTCGGGTATGCGATCAGACATCAGGAGGCCCTGTTGGTCAGCAGGTTCCGGTATTGCGCCGCGCCCAGCAGTCGGACGACCGTCCGTCCGTCGTTCGAGAGGGGCAGCAGCAGGCGTTCGAATTCCGCTGGGCGCTTCCCCGTCATTCTTGAGGCGCAGGTAATGATGCGCCGGCGCTATTGTCCCGGAACGGGTCTGGTAGGCCCGTTCGCGCCCACCCCCCCCCAGCCGAGGATCGCCCACTTCCATGTCGGTCTGGCTGTCGAGGGCATGGCCGCCCAATTTCCGGCCCAGCCGGTTTTCCAGGCAACTGCCGAAAAGTCGGTGGGCGAATACCGGCCGTCCGGCTTCGATGGCGACGTCCACCAGGAACATGTCCGGCCACCAGGTCACCAAGGTCTCCGGAAGGAAGTCGGACCGTGCAGGTGCTGGTCGGCCTGCGCTCGAGGCGTCCCAGGCCGCATAGAAGCCTCGCATCACATCCGACCGGATCCGCCGGTCGTTAAACGCGCCTTTCGTCTCTTCTTCCGTGACCTGCATGATTCGCTTTCAGGAGCCGATTCAAAAGCCGCCGGGCGGTTTCCCCTCCACGACGCAAAGTACGGCTTCGATACTGGCCACAATCGAAAGCTTCAAGCCCAAACTCAGATGCGATCCAACTGTCTCGAAATATAGTCCGAATAATCGGTGTCGACCGGCTCATAGGCAGCATTGAAAAGCGGGCTCGCGATCAGGAAATCGGCCGTCGTCCGGTTGCAGGCCATGGCGATCCCATAGACCGTCGACAAGCGGACCAAGGCTTTGACATCCACATCGTGCGGCATCGACGACAGCGGATCGGTGAAGAATATCAGAACGTCGAGCCGGCCTTCCGCGATCAGCGCGCCCATCTGCTGATCGCCGCCCAGCGGACCGGATTTCAGGCGATGCACCGGCAGGCCCAGACGGTCCGCAACCAGACCGCCGGTGGTGCCGGTCCCCCAGAGCTCATGCCGTTCGAGCGTGCCGCGATGGTCGTCGACCCACTCCAGAAGGTCGCGTTTCTTGGCGTCATGCGCGACCAGGCCGATGCGCTTGTTCGGTTTCATGCGCGCCCGACGCTCAGGTTCAGCGGATGAACCGGTCGACGTAATCCGCCCCCAAACCGCAGGCCGCATAGTGTTTGCGGCACATGTCGATCTTGGTGAAGACGTCCTCGAATCCGGTATTGTTGCCCTGCTCGTCGACGTAATACATGCAGCCGGTGATGTTGAAGAAGGTGATCATCTCCTCGCAGTCCTCATCAACCACAAGCGTGTGGGTCTCGCCCGGCGGCTCGAAGACATAGGACCCTTCGGTGGCGACCCAGTCATGCTCCAGATACCGCCAGCTGCCCTTGATCACAAAGCCGTGGACCGGCGCCGGATGCAGATGCCGGCTCAGCACACCGGACTTGCGCACCCGCAACAGGTTGCACCATTGGCCGTTCAACGTATTGAAGAAGAGCGGCCGGAACGAGACGTTCGGCGCCTGGGGCACCCAGACCCGCTCGTCCTCCGGCACCGCCACCTCGACCACCTCAAGCGGCGAGAGCGGATGGGTCGATGCCGGGCGGTCCGACTTCATCGCGGTGACGCTCATAGAATCCTCCAGTAGCTTTGATTACGTTCTTTCCACACTACGTCAGCCTTCGCCTCTTTCCAAGGCGAGGCAGACGTCGCGCGCCTTCGGGATCGGGGCCACCGCACCGTATCCGGTCGTCGTCAGCGCTGCCGCCGCATTGGCGTAGCGGGCCGCCGTGAACGGATCGTCACCTGCCGCCAGCCGCGCCAGGAAGGACCCCCCGAACGCATCCCCGGCTCCGGTCGCATCGACGGGCGTTACCTTGATCGGCGGCACCCGTCTCCGTTGGGAGGCAGTGGCGACCAGAACCCCCTGCTCCCCCATCTTCATTGCGACGATGGACGGGCCGCGCGAGAGGTAGAGGTCGACGATCGCATCCGCATCCTCCAGCCCGGTCAGAACCCGGCTATCGTCGATCGACGGCAGCGCGATGGTACAGCGTTCCAGCGCCCCGTGCATGATCGCCCGCGCCCGTTCCAGAGACCACAGCTTGAGCCGCAGATTGGTATCGTAGGCCACCTGACAGCCGGCCGCGCGCGCCGCCTCGATCAGCCGGAAGCCGGCGTCGCACGGCCCCTCCCCGATCGCCTGACTGATGCCGGAGAGCTGAACGATCTTGGTATCGGCGAGAACATCTGCCGGCAAATCCGCTGGCCGGTAGCGAGACGCGGCGGAGCCGGCCCGGTAGTAGGCGAAATCCCGCCCGGCCGGGCTGGGCGTAATCACATAGAGGCCGGTCGGAGCATCGGGGTCGGATCGGACGAAACGGTCGTCGACCTTCTCCGCCGCCAGCAAAGCCCTGAGTTCGACGCCGAACGCATCCTCTCCCAGCGCCGAGATGTACCCGGCGCGCGCGCCCTGGCGGGCCGCCGCGATCGCGCAGTTCATGGTGTCGCCGCCATAGCCCGGCACGTACACCGGCGCCCCGCCACGACTGACCCGGGTCAGCTCCATCAGAGGCTCGCCGAAACACAGCAGATCAAAAGCCAAGACTCCCCCCTTCCCGCCGGTCCATGCCCATCCGGCAACAGTCCATGAGCGCGAACGACCACGCAAGCATGTTGCTCGACGGCCCGGCCCTGTTACGATCGTTGCCCAAGCAACAATCATCCAATCACGCAAGAACAACCGATTATAGGGACGGAAACGATGAGCGCGATCACGCTGGCGGATCTTCAGAAACTGACCGAATGGGACACACCGACCATCTGCAACGGGCTGGAGGTGACCAATCCGGAACGCCGAGCCCTCGGGTTCACGGTCGAGCAGATGGTCTGCGCCTATCCCGACCAGAAGCCGATCTGCGGCTTCGCGCGCACCGCGACGATCCGCGCCGTCGCCGCGCCGAAACGCACCGCTGCCGAAAACCTGAACCTGCGGCAGGCCTATTATCGCTATGTGGCCGAGGGCCAGGGCCCAACCGTTTCGGTGATCCAGGATCTGGACCCCAATCCGGGTTTCGGGGCGTTCTGGGGTGAGGTGAACACGGCGATCCATTCCGGGCTGGGGGCTCTCGGTCTCGTCACCAACGGCTCGATCCGCGATCTGGACGCCTGCGCTCCGGGCTTTCAGATGCTGGCCGGCAAGGTCGGCCCCAGCCACGCCCATGTGCACGTGGTCGACTACGGCGGTCAGGTGAACATCTTCGGCATGCTGGTCGATAACGGCGACATCATTCACGCCGACCGACACGGCGCAGTCGTGGTGCCCGCCGATGCGGTCAAGAAGCTCCCCGAGACGATCAAGCTTCTGGAGCGCAAGGAGAAGGTGATTCTGGACGCCGCCCGCGCCCCCGGTTTCGACATCGACAAGCTGACGGCCGCCATGGGCAGCGCCGCCGAAATTCACTGAGAACGGATTCCATCACATGTCCAATATGAAGAAAGTCCTGGTCCTCGGTCCGATGCACGAGGAAGGCATGAAGCTGCTGCGCGCCCGCGAGGACGTCACCTTCGAAGTGCTGACCGACATCTCGGAGGAGTCGATCCTCAAGCATATCGATGGGGTGAACGGCATCGCGGTGCGGGTGGCCCAGATTTCCCGCAAGATCGTCGAGGCCGCCCCCGGCCTCCAGGTCGTCTCGCGCCACGGCGTGGGCTACGACTCGGTGGACGTGGAGGCCTGCAGCGATCACGGGGTAGCCGTCGCCATCGCCCCCCGGTCCAACGCGCCGTCTGTGGCCGAACAGGCGATGATGTTCCTGCTGGCGATCGCCAAGCAGATGCCGGCCCTGGACAAGCTGACCCGGTCGGGCAACTGGAAGGATCGGGAAACCGTCAAGCCAATCGATATCGAGGGGCGCACCCTGCTGGTGATCGGGCTCGGCCGGATCGGCAGCCGGGTGGTCAAACGTGCACTCGGTTTCGGAATGCGGGTGCTGGGCCACGACCCCTATCTCTCCGCCGAAGCGATCGCCGCCACCGGCGCAGAACCGGTGGCGGATTTCCGCGCCGTACTGGGCGAGGCCGATGCGGTCACCGTGCACACGCCCCGCAACGAGGAGACCATCGGCATGATCGGCGCCTCCGAGCTCGCCGGACTGCGGGAGGGTGCGATCGTGCTCAACTGCGCGCGCGGCGGCATCGTGGACGAACCGGCCCTACTGGCGGCCGTTCAGTCCGGGCACATCCGGGGGGCGGGCCTCGACGTGTTCGATGTGGAACCGGCACCGGCCGACCACATCTTCATGGGTGAGCCCCGGATCATCTTCACCCCGCACACCGCAGGTATCAGTCTGGAAGCCTCGATGCGGTCCTCGCACCAGACGATGGAGAACATCCTCGCCTGCTTCGATGGCACTCTGGATCCGGACGTGGTGGTGAACCGCAAGGCCCTGGGCAAGTAGCCGGAGGCCGGATGACCGACAAACGCCTGCTCATCATCGCCCACGCACCGTCCCCGAACACGGTCCGGCTGCGCGACGCGGTGGCGGCAGGCGCGCAGGATGACGACATCTCGGGGGTCGCGGTCGATGTCCGCGGCCCCTTCGACACCGAACCGGAGCACGTCACCGGATCATCCGGCATCCTGCTCTTCACGACCGAAAACCTTGGCTATATGTCCGGCGCGATGAAGGATTTCTTCGACCGCTGCTACTACCCCTGCCTGGAGGAAACCCAGGGCATGCCCTATGCGCTGATCGTCCGGGCCGGGCATGACGGGACCGGAACCCGGCGCGCCGTCGAAACCATCACCACCGGGCTGCGCTGGAAGCCGGTCGCCGCGCCGCTGATCTGCCGGGGCGGCTTCGACGAGGAGTTCGTCGACCAGTGCCGGGAGCTCGGCACGATGATGGCGGCGGGGATCGAAGCAGGGGTGTTCTAGGCCGGGTCCAAGAGCGCACCTGCCAACCGGGCCTCAGCGGTTGGACCGGTCAAACTCCTGATAAAAATCGCTCGCCGCATCCAGGTCTTTAGAGAGAGCGGCTCCTCCGTCATTAAATGAATCGGCAAATCGCCCCAGAACGGTCTCACAAAGCTGCATCGCAAAGTCCACCTGGCCATTGAGTTCGGCAACCACCGCAAGGCGCAGCCACGGCTGGGGAGTCCGCCAGCGCGGCGCTGCCTGTTCTTCGGGTCTGAAGGGATCCCGGAGGTAAAGAACATGCGCCTCCGTCAGTTGCCGGCTCGGCCAGCGGAACAGGCCGACGCGGGAGCCGGAAAAGACGGTCGACCGGCTTGCGGCCCGGCCATTCGTGGTCGGCTTCCGCATATCGAAGAACGTGAACCCAAGCCCGTCCAGGTGTGCGTCGATGTCCCGAAAGACCGGCGCGTTCCGGTAGATCGGGGCGAACGAAACCTCGGCCTGAAGGCCCAGACAGTGTTCGATGGTGTCTTTCGCACCCCGCAGGACCTCAAGTTCGGCGCCCTGGACGTTCAGTTTGATGAAATCGAACGGCAAAACCTGCGCCTCCTGCCGCCAGGTATCCAGATCGATCGCATCGACCTCGCTCTCGCCGATCACGGACATCACATCGGTCAGCGGTGTTTCCTTGCCGTGAAGCAGGTGCTTGAGATACTCGACATTGGGATCGAAGATCGAAGACGCTCCATCCGAAGCGGTATGGTAGAGGCGCAGCTTGCCCCGCGCCGCACCGAGCGCTGTGCGGATCATACTGACATTGCCGGCGTGCTCGACAGACAGGTCGGCACTGGGATGCGGATCGAAGCCGACGGCGCGCCATTTCTCCGGCGGCCAACCGGAGAACTGCCGCTCGATTTCCGATTGGGTCGCGCCACCGTCGAGCACGGAAATCGGCCGCTCCGGCTGCAGGTGCTGAAGAACTGCTGCCGTTATCGGAGGCACGTTCCGTATAATTTTTTCTCTTTGAGCCTTATTCGAATACTCCGCCTGCAAGCTAAGAAGGTTGACCTTGTTTGGATTGTTCGAGGTTATTTTCGACAGGAACGAAACGACGTAGCCGGCATCCTGATCGTGTATCAAGATGAGACTTGTCACCCTGGCAACCAGCAGTTCGTCCTCCTGCGACCCGCAGATCGCAGAACACAGATTTCGCGCGGCCTCTTTTTCGCCCGCTCTGTACGCATAGGAAACAAGCTTCACAGCCTGCCGGGGCCGGTGTCTTGCGACCTCATGCCCGGCCGACATCAAACGCTCGAAATGCTTTTTGGATTTCGGAAGATAGTCCAACGCCAGGACGTCACAGAGTCGTTCCGGTTGTCCATCGGCCAGGCTCAGACACTCCAGATAGCACTGGTCGGCACTGGTCGCGTCATTTTTGGCCAGGTCGGGTAAGTTCTTGCGGGCTTTCGCAATCGCCCTCTCGAAATGCCGAGCGGATGGCATGCTCCCGCCGAACGAAACCGAGCCGACCGAGACGACATAGGGATTCTGGTTGGCCATCATTTGATCCGGTGTTTGCCAGTGGGCCCAGGATAGGCCGAAACCGGAGATCGCAGCCAGGACCGCCTCATCCCAGCTCCGTCTCCGACGCGACCGGGTGCCCGGCTGTATGACGCCGCAGGGTTTCGATCAGGGTCACGTTGTCGATCGGCTTCACAAGGTAATGCGCCGCCCCGAGGGTAAACCCGCGTTTCAGATCATCGACCATTGTCGACATGATGACCGGAATGTCGGTGGTCTCGGCCCGCGCCTTTAGCTGACTCAGGGTCTGCCAGCCGTCCAGGCCCGGCATCTGAACATCCAACAGGATCACCGACGGCTTGAGCCATACGGCCGCAGCGATCCCATCGGGACCGTTGTCGACCAGATAGGGGCGAAAGCCGTTCCGGCCGAGCAGCCGTTCCATGAGATCCAGCACCAACGGGTCGTCGTCGATCACGAGAACCATCGGTTCGGCCGGGGCGCCAACCTCTGAACTGCCCGTCGGTGCCACCGCTTCGATGATGTCCACATCCGGCGGGGTCTTTGGCAGGGTCAGGGTGAACGTCGACCCCGCCCCCAACGTACTGGCCGCGGACACGCTGCCGCCCATCAGTTCCGCCATCCGCCGTGTGAGAGTGAGCCCCAGCCCAGTCCCCCCAAATCTTCGGGTGATCGAGCCGTCCGCCTGGGCGAAGGCGTCGAAAACATGCTCCAGCTGGTCCTCCGTCATTCCGATCCCGGTATCGGCGACTTCGAAAACCACCGACGCCATGCCGTCGACCTCCCGCTCCTCAACCGACAGGACAACAGTGCCATTCTCGGTGAACTTGCAGGCATTCGACAGCAGGTTCACGAGACATTGCCGAACCTTCTGCGCGTCCGAACGGAGCGCGCTGAGCCCGTCAGCCAATCGGCAGTCGACCGAGTTGCCGTTGCGGCGCGCGATCGGACCCATGGCGTCGGTCACGTCGCGAATGAGATCCGTCAGATCGAAGGTCTCGACGAACAGCTCCATCTGTCCGGCGTCGATCTTCGAGAGATCCAGGGCCTCGTTGATCAGTCTCAGCAGATGGCTGCCTGCGCGGGTGATCCGCTCCAGATCCGGCGCCGCCGCTGTCTCCTTCATGTCTTCCAGCAGCATCTCGCTATAGCCCATGATCGCATTCAGCGGGGTGCGGAGTTCATGGCTCATATTGGCGAGGAACTGGGATTTGGCGGCATTGGCCTGCTCGGCTGACTCCTTCGCCAGCACCAGCTCGCGCGTGCGCTCCAGCACCCGAAGTTCGAGCTCCACCTTGGCAGCCTGAAGCTCATCCTGGGCGGCCTTTCGTTCGGAGACATCACGGGTGATCTTTGCGAAACCTGCGATTTCGCCCTCCGGATCCTCGACCGTGTAGAGCGAGAACGCGGCCCAGAATCGGCTCCCATCCTTGCGCAGCCGCGGCCCCTCCCCCTCGTACCGGCCGGTGGCCATCGCCGTCGCCAGGATCTGTCTGGGAAGACCCTGCCGGATGTCCTCATCGGTGTGAAAGGTCGACATGTCGCCGCCCACAATCTCGTCCGCGGCATAGCCGTAGATCCGCTGGGCACCGACATTCCACGACGTGACGACGCCGTCCATGTCGACCATGTGGATGGCGGTGTTCCGGACCCCGTCGACCAGCAGCCGGAAGCGCTGCTCGGACCGCCGTGCCAAGTCCGCATCCGCCCGGGCCCGAGCGGTCAGCCGGCGGTTCAGCCAAAAGGCCAAGATCCCCACCAGCAGCACCGCCAGGACAGCGATCCATAGGGAGATCTGAGTGGCGTTCTGCACCCCGTCCATGCTCGCTCCCCGGCGGTCCGGGCGAACCGATCAGCGCCCCTTGTAGACCGGTTTACGCTTCTCGTTGAAGGCGTTGATGCCTTCGTGCCGATCCTCGGTTCCGACCGTTCTGTTGTAGGCCTCGATCTCGAAATCGTAGCCGTTCTTGAAATCCATCTGGGTCGAGGCGGTCACCGCCTTCTTCGCCTGACGGACCGATATCGGCGCGTTCCCAGCGATCGTCCGCGCCGTCTCCAGGACCTCGTCCAGAAGCGCATCCGCGCCGCACAGCCGGTTGACCATGCCCCAGGCCTCCGCCTGCGTGGCGTCAAAGGGTTTGCCGGTCAGGATAATCTCCTTGGCCCGCCGCAGGCCCACCGCCCGCGGCAGCAGCTGGGTGCCGGCCGCCCCCGGCATGATCCCCAGGGTCACCTCGGTCAGCGCGAACCGGGCGCTCTCGGCCGCGTAGACGAAATCGCATCCCAGCGCGATCTCCAGGCCGCCCGCGAAGGCCGCCCCGTTGACCGCCGCGATCATCGGCATCGGACAATCCATCTGCGCCTTCACCATCTGCTCGAACAGCGCGTGCTGGATCCGCCATTCGGCATCGGTCATCCCCTGGCGTTCCTTGAGATCGCCACCGGCGCAGAATGCCTTCTCCCCGCGCCCGGTCAGCACCACCACCCGGACCTCCGCCGGATCCCGGTACAGTTCGACCCACAGATCCCGCAGATCGAACCCCATCTGGGTGTTCAGCGCATTGCGCACCTCCGGCCGGTCCAGAGTGGCCAGCAGCACATGGTCGCCGATCCTTTCCAGGGTGACGGTCTCAAGCTTCAGGTCCAGGGCACTCATCGATCGCAATCCTCTCGGGTGAACACGGCTTCGGTATCTGCGCCCAAAGGCGGCGGGCCGGACTTCTGATACGGGCGCGCCCGATCGAAGGACAGCGGCAACCCGACCAGCTCCCATCCGTCGGGCGTGGTCTGTAGAATCTCCAGGGCCTCGGTCTGGGGATGGCCCAGCATCTCGCCCACATCCTGCAGGGGCGCCGACGGCACGCCGACCGCCTCCAGGGCCGCCTGCCAGTGGGCACGGTCGCGGGTCAGGGTCACCGCCTCGATCAGCCCGTTCAGCACCTCCAGGTTCTCCCAGCGCAGCGCGTTGGTGCGGAACCTGGGATCTTCGGTCCACACCGGGCGCTCCAGGGCCGTGGCGACCCGCCCGAACAGCCGGTCGCTGGGGGCGGCGATGATCAGATGCCCGTCGGCGCAGGCATAGGCCTGATAGACCGCCATGCCGGGCGACCGGGTGCCCGGCCGCTTCGGCACCCGTCCCGAGAACCGATAGCCTGTGACGTGATAGGTCATCCAGCCGAGCGCGGTTTCATAGAGCGAGACGTCCACCCGCCCGCCACGCCCGGTCTCGGCCCGCCGCATCAGCGCGCCCATCGCCCCGATCACCGCCCACATCCCGGTGCCCATGTCGATCAGCGAGGTGCCGACCCGCACCGGATCATTGCCCTCGTGCCCGGTCACGCTCATCAGCCCGCCGAAGGCCTGCATCAGCGGGTCGTAGCCCGGCTTGTCCTTCAGCGGTCCCTGCCGCCCGAAGGCGCCGGATTCCACGTAGATCAGCCGCTCGAACGCGGCGCACATGGTGTCCGCCCCGATCCCGAAGGACTCCGCCAGGCCGGGGCGCAGATTCTGCACCACGATATCCGACCGACCGATCAGCGTGACCAGCCGCGCCAGATCGTCCGGGTTCTTGTAGTCGACCGTGACCGAACGTTTGCCGGCGTTCAGCGAGGTGAAGATCGCCCCGAAACCGTCCTTCTCCGGCGGCGACCAGGCCCGCGCATCGTCACCGGTACCGGGGCGTTCGACCTTCACCACCTCGGCCCCGAGCGACGCCAGCACCCAGCAGGCGTAGGGCACCGCGACGCTGCCGCCGAGCTCGACCACCCGCACCCCGGCGAGCGGCAGCGGCGGATCGCCAGGCGATTGCCCCGCCGACGCGGGCTGAGGATCGGGCTCGGGGCTGGGCGGGGTTGGGGGCCCGGCTTCGGTCATGCGGTCTCTCCTGGAAAACTCTGGCGCGAGCGTCGCGCCCGCCCCCCTTCCGGTCAACCGTCAAAGAGCGACGTCCCGGTAAGACCTTAAGATCTCGCATTATTTCGGGGCTTTTATCGACCTCCTTAAAGCGATATGCTAATTTAGCGTTTAAGCCAAATGCCCAGAATGGGCGGATCGAAGCTAAGAACATGGCACAATCGACCCCGAACCTCGCGAACCTGATCCCCCGCAACACGCTCTGGGGCCGTCCCTGGGCTGGGAACCGGATCCAGCAGGCGCGCGCGGTGACCGACATTCCGGTCGCACGGCTTCCGGAGGCGCTAAATGCGGCGCCGCTGCGGGACCTGTTCGAGGCCTGGCGCCGGGCCGCCGAAGCGGAGGGCAGCACGCCCCCCAGCCGCGCCCAATTCCATCCCCAGGACGTCAGGTCCATCCTGGGCCGGACCATGATCGCCGACCGGGAACCAGTCGCGCCCTCGCCGGAGACCGACGGCGCCGACTGGACCTGCCGCTACCGGCTGGTCGGCACCGAGATCGTGGCCATATTCGGCCAGGACTTCACCGGACAGACCCTCGAGGTCTTCCATCCGCCGCTTCGGGCCATGGTCCGCGCACAGTTCGACGCCGCCTTCGCGCGGAGCGCGCCGGTGGCGATGCGGATCCAGTCGGTCGTCGACCATCTGGCCTATGACTACGAGAAACTGGTGCTGCCGGTGCGCTCCGCCGCCGGCGGTGCGGTCGACCAGGCGGTGGTGGCGACGATCCACATGCCGTCCCGCAAGGCCTGAGCGCGCGGGCAAGGCACCGGGCGCCGCACCGGCCCGCCCGATAAAAACGCGCTCCGGCCAAAACCACCCTCGACAAGCCCCCGGCGTCTTTGTATAACGCGCGCCTTCGCGGGACGAACGTCCCCGCTTCGGATGGGCGTATAGCTCAGTTGGTAGAGCAGCTGACTCTTAATCAGCGGGTCGTAGGTTCGAGCCCTACTGCGCCCACCATCCGAACCCAATAAAATCAATGGCTTGCATGATCGCCGCACCAATGTGTTGGCGATTTTTTATGTCTGCACTCCCTTTGCACTCTGTGTTCTTGTTATGTTCTTTTGGTGATTTTTGGGCTGAAATAGGCAGATTGTTAGCAGATTTGAGCCACCTTACAGAACAATTCGAACGAGTGTTTGTTTATAAAAGACACCCGGTCGTTGGCCGGATGTCTTATCGATGTGTCTTTTTTCATTTACCTACGGAAATCCAGCTTCAACGAACTGCTATTTTTTCGCAACAAGGTCTAGATTTTCCAGTGCGCTACGTACCTGGAGTTTTTGCTCATGGGTCGCTGGTGAGGTTGGACGTCTGGCATATCCTGCATCCAACCCCTGAAGCTGCTGTGCGTATTTACAGAGGGACGGCATGTTATCGACGCCGATTGCATCCCATAGCGGCATCAACCGCTCATGCAAATCACGCGCCGTGTCCCAATCTTGTGCTTTCACCGCGTTCCATAGCTTAACGGAAGGACCGGGGGCGGCTGTGAGAATCGCTGCAATCGAGCCACACGCTCCAAGCTGATAAGACGGATATAACAAGGCGTCGACCGCACTGAAGATCAAGTTCGCAGGTTTCGCTCGCCGCACCAGATCGGCGAACAGTTTCATATCACCAGCGCTCTGCTTGACCCCGAGCACACCCGGGACTTCATCCATAATGCGCAAGAGCAGGTCCGGAGACAGATAACACCACGGGACCACGTTATAAATCAGGATCGGCACATTGCATTCGTCGTAGATTTCTTTGAAATGCCGGACCATCGCGTCGTCATCCGGCCTGAAAAGATAGGAAGGCGGGGTAATCTGCAGAGCGGCAACGCCGAGATCCTTGACGGACTGGCCACGCGCGGCGACTTCGGCTGTTGAGTTCGCAATAATTCCAGCGACGAGCGGCACACGGCCGGCAACGGCTTCAGCGGTTTTCTCCATCAGTTCACGGTATTCAGCTCGATCCAGCGCATGACCTTCGCCTGTGCTACCCCCGGCTGCCAATCCGTGAACCCCATTTTCAATAAGCCACTCCACCTGAGCAGGGACTAGTGAAAGATTGACCGCCCCGCTTTCCGTAAAAGGGGTCGTGAAGGGTGCGACAATTCCTTTGAGTTCAGACAAGACGCTCTCCTGTTCCATATTGTGGATTAAGATCCAATCCATCTCAGGACGGTAAGCGTTGTCTGTTGTATTAGGAATGGATTCTGCTTCTTATTCCGGAATGTAGAATTCGGAGGGACAAGCATGAAGTCGCTTCATAAAATCTCACTGGTCCTAGAATGTTTTTCCCCGGACGCGCCTCGGCTTGGATTGGCCGATATCGCTAGCAAAACGGACATGCCGAAAGCCACCGTCCACCGATTTCTGAAAAGCTTGAAAGCCATTGGGTTGGTCGTTCAAGACGGCAACCGTGACGACTATCGGCTGGGTTTACGCTTCCTGTCCCTGGGCGGCACTGTTTTGTCCGATCTGGACATCCCTCGCCATGCTCGCAAGCCCGCCGCCTCGCTGATGAACCAAAGCGGTGAAGCTGTTCATGTCTGCGTGTTCGATGGCCAAAACGTTGTATCGATTGACCGTCACGAGATGCAGGAGAGCACCAATGAAATCATTCGGCTTGAGCGTGAACCGCCCTATTGTACCGGAACCGGCAAGGCTGTTTTGGCAGCTCTGCCCGAGGACACGGCTCATACCCTGCTGGCGGGTGAGTTGAAAAAATTCACCGAGAACACGATAACCGATAAGGAACAGTTGTATCGCGAGCTTGTGGCTACACGAGCCCGCGGATACTCACTTGATAACGAGGAGCGCAAGATTGGTATTCGGTGCGTGGGCGCAGCTATTCGGAACCGGAAATCGGTCGTTGGTGCGATCAGCGTCACCGGGCCGAAGCATCGCTTTTTGCAAGCCCGCCTGCCAATCCTGGCTGACCTTGTGACCGCAACGGCCGCGCAGATCAGTCTGTCATTCGAACGTGGATGAGCCGCTTTGGGCGCCTTCCCCCGCCTTCAGACCACGAAGCGATTCTAATTAGCGTTCAACCCCAATATCCCTGATCGCTTTCCAGCCTCAGGCTTTGCAGATTGTCGGCCGAGCCAAGGCACAGATCATGGTGTTCACCCGTGTGGCGACAGCAAATGTTGGATTTCGCCCCAATGAGACCATTGCTGTGAGAACAGGCACATCTGTGCGGTGTCAGGTCTTTCGCGACTTTCGAAACCAGACCAATCCCGCAAAGATGCACAGCATCGTTAGGCCCGCGAGGTCCGTGCGCCAATCGGAGACCATGAGAAGCAGTGCGATCGCGACCGCCACCACCCGCTCATACCAGAACAGCGGGACATGCAGCCACCCGATCGCCGCAACCGAAACCATGATCACGCCGCAGGACGCCGTCATGACCGCCCATGTTACCGCGTACCACGTGCCATATCCCAAAAGTTCCGGGCTGTAGCCGAACACGAACGGTATAATGACGCCGGAGATGCCGAGCTTGAACGCCACGCGACTGGTCCGCCAGGGATCTGAGCCGGCGATCGCCGCCGCCGCATAGGATGAAACCGCCACCGGCGGGGTAATCGATGACTTGGCAGCACAGAAGACGATGAAAAGATGGGCGGCAATCAGCGGCACGCCCATTTGCTCAAGCCCTGGAGCCAGAAGGATGGCGAGAATAATGTAGGCGCTGGCAGTCGGCATTCCCATGCCCAACACCACCGCAACCAGCATCGTCAGCAGCAGTGCCACGATCAGGATACCGTTTGAAACGTCCAGGATGATTTCGCTCATCTTGATGCCGAGCCCGGTCATCAGAATGATACCCGCCAGGACGCCACCGATGGCCGAGGCGACCGTGACGGGGCCGATGATCCGCGGCGCCTGAATCATGGCCTCTCCCAGAACATTGAAGATCCGTCGCCGGTTCACAGGATCGAAGATCACCAGCAGGACCAGCAGGCTGACAATCGAATAAAAGCCCGTGCTGGTCGGTGTGTAGCCTTCCATCAACAGCCAGACCATCACCACGATCGGGCCAAGCAGGTAGGCCCGTTCCCGCAGGATTGGCCAGAGACGTGGAACCGTGTCTGCCGTCTCGGAGCTCAGCTTGAGTCGCCTCGCCTCCAGATCGGTCATCGCCAAAATGCCGATGAAGAACAGCAGCGCCGGGATAATGGCGACGCTCATGATCTCGAAATACGGGACCCCCACGAATTCGATCATAAGGAAGGCGGCCGACCCCATGATCGGCGGGGTGATCTGTCCCCCTGAGGAAGCCACCGCCTCGACACCGGCTGCGAAATTCTTATCGTAGCCGGCCTTGCGCATGGCCGGAATGGTGAAGGATCCGGTGGTCACCACATTGGCTGGGGATGAGCCCGAGAGCATGCCCATGAATCCGCTGGCCACCACGGCCGTTTTGGCCGGACCACCGGTCAGTCGTCCGGTCAGAGAGCGCGCGATGTCGGTGAAGAAGCTGCCCGCTCCCGAGGACAGCAGGAAGGCGCCCAGAAGCACGAACAGGAAGATAAAATTGGCGGTGACCGCGATCGGTACGTTCCAGATACCGTCCGGGGTCATGTAGCTCTGCTCGACAATCCGCTCCACCGAGAACCCGCGATGATAGAACGGTTCCGGCAAATAGTTTCCGAACAGCGCAAACGCGATGAAAGCCAGGGTCAGCCATACCAAAACCCAGCCGATGGTCCGCCGGGCCGCCTCAAGAATGATTCCCATTAGCGCGATACCCAGGAACATCTCGATCGGCGACAGCGGCTCCACATACATGAATCGGTTGGCAAGATAGTCCGCATTCATGAACAAATATGCCGTCGCCCAGACCGTGATCCCAACCAGCACCAGGTCAATCGCCATTCTCAGCGCACGATGCGAACCCTGCACCTGATGGGCGCTGTACAGGAACAGAACGCACAGCGCGAACATCACGTGGACGGGGTAGTGAAACATCGATTGAGGCGTGCCGAAATAGGCGACCCAAAGCTGGTAGGCCGACATTCCCAGGGCCACCACCACTCCGAACGGCAGAATGAAAAGCCGGGCCACCCGATCGAGCGCCTCATCCATATCCAGGCCTCCAAGAGTCACAAATAGAGGTGCGGGAAGCTCGAACCCCCGGCCCGCCCGTCAAGAAACGATCGGAAGACGGCGGCCGCAAAACCCGCAGCCGCCGTCCCGATCAATCAATGGCTCAGAAGCCAGCCTCTTTGTAGGCGCGAACCGCACCGGGGTGCATCTCGACACCGGCGATCTTCGACATGCTTTCGACAGTCGTGCCGCGCACCGAGCCGTGGACCGCCTTCAGGCTGTCCAGGTTTTCGATCATCGCCTTGACGATCTCATAGACATCGTCCTCGGCCATGTCGGCGTTGACGATCAGGATCGTGCTCGCGCCGATCGATTTAACCGGCGTGTCGAGACCCTTGTAGGTCCCGGCCGGAATTTCCGCCCGCACCAGGCCCGGATTCTTGTCATTGATCCATTTGAAGGTGCTGTCCTCGATATCCAGCAGGTTCATCGGCACCGAGATGAAGGCCTCGGAGAACGACCCGTTCGGATAGCCTGCGGTTGCCTGAAAGCCAATTGCGCGCCGATCGCGGACCGCCTGCGCACCCTGAGCTGGGCCGCCCCGAACGGCGATCTCAAGATCATCCTCGGTCAGGCCGTTGGCCTCCAGCACCATACGGAAGAACGTCGCCGAGCCAGCACTCAACGGCTGCGAGGCGAAGGACTGGCCCTTCAATTCCTTGACGCTCTTCACGCCGCTGTCCTGGGTCACCGCGATATGGGTGACATTGGTATATAGCGTCCCGATACCCTTGAGGTTGGTAAACTTCTCCTTGAACGGCTCATCGCCGTTGGCGGCGAACACGGCGGTCGGGCTGAAGGTGAATCCGATATTCGCCGAGCCCTTGGAGATCGCAATAATGTTGGAGTTGCCACCGCCGACATCTGCTGCCGATTGCATGCCGGCATCGGACAGCAGCTTGGCGAGGCCGACGCCGACCGGATAGAATGTTCCGCCCGTGTTGCCCGTGACAATCGACAAATTCTGCGGCTTCGCCTGCGCGTCGACCGCGACCAGACCTGTCGCGAGGATCGCCGCAGCGACCAGTGAGTTGCGGATCAGCTTCATAGCCAAGTCTCCTGTTGTTACGATTAAAACCCGTTCATTCTGCCCCCTTGTCGTTTGCTCGCGGTGCGGGGACTGCGGCGCAGTTGAGGTGCCGTTTCAGGCACCGACCGGCGACGTCAACGCCAGCAGCGCCGTCATGTCGGCCTGGCTGTCGACGGTTATCACCTTTGAGAACAATGCTTCGACGGCGTCCGGCGGTAATCGTCGGCCCGCATTGTCGCGGAACTTCGCAGCGACAGCGCCCGGTGTATCGACCTCTCCCGGATGGCCTTTGCGGGAGACCTGCACCAGGCGCCGTGACGATCCGTCTGCGCGCTTTACCGTCAGGGCGCCGGCGAACCCGTCCCCCGCTGGCACCGGATCCAGCTGGGCATGGGTCACCAGTGCTGCGATGCGGAGAACGTCCGGCTCGAAGATTGCCGTGTCGGAGTAATCGTCGATCCCAGCACTCCCTCGGACCAACGCCACCGCAACGGCATAGGCGAGGCTGGCGCGGGCATGGGTATTCGTGTGCGGGGCGATCTTGGCGGCTCTCGGCTCACAGACCACCGGGATGTAGCGCGCTGGGATCTCCGCCAGAATCTCGGTCACGGTATCCGCCCCTCCGGTCTCTCTACGGATCTCCATCGCCATCTCGGCGAACGGCAACAGGACCTGGGCAAACGGGTACAGCTTGTAGAAATTGGACCGGCTCTCCCATCGCGAGCCAAGCCCATCGACAACGGTACCGGTGTCCAGGTCTGTACCGGGACCATCGAGCATCGCCCGAAGCAGCCCGAACCGTCCGTCCAGGCCGGTTGCGGGTCCGGTAAACCCCGCACGCGCCAGGAACGCAGCCGAGATCCCGCCATGCGCCGCCCATCCTGGGTGCAGCGTCTTGACCCAGCTGCCGTCCTGATAAGCCTCCAGCAGGCCCGACCCCTGGCTGCAGGCAATTCCCATCGCGTTCAACGCCTGGCCTCGGTCGAGGCCCATCAGCTGCGACGCAATCAAAGCCACCACCGGCGGCGACAGAACCCCGGTCGGATGCAAGCCTTTGCTATGGAACGCACCGGGAGCTGCCATGCAAAGACGGCAGGCCAACTCGTTCCCGACCACCAGAGCGGTGAGCACATCGGCTCCGGAACGCCCAAACATCTCCGCCAAAGCCAGCGCGGCGGACGCCACTGGAGCACTGGGATGCATTAGGGAGGGAAGATGGGTGTCATCGAAATCCATCGCATGGGCGAGGGTGGCATTTATCATCGCGCTATAGGCCGGCGGTAAGGAGGTGCCGAACCCGATCACGGTCGACGCCTTGAGACCTCCCGAACCAACTGCCCCTCCGGCCAATGCCTCACACCCGTCATGGACAGCACGCCCGAGCGCCGTGGGCGCCGCTGCGAGACACAGACCGGCTACATCGAGAAGCCGATAGCGCCCGTCCGCAGCGACGTCCTGCGGTGCGCCCTCAAGCTTAAAACTGTATGCCCAATCGCAAAATGCTGCCGCTATGCTCATTTGGTCAGCATATTCGGAGTTGAGTCGCGGATTGCTTCTAATTTGCGATTGGTGTTGGCGAAAAGTTCGGTCTTCGGGGCTCTCGCGTAACCGATAGAGCCTTCGCGAATTTCTAGAGTTCTGGCGGACACCTTGTGCCATGTATCGCCCCATGATGACGGAGGTTCGCGGCGGCACGTTGTTGGTCTTGATCATTAAGGTCCACTTCCCCACCAAACAGGCCTTCGAGTTAGGGTCCAACCCCAATATCCCTGATCGCTTTCCCCGCTCAGGCTTTGCAGATTGTCAGCAGAGCCAGGGCACAGATCATGGAAACCAACTCACAGCAGAAGATCATCCTCCACCAGGGCAACCGATGATGTCGGACACTGTTATCGCCATCCATACCTATTGCACTTAAAGTTGCTGGATCTGACCTGGTCCACATCATTGAGTATGAGAGCGCCTATGGCGATTGATCCTAAAAAGCTGAAAATCAACACTCCTTATACTCGCTCTGAACTCGGTGGAATTTTTGGGGATGAGCGAATTTCAGGGTCGAGAGAAGGCCTCTATCCCGATGGTGATCACGTCATCTTCTTTGTCACGTTGGACAAAGGAAACAGCAACCCCAGTGTGTCCTATGAAGACTATTTTTCCGACGGGCTATTCCACTGGGAAAGCCAAAGCACACAGGCGCCTCATCACAAAAATATCCGCGAGATTCTATCGGGTGAAATGCAGCCACTCCTGTTCGTTCGGGAGGTGGCCAAGGTACGATCTCAGACACAGCCATTTATCTACGCAGGTCGCCTTGAATACCTCGAACACGACCCCGCATCTTCGAAACCGGTGAAGGTGATTTTCGACCCAATCGACGTCGAAGAACCGATCAGTGACCCGTTGAAAAGCCTTATCGACTGGACACCTTCGGCCCAGCGCCCTGCATCAAAAATGCCTGCTTCAGTCAGGCAGGCGGCAAAGTCCAAACAATCTGAGAAACGCGGCGGTCAAGGTTTTCAGGCAGATGCAGAGCACAGAAAGATTATTGAAGCCCATGCGATGGATATCGCCGCACGTTTTTATCGGCAGAAAGGCTATGACGTCGAAGACGTATCTCGAAAGAACACATTCGGCGCCAACCCATTTGATCTCCTTTGCACCAAGCCCGGTAAACAAGACCGGCATGTCGAGGTAAAGGGAACCACCACCCCAGGTGCAAAACTGCTGCTCACCCGCAACGAAGTGCTGGAAGCAAGATCACGCGACTGCATCTCAGACCTCTTCATCGTCGCTGAGATTGAGATCAGCGGCGTTTCGGGAGAAAAGTCAGCAGCCGGAGGAAAGCCAAGACGGCTTCGGAATTGGCGTCCCCAGAGAGAGCACCTAACAGCTTTGACATACGATTATGTCGTTCCCGAAGGCTGGTCCGACATCACTATGGACTGATCACCATCCGCTCTGGATTAGGGTTCAACCCCAATATCCCTGATCGCTTTCCCACCTCAGGCTTTGCAGATTGTCAGCAGAGCCGAGAGAGCGATCATGGATACCACAAATCAGCGAAAAATCATTCTCCGCCAGGGCAAGCTGGTGGTTTTCACTCGCGCAGCGTCTCCCTTTTTCCAGTGCAGGATCAAGCTCCCCGCCAAACCCTACGTCTACAAATCCCTGAACACGGTTGATGAGGCGGAAGCTCGTCAGTTGGCCGAAGACCTCTATGCGGAAGCCAAGTTCAAGGCAGAGAGCGGCATGTCCATCCGCCGCCGTACTTTCCGCAACGTTGCGACCGAGTATCTGGCCCATCTCAGGTCCCAGGTCGATGGCAACGTGATCACCCTGAAGAAGCTCAACGACCAGCGGAAGGTGATCGACCGCTATCTGATCCCCTACTTCGGCTCAAAGATGATCGACACCATCACCGATCCAGATATCTACCGCTGGCAGGAATGGCGAGACACCTATTGGACAACAGGTCCTGGTGCTGGAACCACCTTCATCGACTACGAGCGCCGGAACCAGCGCACCGGCGAGATGGAAACGGTTCGAACCACCCAGAGCAAACCCAGCCTGCCCTCGACATCCACCAAGCGCACAGAAGCCTCTTATCTCCGGGCCGTGTTCGAACAGGCGCGTCGATGGGGCTACGTCAGCAGCCAGAACATTCCCATCATCAAGTCGGAACGGCTCAAGAGCCAGCGCAGACCGCATTTCGATATCCGCGATTACCGCCGACTGACCAGAATCTCCGTGGTCAGGATCAGGAAAGCTCCCGGCGAACGGGTCAGACATGACCGTCAACTCCTGCACGATTGGATCCTGATCATGGCCAACTCAGGCATGCGTCCCACCGAGGCCAAAAACCTGCGCTGGAAGGATGTCACCTACACCCAGACCGAAGGTGACGGACATGTGGTTCAGCTCTTGGTTTCAGGCAAAGGCAAGCGCAGAGAGTTGATCGCCATGCCCAGCACCAGGATCTACCTGGAACGGCTCCGTGATCGTAATCAGCCCACCGATCCAGAGCAGTTCGTGTTCTCTGATACGGACGGCAATCGGATCGACAGCTTCAAGAAGGGCTTTGATGCGCTATGCAAGGATGCTGGCGTGATGTTCGACCGATACGGCGACAAACGAGCGCCCTACTCCCTCCGCCACACCTACGCGACCTTCGCCCTCGTCTACGGGCGGGTCAGCGTCTACACCCTCGCCGTCAACATGGGCACCAGCGTGCACATGATTGAGAAGCATTATGGCCATCTGAAGCCGCTTCAGGCACACCGCGAATTGACGGCTCGTTATAAAATATGACCAAAAAACAACCCTCACATCCGACCGAGGTGTCGAGTATCCGTCATTGGAAGAGCGGTTCTATGTAGCAGCGACTTCTTCCTCGACGACCGGGAATTCCATCCAGAAGGTGGTGCCCTGTCCCAGCGTCGAGGTAAATCCGATCTCGCCGTTCATCCGCTCGACCAGTTGCTTGCAGATCGACAGGCCCAGTCCGGCCCCCGGTTTGTCCTGATCCGTCTCCCGACCACGTGCGAAAGGCGAGAATATCTGCTCCTTCGTTGATTCCGACATGCCGATTCCGGTGTCACTGACATAGATTCTCACACGGCCGCCAGGGACATTATCGCATCCGAACTCAATTGTTCCGCCGGGCCGATTGTATTTCGCCGCATTGCTGATGAGGTTGAGGAACACCTGCTTCAGACGGGCAGCCTCGGCCAGAATTCGGCTGTCGGATTTTCTTATGCCCTCAAAACTGACGCCATGGTCGCTGGCGATTTGCCGGACGATGGGTAGCACCTCCTTGAACACATCGGAGGGTAGCAGCGGTTCCATTTCGAGTTCGACATGACCGGATTCGACGCGTGAGAATTCCAGGATATTGCCCAGCAGTTCGTTCAATTGACGACCCGCCGAGGCGATGATCGACAGGATTTCCTGGCGTTTCTTCGGATCCTTGGCGCCAATACCCATCTCCAACGATTCCGCGAACCCGACCACCGCGTTCAGCGGCGTGCGAATCTCATGGCTCATGCTCGCCAGGAACAGGGATTTCGCCTCATTGGCCCGATTGGCGGCATCCCTGGCCACCTGCGCTTCGAACTCCGCCTGCTCCGCCAGAACCCTGGCCCGGCGGTTGTTCTCGGCATTCTTGTACCCGATGAATACGCCGACCCAGATCACGCCAAGAGCGATCAAGGTCAGTAGGATCGATTGCTGGCGATCCTCTTGCAGAGATTTGGAAAAATAGGACGGCTCAGCCAAGGCGATGGGATAGACAGGCCATCTCCGCGCCTCGGGCCCGTTCGACTTGGTGATCAGCAGCGGTTGCTCCGGAAAGTCGCTCAGTGTGCTCCGCTCGTCCACGGTAAAGTCGACATAGCCATTTGCCGGCAGTTGTTTGCCGATATAGGGCAGAAAAGCGGCCGTCCCTTCCAGCACAACGCCCGCTTCATGAACCAGCGCCAGACCGAGCCCCTCATTTTCAGGCAGCTTATTGAAGACATTCAAGAAGTACCGCCGGTCCACCGAGGAGATCACCACGGCGGCCACCTCGCCTTGGGGTCCCAGTACCGGTTCGGAAATGACCCAAGTCCACTTGCCGTCCACCCTGCTGACAATCGGCTGTGAGATATAGATCCCTGGCGCGTCGCCATTCACTTGCGCAGTGAAATATTCCCGGTCCGAGACATTGATGCCAATGACTGGGCGGCCCTCCCTGGTATCGCTGCGGATGGTCCCGTCGCGGTCGATGGTGACGATGGTTCTGATCTTTGGAAAACGCTGTGCGAGGGCATCGTTGAACCCCTGCTCGCTCTGCACATCCGGTGGCCCGCCGGATTGCACCAACTGCCCGGAATGGGCGGCGACGGAATAGGTGATCCCTTCAAGGATGTCGAGCTGCACATCGGCCGAATTGCCCACTTCCAGCAGTTCGCCAAAAATTTCGTGGGTTGCGTTGTGAAGCACCGAGTCTTGGAGATTTCGATAGTAGACATAGCCGACCAGACAGGTCACCACGGACGCGCTCGCCGCAATCGCAACAAAGGTCTGCCAGGGGTTGAAAGTGGATGCGCGCATAGTCCCCGTATCTCGATCAGTCGCAAAGTCTGAAACAGAGACTCTGTGCGACTCTCTCAGCCGCTGCCGGTTAGAACAACGCTGCCGACCGGAAGCAACCGAGCCTTATCGTCTTAAGACACTCGCTATAAGAACAGGACATCGTCCCCGTCCTACACTTCCTCTCCGGGCAGACTGCCGGATTGACTGGCCGCCGCGGCGGTTTTGAACATGTTTCGGAACCCTTCGGCGGTCAGTTGCTTGGGATCCGAAGAATTGTCGACCCCATTGGTCTGCTTCAGCGCGAGCATAGCGTCGTCATCGGCATATTGCATCGACCATTGGCTGAACCACCGGTCCACACTCTTTTCAATCGAGACGATCTTGGCGTCCTGATGGCGTCGATCCTCGCTGATCTTCTCGAAAAACTGCTGAATTGTCTCCGGCTCACCCTCCAGGGCCTGAAAGAACCAGCGGCGCCTGAAACACAAGGCTCCGGTCACATCCTTCTCGACATTGCGGGGCCGTGCGGTGGCGAGGACATCCTTAAGGGCACCTCGATAAATACCGGTTCCGGTCGAACCCGGAGGTCAAAAGTGGCGGAAACCCCAGACATTTGACCCGCCAACGCGGTCGTCAGAGCGATTTATCGAGGTGCCCTTAATATCTTCCCTGCCGACTCCAGCGCTGGATCTACTGTGATAGATTAGCCGTGAACATGGCTTCATACTCGACCCCCATTGTTAAGGACTCAGATTATCAGATCGAAGACCAAAGAAAAGATTAACGCTGCCGCATCGTTTTTGTAGAAATCTCCTCTCTTTGATCAAAACTAAGGATTTTCTGGTGAACCCAGCCCTGGCCGTCAACATGGGCACCAGCGTGCACATGATTGAGAAGCATTATGGGCACTTGAAGCCGCTTCAGGCCCATCGCGAATTGACAGCGCGTTACAAGATTTGAAATGCTGGACTCACGCTCCGCCAAACTGCGGTAGCGCTCAACCAACCTCCTGAAGAGGCATGCACCACATTATCAAAGACGCCCTCTCCTATTGGGAGGGATTGCGAAAGGGGCGGAAGACTCCCCTCAGGTCAGATTTTGAACCAAATGATATTTCCGAGCTTCTTCCGGACCATTTGTTTTTCGATGTTGTTGATGGCGGCCAGGACATACGGTTCCGGGTTATCGGCGAGAATGCACTATTGGTGTTCTTCGAAGACCACACAGGGCGCACGATGACGTCACTTCCTCACGTCGAGGAGGATGGCCCCATGATGAGAAATATTCGGCAAGCCATCAAAACAGGCGAGCCAGTCCGAGCCCCCATCGAATATGTCGGCCCCCTAGATGAATTTGAGAAGCTCGATGAGATTCTGCTCCCCCTTGCCGACGAGACGGGTGCGGTGACGCATCTCTTGGCCTGGATCGTCATGCTAAAGAAATAGCACCAGCGTGCACATGATTGAGAAGCATTTTGGGCACCTAAAACCTCTGCAAACGCACCCGGAGCTGCCCGCACGGCATAAATTTTTAGGAAATATTCAAAGCGAAAACCCAACATATTGGGGTTAGGCGACATTCCCAACCACCACATTTATAAAGGATTACAATTTGTAACCGCGTTAGGGTTTAACCCCAATAGAAAGTAGCAAATCTGTAAATCAATATTTCACCACCGATTAACCCAGGAGGTGAATATGAGCATAGATGTAGAACTCGAAACTCCATCTGTTACAACAACACAAATCGAACAGCTTCTTACGGATGCTTTTCTCCAGTTTGAAATGGGGCATAAGGCATCTTCTCTGGCGATTGGTAAGGCCTATACCGTCTATCGCCTATCATTAGATTTGACAGACCGAAAATGGCTTCAGTCGAAGATCAACACTCATAACGCCAATATCACCACCCACAACAAGTTAATTGATGACACTCCCGGTCTGAGCGAAACCGATAAAGCCGAACGGAAATATGTTCCAGCGAAAGCGGCTGAAGGCTCCAGCCCTTTCGCAGATTTGGTTCGGGTCGCTTTCCAGTTCAAAGAAAAACACCAGACCGCCAGTGCGAGCCGGTACACCGCAGTGATGGATTGGGTCCATCGGCATTTCAAAGATCTCGATGTCGATATTACTCTTCCTGAGAAGGTGCAGGATAAAATCCTCGAAGTAGGTGGGATGACTGCCGCAATTGCTGCTCAAGTTAAGTATCGGAACGACGAGACCAACAAAGAGGATCAGAATTTTTCCTCAGAGGTCACTTCAAAGATCGACAAGAAGATTTTTGAAAAGAAGCTTGAAATCATCAAGGGTCGGAATCCTCTCGCTGTCCTTTCCGCGACGGATACGCTCCAGATACCTACCGATTACGGTGTTCTCTATGTCCGAAAAGATGGCGATCAATTGGACGTTGTCGACAGCTTCTCGATGCGCCCCGAGGAGGCGAACGAACTCATCCGTAAACACTCCCAAATCAAGATTGAGGCCAATGACGATGCCGCAGACTTTCTCGGAACGGCAATGAAACTGGGGCGTCTGGTACCTGAGGTTAAGGGCGGCAGCAGAAACACGCTCAACCAAGGCGCCTTGAAGAATGATGTCAAACTCGACATCGGTCGAATAGTGGTGATGAGACCGGCATCGGGTGACACGGGTTCTCCAACCGACAAGACCCACCTTTCAATCAGCAACAACCGGACAGAGGCATCTGTGATTGTCGGGGCGACCCCGAAAAAAGCAGTCTTGCCCGACGTAACCGAGAAGTTATTTCTCCAGGTCAGATACCTCAAGAGAGTGGAGGAGATGCTGTGCGATGCTGACGCTCGCTGGATGTATTCTCTTCTCTTTGAAACCAATCCGGTCCTGGACAGCGGCAAAACTGCCCTATCCCCGCTACGCATGACGATTGAATGCAGCGAGGCATTGGATGAGAAAACGACGATCCCAACCTTGGTTGGCTATTGGCAGAAACTGAAGAGCCAGATGAGCCGCCCACTGATAATCAGTTCAGACTTCAAGGCGCAGTTCACATTCAAAATGCCAGGCAAAATCGTCGAGGATGCCTACGCGTCGTTGCTGTCGGATTGGGCTGCATCAATCGAGAAGGTTGGTAAAACAGCGACCCTCAAGCCGGTGCTGCGGGCGTTCCCTGCTTCGCGAGCTCCAAAATGTCAGCCATCGTGGTGACGCCCAGCTTCAACATCGCGCGGCTGCGATGCACCTCAACAGTCTTGGTTGCCAAGCCCAGCCGATCTGCAATCACCTTACTCGCATGGCCAACAGCAACCAGATCGAACACCTCACGCTCTCGGCTTGTTAGGGTCGCGAGGCGCGCATCTGCACCGCTGGTCGCCAAATGATCCACGAACTGATCCTCCGCCAAACGAAGGCCCTCTTGGATCTTTGAAAGCAGGTCCATGTCATTGAAGGGCTTCTCCACGAAGGTATAAGCGCCCTGCCCCACGCTGGTCATCGCAAGAGGCACGCTGCCAAACCCTGTCAGCATCAGGATGGCAGCATGTGGCGTGCGGATTTTGATGAGCGCCAGCGCTTCCAAACCGTTTGTGACTGGCATTTGGTAATCCAAAAGAACGGACACGGGTCGGTCCTCCGGCAAGGCAGCCAAAAAGCTGGACGCGTTCTCAAAACAGTTCAGCTCGATCCCAGCTTCATCACACAACCAGCTCACCGAGTTCCGCGTAGCCGGATCGTCGTCCACCAAGGCAAGCCATACTGGTTCTAAATATCCCCCGGTCATTTGACGGGCGCTCTTGGAAGATCCACCACGAATTGGCTCCCCTGATCTGGATTGGACTGAACTGAAAGCTTTCCCTCGTGGGCCTCGATAATGGCTTTGACGAGAGATAAGCCCACACCCATGCCGTCAGGCTTGACGCTTGATCTTGGCCGGAACAACTCAGCAATCTCCGCCTCGCTCATGCCCTGGCCTTGGTCTCCGATCACAATCTGAACGGCCTTCGCATCATGGGTAACAACCAGGGTCAGCTTACCTGGATCAGAGGACATCGCCTCGATCCCGTTCCGACCGATATTGATCAGCGCTTGTTCCAGCAGAACGGCATCGCCTTGAACGAATAACCGCTCGGCGTGATGCTGGATTGTGACCCAGCTCCCGGATGCCTTGGCCGCGATCTTCAAGATAGCAGCGACGCGTTCCAACAACGGCGCGACCTCAATCAACTCGGTCAGCCCAGCTTGTTGGCGCGCGAGGCGTTTTACTCCCTGAACAATCCCGGTCATCCGCTCGGTCTGTTCGTCTATCTCCACCAAAGTGATTTTGGCTACATCGGTATCAAATTGAGATTGCTGGATACGGCGCAAACCAGATTTGGCAAATGTCGACATTGCCGATAGCGGAGCGCTCAGCTCATGGACAATATGAGAAGCCATGTAATTGAGCCCTTCCAACCGGTTCTCATGGGCGAACTCGTTGAGCTGCTGCCTTTTCTCCGCTTCAGCGCGTTCTCGGTCTTTGACGATGGCGGCAATCAGCAGGCCACTCGCCGACATCACGATCAGAAACACCTGCAGATCCAAGCGTTGGAATGGATCATTCAGACCCGCAGCTATCCAAGCCGCCATGACGTTGAACACAAAGATCGTGGGTATTGCTCCAAACCACCCATGACGCATCGACAGCACGACCATGGGCAGGAACAACGGATACCAAAACGTCGGATGAGCGGGCATGCCCAGAAGGACGAACAAGCCGACAGATACGCCGAGAACAACGCCGATCTCCATCAACGCTTTCCGCTCACCTGGTGCATTGATCAGCTCAGCGCCGGACCGGCGCTGAACGCCATCACCACTGCGACCAAGCCAGATCGCCAGAAGAACAGGGGCCAGCATGAAAATGCCGACCGCATCTCCAACCCAAAAGCTCAGGGTGGCTGGCCAGAACGCATCCAACGGCAATCGATTTGCCAAATGCAGAAAGCCTGTGCTCACCGGAGCAGTTAGGGCCGGGGCGATCAAAGCCGCAATCAAAAGCCAGATGGTGTGACGGAAGGTGAACGGTCGAAGCGTCAGACCGAACCTCTGTAGAACCCAGACAACCAAGCCATAGATTATCGGTGGACCGGCCACCCCGCAGACCATCTGGACTTCAAACCCTGATCCCCATTTGGACCACTCACCCAAGATCCCTTGGACCGCCAGCTCACCAAATGCAGCGATCAAGGCGAACCGCCATCCAAAGATCAGAAGTGCGGCAAACCTGAGCCCTGCAGCTGGAAACCACAGGCTGAACTCGATCAGCCCGATGGTGTATCTGCCCAATAGGAACAGAAGCCCGTAGGCGATTGCATAACCCAGCACCAAAGCCGTTGCGTGCTTGTCGGGTAAGCCAAAAGACGATCGCTTCAGCAAAGCCCCTCCCCCAATTCCAGCGGGCTCTTATCTGATTTGTTTTGGCTGCCCTCGAATTATCGTGCCGCTCAAAGGTTGATAAATAGTTGAAGAAATTATCGATCAGAGGACCCTGCCATGCGCGCATTTGAAATCATCACCGAGAGCAGATCGGAGCCGATCACGCTCCGTCAGCTCAACCGCCTCAAACACCAAGCCAAGCGCCGCCAAAAGCTGGATGACGAACGCGCGCAGTTGATCAGCGTGATGTATCGGGATCATCAGCACGACCAGGAACAGCTGGAGTTTGAAAGGGCACAGATGGAGCTGGCCCAGCTTCGGGCTGAGATATCACAAACCCAGGCCGAGACCCGTAAGCTGGATCGGGACGCAGGGCTCAAATCCCAACAGCGCATCACGGCCATGGCCCAATCCGCCATGCGCAAACGAAAAGCCTGATCGACTGATCGTCTGCCACCGCTACCGTCCGGCTTTCCCTGGACGGAGCAAACCATGTCACCTGCCAACAACGATAAAATACGATCTCTCAACGATGCCTTCCGCCGATCCTTTTCCGGCGGACGCATCATGATGACGCCTGGGGTCTCGGCCTTAGGCTATGAGCATCAGGCCGCGATCTTCCAGCTGGTCCGCACCTACGAGGATTTTGATCCGGGCAACGATCCATATGCCGAGCACGACTTCGGGGCCTTTGACTATCAGGGCCAGCGCTTCCTCTGGAAGATCGATGCCTACGACCAGTTTCTCAAACTCGGATCGGAAGACCCCGCCAACCCCGACATCACCACCCGCGTCCTGATGATCATGCGCGCCGACGAGTATTAGGCTTCCTGAGACCGCCTTTCCGGTCGACATCGACTGACAGGGCTATATCGTCGAAGAATGAGAGTCTGGGTCGGTTTTCGAGCCTCCCCTGCCCCATACAGTCCCAAAACCTGATTTTTTAAAAAAAATTTTTTCATTTACCGAGGCTTAACGTTTCAACGCTAACAAAGTTGTGTTCCAACACAGTAGGATAGGATCGCTTGATATTGATGATTTAGAGCGCCGTCCGCAGCGACGCTGGGCTCCCAAGCCTTCATTCCAATGGTTCGCGGACCACTCATTCACTGATTATCAAGGCCTAAACACCTTGATGCTCAGGCTTGGGGAGAGGTCAGCCAGCTGGAAAATTCATTAAATTCATTCAAGGAAATTTTTGTGGCACAAATTTCTAAGCATGCTGATGGAGCAAAACCGACACCAAAGAAAGCTGGCCGACAGGTTCCTCCATCAAAGCGCAACCGTCTTATGGGGTTCGCAATAGGAACTGCGGTTCTACTCGTCGGTTTGGCCATCACGCTCTACGTCTCGTCCGCAACCCGCCAGTCCGCTGAAGTGGCCGATCAGCTTCGGTTCGACGCGGACGCGAAGCGGATCTTTAATGACATAAAGGATAACTTAGAAGCCCATGCCTCTGATCTGAATGTGTTACAAAAAATGCTTCGGGACGGCGTTATTACTGAGGAAATCGGCTTTGACCTAGCAGCCAATCTGATCCAAGGATCGTTTGAAGATTTTGTTAGCATCAACCTGATCGATGAGAACAATCAGATTGTTCATGTATGGCCGATGGAGGCCAATAAAGACGCCTTGGGACGTACCGTAGGTCAAACTGAAACAATACGCGATCTCTTGCGGGCTGCCCGCGACAGCGATGAGCCTCGTGCTACCGCAATCGTCGATTTGTTTCAGGGGGGACAGGGCATCGTTACCTACCACCCCTTGGTACGCGATGAACGCTTCATAGGGTATCTCAGCACAGTATTTCGTGTGTCTGACGTAAACGGAACGCTTGGAAGTATTATCTCTGACCAATATCGAATTAATATACATGCCGGTACTGATTTAGAACAATTGATCGACATTAAATTAGACAGGCGGTTCCTACTGCCATTCATGAATCAAAAATTCGAATTGCACATAGTCCAAGCCGCCACAGAATTGCCATCAAGCCATACAAGCTCCCACCTGGTTCTCGGATTAATTTTATCCTTATTGGCTTCAATGTTTTCTATTTTAATCTACTTTTCACTCAGCAGTTCGCGGCGCGCCAATGCGATGCTTTCAGAGATCCTCCACTTAGCGCCAACCGCAATCGTATCCATTGATAGTGGCGGCAGTATCATCGTTTTCAATCCAGCTGCCGAGAAGATGTTCCAACGCACAGCTCTGGAAATGTTGGGGCAGCCGATGGATATACTCATCCCCAGTGAACATCACAAACAACACGCGCATCATGTCGAAGAGTTCAAAAATAGCTCAGTCGATAATCGAATGATGGGAGACTGGAGAGTGATCCACGGCCAACGCGCTGATGGAACCAAATTTCCCGTACTCGCCTCTCTGGGTAAAAGCCGTTTTGAGGGCCTTGAAGTGATGAGCGCAGTTCTTCGAGACATGACAGAAGAAACTGCGGTTCAAGTGAGGTTGAAAGAACTGGCTGACGAAAGCAGGAAGCAAGCGCGTATAGCTGAAGAGGCCAACACCGCTAAAACCATGTTCCTTGCAAGCATGAGCCACGAGCTTCGGACCCCCTTAAATGCGGTTCTCGGGTTTTCTGATCTCATGCATAATGAGGTTTTTGGCCCGGTTAAAAATGCGAAATACCAAGAATACATCGCGGACATCTTCAGTAGCAGCAAGATGCTACTTGAGCTCATCAATGACATCCTGAATTACGCAAAGATCGAGTCGAATGCGTACGATTTTGAACTGCGACCCGTGGTGGTCCGGCTAATCGCAGCGGATTGTCTTCGACAGTTCGGACCTATGGCTAACCAATGCAACGTCCATATCGAGGACCTGAAGGTGCCTGCCGACCTTGTCGTCATGGCCGATGCTCGGGCTCTCCGACAAGTCCTTACGAACCTCATATCCAACGCCATTAAGTTCACTGGATCAGGCGGCAGTGTGCGTGTTGAATGCGTGACTGAGCCAGGATCCAGCAGCGCATTGCTGTCGGTATCCGATAGCGGTCGCGGCATGACACCCGAGCAGCTAAAACTTATTGGGCAGCCCTTTGTGCAACTAAGCGATAGTTATGTTTCGGGTTTTGAGGGAAGCGGACTCGGATTAGCAATCTCACAAAAGCTTGCCGAAGGCATGAACAGCCGACTTGAGTTCGACTCTCAAATAGGCCATGGCACGGTGGTCAAATTGAGCCTCAAACTATCAGAGAGCCGATAGTCCGAGCCTCGTCTTTGAAAAGCATTAAGGCCCTGTCCATATCCCTGATCGGAATCGACTGACAGGGCTATATCGTCGAAGAATGAGAGTCTGGGTCGGTTTTGGAGCCTCCCATGCCCCATACAGCCCCAAAACCTGATTTTTTCATCAAGGGTCTCAAGGGGTTAGAAACCCCACTTATCCGCTTGGGTATATTGTACCCAGTGAAATCCATGCCCTTAAAAACCGTGAAAATACACCAATAATCTCAATGGGTTCGTAAAATGGGGTGTTTTTGGGGGATTTCTGCCGGGTTCTGACCCCGCTTTTATAAATACGGGTGCAGGGAGAGCCCAATCTGGGACTTGCTTACCTGGATCGGCCACCACGCCGGCCTCGGGCTCTCCCCAAGATTTAATGGCGTGCAAATTTAACACCGGCGTGGAGTTACATATTCAAACATATGACCGCGCCTCCTAATCCAAGGAGGTTTTTTTTATGATCAATTCACTTCATCTGACCGCAGATGGCTCACTATTAAATGCGGAGCCGAGACCAGCAGCTGAGTCGATCCTTATCCCCAAGTCAGCTGCACCTGTATCTCTCAAATCCATCAAAAAGGGGCTCGAACAACGATTGTTGGCTGGCCCTGGCTCACTATTAAATGACCAGGCCAATGGCCCTTCTTTTTCTGGCTCATCATTATCTTACATAGACGAAGTCAATGAAGTTAATAGTGAGCCACCCGGCAAGCCAGATGTCTCCATCGGGTTTACAACCCAGCCTCAGGCCACCGCTGCGCTCAGCCAAGACAACGGCTCCGCTTCGCATCGCCCAGCCGAAGACGACAAAAGCCAATCCGAGCCAGGGGAGCCGGATCAAGCCAAGGGCCAGCGAGGTGACGAAGCCAATCCCGACGAAGCCAATGAGCCAGGAGCCAATGACCCTGAAGCCAATTCGGGCGGCTTGGAATTTCATGGCCTGGAGACCACAGGTGTTGAACAGGTCCAGGTTCAGCTCTGGGACAACACCAATGAGCGCGGGGTGATATTCACCGCCAAGGTGACGGTCCGCCAAGGGCGCAGGAACGAGATCTACTTCATCTCCCCCACCGAGAGCCGAAAGTGGTTTGGCAAGAGACAGGACACGGCGCCTGAAAGCCTGCCCTGGTACGAGTTCTGCCGAGACTTCATTCGGCCTGCGGAGAAGGCTTACGGCGGTGATCCCAAATACCGTCCTCGTATCGGTCACTTCACAGCACCCCAGCGATGGGGAGACGCCAAGGTGCAGATGCCTCAGGCGTCAGCGACCTTGGAGTGGGAACAAGACTTGCCGGTGATCACATTATTCATCGGCAAAATCTGTCACCTGTTCCAGCTGCGCCGATCAGAGCGGCGGGCCGAGAACGCTCCAGGCTGGT
>JANSYC010000110.1 GCA_024742605.1 Alphaproteobacteria bacterium | reverse complement strand
GCCTCTGGCGTCTCGCGCATCTGAAACCCAGGAAGCCGCAAACCTCTCAGAGTTGACCCAGAGACTAAAAACCCGGCTTGAAGCAGACGAGTCTGGTGGACCAAGTGATGGTTGGGTTCTGCTCGGTCAGACCTATATGCGTATGGCTCGTTACGATGATGCCGCCGATGCATTCGAACGCGTCACTGTCCGCGACAATGCAGATATCTCAACCCTATTGCTATATGCCGAGGCCTTGATCGCAGCCGAGAACGGGATCGTGACGCCGCAAGCGGAAAGCGTGATCGAACGCGCATCGGAGATGGACCCCGATGATCCAGGCCCAATTTTCTATAGAGCCCGGATCCTCGAACAGGACGGGGTTCCAGATGAAGCGAGGACGCTTTTGATCGAGCGCCTCAAGAGAGCGGATCGCGCCTATCCGTGGATGGAACTTTTCCTGTCTGTCGCCAACCGATTGGGGGAACAGGTTGGAGAGAGACCTGTCACCCTAGCTGATTTCTTTCCGGACTCTCGGGACGCGCGTAGCCCCGGTGCGGCCGATATCGAGGCCGCTCAGGACATGTCGGTCGAGGAACGCAGCGCTTTCGTCCGCTCCATGGTTGACCGCTTGGCGGCGCGATTGTTGGATGACCAAGACAATCTTGAAGGATGGCTTCGGCTTGCGGAGGCGTACAGTGTATTGGGTGACTTTGATGCTGCCCAGAACGCCGCCGACAATGCGCGCACCTTGGCCGAAAGCCTTCCGGAAACCGACCCTATGCGTGCCGCCGCCACGGCCCGATTGGATCGGATCAACAAATAAATTGGGGCCGCGTGGTCTCAGATACATAACAGCTTTCCTTTCACCTGAAACTAAACCACTGTAGGTTCTGCCTCCCTTGAGCAATGCAACGGCACTATGTCATCGTTTTCGGACAGCGCTGAGATTGGCAGCCGACAGTGCTTCGAGAACGGCATCCGCAGATAGTAGTTCAGATAAAATGATACCTTCAGGAGCATCTGGACCGTAGACGATGTTGAGCGGAATTGCGTATCTGCCGTGCGCCTCGAGATAGGATTGGATTTTCGCGTCCGGTCGCGTCCAATCCGCGCGCATCGCAATCACGCCTTCCTCGCCAAGTGCTCCCAAAACTGGTTCACGATCCAGGACCAGGGTTTTGTTTGCTTTACAAGTGATGCACCAATCCGCAGTAACGTCCACGAAGACAGTTTTGCCCTGCGACACTTCACGCGCGATCCGGGACCGGTCGAACTCGACCCAGTAAGAAGTGATCGAGGCTGTTACATCATCGGAGCTTTTTGGCAGCAGTGCAGGGGCCGCCAACGTCATGCCCAAAACCGCAGTCATTCCCCACAGCAAACCGTTACGAGGCTGAACCTGATAGGCTCTCGCCGCCAGTACGATGAGCCCAAGACCCAGCAGCACCAGGCCTGTGAGAGTTGGCGACGTCACACCAATCAAGACCCAGCATAGCCATGCAACGGTTCCGGCAAGCAGCAATCCGAGAACGATCTTCACGCTTATCATCCAGGGTCCCGGTTTGGGCAGTCGAGACAGGAAACCAGGCCAAGCGGCAACCAGAATATATGGCAGTGCAAGCCCAATCCCCATCGCTGTGAAAACCGCAAGTATATCGCCTGTCGTGCCAGAAAGGGCGAAGGCAATGGCTGTCCCCAGCAACGGGGCTGAACAAGGCGTTGCAAGTATCGCAGCCAGAGCGCCGGTGGAGAAGTCTTCGGCATACCCCCGCCCAAAGCGGCCAGATAGCCTAACCATCCAGCTGCTGGGCAAAGAAATTTCAAAAACTCCAAACAAATTTGCCGCAAAGAGTCCGACAACGAGAATGAGTGCAATTAGGAAATATGCATTCTGAAACTGCACACCCCATCCAACGGCATATCCGAGCGTCTGCAGCGCTATGACCGCCAAGGCCAGCACCCACATAAAAGCAACAGTTCCCACAGCCGTAGCGAGAAATCCCGCGCGCAATTGTGAAAGGGAGCGATTCTTCATTCGGAGCGCCGACCCGAACTTAATCGATAGAACTGGCAAGACGCATGGCATTGCGTTCAGTATCAACCCTCCCAGGAAGGACAGCAAGAGAATCGGGAAAAACTGACCCCTATCTTGGCTGGTCTCGGATGCGTAAGGTGGCGCAGGTACAACGTCGGTAGTGTTCACATCATCGAATGTAACCGCGACACCCTCGTCTACGACCGTAATTCGAAGGGAGGTTTGTTCCTCGCTTAACGCGAGAATCGGGATACTTGCCCAGAGACCGGTGCGATCACTTGTAAGGCGGATGTCGGGTGCGCCGAATGCAGAGCCTGCACCAAACTCTGGAAAAAGATCGGGATTGTTCCAGCCAGAAGGCCGCGTCATTTGAACAACCAATGCCTGATCCTGCTTCAGCGATGCGCCCGAGACCGCTATTGCACTTTCTGGCCCTGCAACAGGTACGCGAGCGGCCCATGTCGCGATATCGGTCGCGGCTTTCGCATCGACGCCCGTTCCCAATGGCACAGGGAGTGTCAATTCAAACCTTTCCGGAATGCACACATTGGAGCAGATCAGCAAATCGACGAGTCCCTTCAGCTCGGCCGCTCTATCAGAGTTCGCAAGCCGCAACTGCAATGGAAATATTACTTGTTTGGCATAGCCGAAATTTTCAATTCCGAAGGCGCGGAAACGCGTGGGTGCGGGCCAAAGCATGTCGACGGATTCAAGGTTTGTGGACCCCTCCCAATCGATCTCCGGCGGCAGGCCAACCTCGCCTGGCGACCGCCAGTACGCTTTCCATCCTTCCTCCAGTTCAATCATCAAGCCCGCCGAAAGGAACTGCGATCCTGGGGCGATTCCTGCTTCCGCGACGATCAAGCGCGCCGTCAGTACTTCAGAACGATACGCATTGGATTCCAAGGCGCGAACAGGGCTTGCCACAAAAACAAGAAAGAGTGCGAGACTGACAAGCAATCCCTGATACCCTGCCAAGGTTATACGCATATTCTGACCTCTTTTTTCTTCGCGCTCAGTCTCGGGAAGTTGCAGCAACGTGCTAGTCCCGAACGCCTTTGTGACGGCGCCGACCCCTCAAACAGTGGGCAGAGCCAAGACTCCGAATAACTAGGCGACAGCGATGCTCGTCTGGGCTTCCTACAAAACAGTCGTTTTTCCGCGTCGAACACAAGCTGGACCCGCTCTCCATGGTGTCGCGCTCTCAGGCTAGCGCCGTTTCAAGGTTAGTCCTTTTTTGTCTGTTCACGATACTTCCGATAGTGCGCCCGTCGAGACCCGATGCTGGGCGACAAATTAGTCGCACCACAAGAACGACCAGATGAAAACGAACGCCGCCGCGCCCGCCAAAACCCATAGTACTTTCTGAAGACCTGAAAGCTTCACGCCGCTCCGCCCGAATTTGATTCTATATTTTCAGCGCGTTTACATCCTCTAGCTACTGTAGGTTCAAGACTTATTATGGATGGAAGAGCGATGTTCACTGACCTGTGAGATGCCAAGCGGAACTTGTGCGAAAAACCGCTTAAAGCTACACGGGCTGTAGATAGTTTGGAGAGGTGATATGCTCACAATCGGCACTTTGGCAAAAAAGACCGGGACGAAGGTGCAGACGATCCGCTATTATGAGCAGATCGGACTCCTGCCCGAGCCCGGGCGATCGGCTGGAGGTCAGCGGCGCTATGGAGATAGTGAGCTTGACCGCTTGTCTTTCGTCCGGCATGCGCGGCAACTCGGGTTCTCGCTGGACGCGATCCGTGAGCTTCTTGATCTGAGCGATCATCCAGACAAGTCGTGCGCGGAGGCCGATGCCATCGCTCGCCGACAACTCAAGCAGGTTGAGCAACGTATGGCCCGACTTGAAGCCCTTCGGACAGAATTGCAGAGGATGGTGCATGAATGCAGCGGCGGGCACACGGCCGATTGCCGTGTGCTGGAGGTGTTGCGCGACCATTCCGAGTGCCTGACGGACCACGACGAGATCGGCGCCTGAGATGACCGCAGTGCTCGTCTATCCGCTCGCTGCCTTGGCCGAGATCGCCGGATGCTTCGCCATCTGGGCATGGTGGCGTCTTGGCGTGTCCCCTCTTTGGCTGGTCCCCGGTGTGGCGGCGTTGGTGGCGTTCGGCTGGCTTCTGGCTCAGGTCGACACCGTGGCTGCGGGACGCGCCTTTGCGGCCTACGGTGGGATCTATATTGCCGCGTCCATTCTTTGGATGTGGCTCGCCGAAGGGCACCGACCGGACAGGTGGGATCTGCTCGGCACCACTGCATGCTTGTTGGGTGCCGCTATCATCCTCGCGGCACCCCGCGGAGCGTAAAAAAAACGGCATTGCTCCTAAAGTAGCTTTAGCTTTTACACCGGTGCGCGTTTCAAAGGCTAAAGCAAGGCAGGAATTGAATGCTCGAGATCTCAGGTGTTGGAATCGTCGCGGCTTTTCTGGGCGGCGCTATATCCTTTCTGTCGCCTTGCGTCTTGCCTCTTGCACCTGGCTACGTCTCTTACATCGCGGGACAGCCCGCCGCGAAATCCGGGGCGGCGCGCAGCATTGCCGAACGGGCGCGCAGCGTGGTCCTGAGTTTGTGGTTCGTGCTCGGGTTTTCGACAGTCTTCGTGGCGCTCGGGGCCGGGGCAAGTCTTTTGGGCGGGATGCTCTTGCGCTGGAAATACGAACTCGGGCTTGCGGGTGGCTTCTTGATCGTCTTGTTCGGACTTGTCATGATGGGCGCGATCAAGATCCCCGCAATGATGCGTGACACGAGGCCCGACGTAAAAGTTGACGGCGGCAGCGCCGTTGGAGCCTACCTTTTGGGTCTTGCCTTTGCCTTTGGCTGGACGCCCTGCATAGGCCCTGTGCTTGGGTCGATCCTGGCAGTAAGCGCGACATCTGGAGCGGACGGGATGGCCTTGCTGGCAATCTACTCCGCAGGGCTTGGACTGCCGTTTCTGATCATAGCGCTCTTCACCAACGAGATTGCAGGCAGGCTAAAGCGGATCGGTGCGGCTGGTCGATGGCTCTATCGTATATCGGGCGGACTGATGGTGCTGATGGGTATCGGCGTGATGACAGGTCAGATCAGCCGCCTTGCCTTCTGGCTGCTCGAAACCTTCCCGGCCCTTGGCACTATCGGATAGAGCTGTGATCGAAAGTAACATTTGAGAAAAGGCTTGTCTCTCTAGTCACTGTAGAGATTAAGACTCCTCGTGAACGATTCGAGGAGAGACCCTGTGGCACCCACCGATTCCTATTTAACCGCAACAAGACTGCTGGATTTTGACTCGCCCTCAATCTCGAACCTGGTACGAGATCGTGGCTGGCATGACCTTGCCCGTGTCGACCGGATTGGCGCGGTTTTATGACTTTGTCCGGAACGTGATTGCGTTCGGCTACAACCGCGTCGACGACATTCCCGCCTCTGCGGTGCTGACCGACGGCTACGGGCAGTGCAACACGAAAGGGACGCTTCTCATGGCACTGCTGCGCAGCGTAGGCATCCGCTGCCGACTGCACGGCTTCACCATCCACAAGGCCCTGCAGCGTGGCGTGGTGCCCGAATTGGTCTACCCCCTCGCACCGTCCGAAATTCTGCACTCGTGGGTCGAAGTCGAAACAGAAGAGGGCTGGATCAATCTCGAAGGCTTCATTCTGGACGCCCCCTTCCTTCAGTCGCTTCAGAAGGAATTCAGCGAAACAGAAAGCCTTTGCGGCTACGGCGCTGGAACGGATTGCCTGAGTGCGCCACCAGTCAGTTGGAACGGCGGCAGCACTTATATTCAGAAAACCGGTATCGTTCGTGATTTTGGAATCTTTGATGCGCCCGATGACTTTTATTTGAAATATAGTCAGAACTTCGGATTTGCGCGTGACTTTCTCTATCGCCACGTCATCCGTCACTGGATGAAT
Source organism: Alphaproteobacteria bacterium (assembly GCA_024742605.1). GTDB lineage: Bacteria > Pseudomonadota > Alphaproteobacteria > Thalassobaculales > Thalassobaculaceae > JANSYC01. The sequence goes on along the minus strand of JANSYC010000110.1, from coordinate 3,230 downwards.
GCCCGGGTTCGCCGCATCCGTCGTGGAATGTTGCCAAAAGTCCCTGGTCTCAGTCGACCGAACCACAGCCATGAGGAGAACAACCGTGCCGCATGATCATGGCCATACCCACATTGATCCTGAATCAGGTGATCGTAGGGTCTCCATCGCAATCTGGGCCAACGGGCTTCTGACCGTCGCGCAGATCGTTGGCGGCATCCTTTCCGGCAGCCTGGCGCTGATCGCAGATGCCCTACACAATTTTTCGGACATGGCGTCACTGGTGATCGCGTTCGTTGCGCGCAAAATCGCCAGACGACCCGCCGATGAACGCATGACATTCGGCTATGGTCGGATTGAAATCGTCGCGGCACTCATCAACTACACGACCCTGATCCTGATCGGTTTCTACCTGATCTATGAGGGTGGCATGCGGATGATCGACCCGCCCGAGGTCGCTGGTTGGACGGTGGTGATCCTAGGCGGTGTGGCACTCGTCGTCGACACGTTGACGGCGCTGCTCACCTATTCGATGCAGAAAGGCAGTGTGAACATCCGTGCGCTTTTCCTGCACAACCTGTCGGACGCTTTGGCCTCTGTGGCAGTCATCATTGGAGGGTCCCTGATCATCCTCTACGACATGCGATGGGTCGATCCCGCAATCACCATCGGCATTGCCCTTTACATCCTCTATCTGGCTTTCACTGAGATTGGCGGTCCGATCAGAACCCTGATGCTCGGCAGCCCACCCGACATCGACAATGCAGCCGTCGTTGAGGCGCTGCGGAGCGTCGATGGTGTAGCGGACGTTCACCACGTGCATCTGTGGCAGATGGAGGAGCACAAGGCGGCGCTGGACTGCCACGTGGTGCTGACAGCGGGCGGCTGGGGTAAAATCGAAAAGATCAAGGCAGCGATCAAGGACCGGCTGAAGGAGGACTTCAACATCGCCCATTCCAGCCTGGAGTTCGAACACGAAGACCGCGCACACGAAAACGCCGACCTCTACGGTCACGGCAAGCCTGAAGAGGAGGAGAACCGTTTTCACTGAGCTTGTGAGAGGTCATGAAGGTGTGATCGACGTCGATTGCGAGTGCAAGCTAAGCGACAGCGACCTGAAACGGGTGCACGGCCTGCTTCAAGCCAGCTTGGCCTGGTCCTCGAACTCACGAGGTTCGAAGCCTTCAAGGTTCCGTCTGCTTCTGAGCCGTTGCAGAACTGCTGAGAGCCCGAATGCGTCCTATTCGCCAAACAGATTTAGGTAGAACCGATTTAAGGGCAATTCGAGACTCATTTGACGATCGAGATGGCTCGGACGCTTTGACATGCCGTGGGATTGGCGCAGCGCGCAACGTGGCGGATGACGACGGGCGGCTCGGTCACCTCGCGATCTTGCTGACCGCCGCAACCGCAACACGCATCATCATTGTTGCAATAGTATATTTTCGTAGGTATGCTGGGTGAAGATTGTCAAGGGTCCTTGCCATGCGTTTCGAATTCAAAAACCTCCCTCTGGCGGCCTTTTTAGCTCTCGCCTTGACCGGCCCAACAGTTCCGACACAAGCACGCGCCCAAACCTATCAGATCGATTGTGCCATCCTGCTGTGTTTGTCCGGTGGATGGCCGGCCTCGACGCCCTGCGCCCGCGCACGGGCCGAGTTCATCCGGCGCATAACTCCATGGCCGGTGGAGCCGCCGCTTCAGATTTGGCGCTGCCCGATGGGTGCGTCTTACGATGGACCTGCTAGATCGCGGCCCGCGGACCGGATCTTCGATGCCCTATATGGTGATTCAGGAACCCCTCCAAACTCTTCAACCCCGCTCTTCGATCAGGCAGCCAGGGCAGGCGGGATGCTTGGGCGCAATGGCTCCAACGCGGCTTGGGACAACCTCGTAAGGGCTGATTACGCCCTCCAGCTCGTAGAAGACCGCGCCGACATCGATATCAGCGGGCCGGAATTCAACTTCGTGCGTTCCATCCGCGTCTTTGACGTTCGTTATGCCCGCCAGCACGAATCCGGGCGAGATGGCGACTGCAACCGCAGCGCCGCCGTTGTCCTCGGCACCTACGGGATCCAGGGCGATTTTTCTTGGAGGGTGTCGTCACCCGCAGCGCTTCCTGATGCGCATGCCGGTCTCGAGCGATGGGGCGAGCACTGCCCGAGCATTTATCACAGATCCGTCTTCGTTGAGTGGCGTGACTATAGCGGGAATTACGGTTTTGAGCAGGTCAATTACTGACTATTGAGCCGCAGCGAAGTCGCGCAGGGCCTTGTACGAAATCAAACCTGCAACGCAGGCACACGCACACAATCGAGGGCCATAAAGGCCATATTCCACCATGTCAGTCGTCGCGACAGGGCAGCTGCGTGAGAGACGCGAAGTCGATTTCAGCTTTATCGGCATCGCAGAGATCCGGGTAAATCTTTGAGACGCGCTGTGGGCCATGCATGTCCCACCGGATTGCCAGAGCACCTGTGTTCCATCGATAAACCCAGCCAACAATGGTTTCTTCATCGGCTGCAATCAAATTGGCGATGGCGACACCTTCGACCTTATCTTCATTCACTGTTAACTAATTTCCTGCAATTGGGCTTTTCCGACCGCAACTTCGACTTCCGAAGCGTTTGCTGCAGCGGCATGCCTGTTTTGGTTAAATTGGTTAGCTGTTCTTCCTCGCGTCACCGATACTCACACCGGGAAAAGTTAGCTCCCGTGTTCTTGATTAATGAAATTGCTCAAATCCGGTGGTCGGGCTCCGTGGCGGCTTCGACGATCGCCAAAACCTCGAAGGGGTCAAAGCCGATGGCGCGCGCAAGGACGACCAGCTCGACGACGTCGACCCGGCGCTGGCCGCTTTCAATGCGCGCCACGAGGGATTGATGGCACTTGAGCTTGATCGCCAAGTCCTCCTGACCGAGGCCCGCCTTGATGCGGGCGTCGACCAATGCCTGGCAAAGTGCCACCTGTCCCGTGCTTCTGATTGTCTTTGCCACGCGTCACATACCTTTCGTGACGTCGCTAGCGGATGAAATCTGTTATCTAAAAAGTAGATATATGAGGGTGTTATCGGCGTCTGGTTTCCATGGGCTGCAAGTCTGATGCTCCCGAGGTTGCCCATCAATCCCCTACCAATTGCAGAAATCGGCCATAGTCCTCGCTGACTTCGCGCGCTTCCTCGAAAGCGCGGGCGCGTTCGCTGTCGAGGCACCGGAAGTAGCTCTGAATATCCTGGATGTAGTCTTCGAAAT
>JANSYC010000040.1 GCA_024742605.1 Alphaproteobacteria bacterium | reverse complement strand
AGCGTCGGATGGCGTCGAGATCCGGCAGGTGCGCCATGGTCTTGAGGCCGACCACGTTGTTGTACTTGTCGATCTGATCGGTCGCCGCCGAGCGGTTCGCGATGACACCGCCCAGGCGCACGTCGTAGTTCTTCGACTTGGCCTTGATGGCGGCCACGATCCGGTTCATCGCGTAGATCGAATCGAAATCATTGGCGGTGACGATCAGCGCCCGGTCGGCATGCTGGAGCGGCGCCGCGAAGCCGCCGCAGACCACGTCGCCGAGAACGTCGAAGATCACGATGTCGGTTTCCTCCAGCAGGTGATGCTCCTTCAGGAGCTTCACCGTCTGACCGACCACGTAGCCGCCGCAGCCGGTGCCGGCCGGCGGACCACCTGCTTCGACGCACATGACGCCGTTGTAGCCCTCGTAGACGAAGTCCTCGACCCGCAGTTCTTCCGGGTGGAAGTCCACCGATTCCAACACGTCGATCACGGTCGGCATCAGCATCTTCGTCAGGGTGAAGGTGCTGTCGTGCTTCGGATCACAGCCGATCTGCAGCACGCGCTTGCCCAGTTTGGAGAAGGCGACGGACAGGTTCGAAGAGGTCGTGCTTTTGCCGATCCCGCCCTTGCCGTAGACCGCGAATACCTGCGCGCCCTCAATCTTGACGGACGGGTCCAACTGGACCTGCACGCTTCCTTCGCCATCCGGGCGAGTCGGTCGGGTGCGAATATCGTCGAGAGGTGCCATTTCAGCCTCCGGTTACAGTGTTCATGCGGCGACCCCGTCGGCCACGCCTTCCAGTCTGTCCTCAAGCTCTTCGCCGGCTTGGCGAAGGGCTGCGAGAGTGGCGTCGTCGGGGACCCAATAATTGCGTTCGTGCGCTTCCAGCAGACGGTTGGCGACCCGGGCCGAAGCCTTCGGGTTCAGGTGCGCCAACCGCTCGCGCATTTCGGTGTCGAGTACGAAGGTCTGGGTGATCTGCTGGTAGACCCAGGGATCGACCTGGCCGGTCGTCGCCGACCAGCCCAAAGTGTTCGTCAGCTGCGCTTCGATATTGCGCACGCCTTCGTAGCCGTGCTCAAGCATGCCTTCGTACCATTTCGGGTTCAGCATGCGGGTGCGGCTTTCAAGGGCGACCTGCTCGCCCAAGGTGCGGACCAGCCCTTCGCCGCGGGTCTGATCGCCGATATAGATCGGCACGTCCGAGCCGGAGGCCCGGCGCACCGCGCGACCGATGCCGCCCAGCGTGTCGAAATAGTGGTCGACCGTCGTGACGCCCAGCTCCACCGATTCGAGATTCTGGTAGGCCAGATCGATGTCGCCCAGCACGCTCTCGAGCAGTTTCGACTGGTTGCCCGGTCGGCCGTGGCGGTCATAGGCGAAGCACTTGCGCTTGGTATAGGCCTCCGCCAGCTCGTCTTCGTCGTCCCAGGCGCCGCTGTCGACCAGCAGGTTCACATTCGCCCCATAGGCGCCGTCGGCGTTGCTGAACACCCGCAGGGAGGCGGTCTCCAGATCGCAGCCGTTCTGCTCCTGATAGACCAGCGCGTGGGCGCGGATGTGATTCATCTCCAGCGGCTCGTTCTCGGCCGCGGCCGCCAGGAACGCGGCTTCCGCCAGCAGCTTGGTCTGCAGAGGGAGCAGATCGCGGAAAATGCCGGACAGGGTCATCACCACGTCGATCCGCGGACGGCCCAACTCCTCGAGCGGGATCAGATCGGCGCCGCACAGCCGTCCGTAGCTGTCGAAGCGCGGTTTCGCCCCCATCAATGCCAGAGCCTGGCCGATCGGCCCGCCTTCGCTCTTCAGATTGTCGGTCCCCCAGAGCACGATTGCGACCGAGCGGGGCACGCCCTTCCCGTCTGCGAGGTGCCGGTCGAGCAACCGTTGCGCCTGGGCCGCGCCGTCGGCCACGGCATAGGCGCTCGGCAGGCGGAACGGATCGAAACCGTGGACGTTCCGGCCGGTCGGCAGGATCGAAGGGGTGCGGATCAGATCGCCGCCCGACACCGGTTTCACGAACCGTCCGTCGAGCGCGTGGACCAGGGCCTGGATCTCGCCGTTGACCTGAAGCTTGGCGTCGATCTCGGCCAGATCCTGCAGGTTCTTGATGTCCTCGATGGTGGCGTTGACACCGTCTTCGCGCATCGCGATGTCCTGCGGCGCCATGCCGCCGACCAGCCGGATGATCTGGTCCCGGCTTGGAACAACGCCGGTGCGGGCCTCACCCATCGCGGCCAGCAGATCGACACGCTCTTCGGCGGTCGGAATCTCGCCGACCACATGCAGACCGTGCGGGATCAGCGTGCTTTCGAGCTCCATCACCTCTTTGAACAGCTCCTGGACCCGTGCCTCGCCTTCTGAGGAAGTCCAGGCGGGATCAAGCGCCGCCAATTCGGTGGCAGCGCCCTGGGCCTGGATCACCGGCAGCATCTGTTCGCGTTCGGTCTCGGCTTCCGGCGGCAGCATACGCCAGCGGTCAATCGAGGATTTCAACTCGGCCAGGCCCTTGTAGAGCCCTGCATTGGTGACCGGCGGGGTCAGGTAGCTGACCAGGGTGGCCGCGGCCCGCCGCTTGGCGATGGTGCCCTCGGACGGATTGTTGGCGGCATAGAGATAGATGTTCGGCATGTCGCCGATCAGACGGTCCGGCCAGCAGTCGCCGGTCAGCCCGGTCTGCTTGCCGGGCATGAATTCGAGCGCCCCGTGGGTGCCGAAATGCAGTACCGCATGGGCACCGAAATCTTCCCGGAGATATCTGTAGAAGGCCGAGAACGCGTGGGTCGGGGCCAGGCCCTTCTCGAACAGCAACCGCATCGGGTCGCCCTCGTAGCCGAAGCCCGGCTGGACGCCGACCATGACATTGCCGAACATCTCGCCCAGCACCTGGATGTTGCCGCCATCGGTGAGCTGCCGGCCCGGGGCGGGCCCCCAGGCGGCTTCGATCTCCTGCAGCCACGGCTCCCGCCGGACGTGGTCGTCGACCGGGATCCGCGCCATCACGTTGGCATCGGAGCCGAGCGTCGCGGAATTGCCGCCCAGAACCCGGTCCTGCAACTCCTCGACCGAGGCGGGGAGGTCGATCGTGTAGCCTTCGGTCGCCAGCCCTTTCAGGGTATTGAACAGGGACCGGAAGACCGACAGGTAGGCGGCGGTCCCGGTTGCCCCGGCATTGGGCGGAAAATTGAACAGCACGACGGCAAGCTTGCGCTCGGCCCGCTTGGCCCGACGCAGACTCACCAGCTTCTCCACGCGTCGCGCCAGTTGCCGGACCCGCTCCACATCAGGACACATGGCCCGGGCGCTGTCCTTGTTGGTGCACCAGCTCGGATCGCAGTTCGCGCAGGTCCTGGTGTCGCCGGTGCGGCCGCCGAACACGGTCGGCGAGGTGGCCCCGTCCAGCTCCGGGATCGCGACCAGGATGGTGGCCTCGACCGGCAGCAGGCCGCGGTCGTTGCCGCGCCATTGCTCCAGCGTCTGGAACTCCACCGCCTGGGCCACGATGTAGGGCACATCCAGCTTGGCGAGCATGTCCTGGGCGGCGGTTGAGTCGTTGTAGGCCGGGCCGCCGACCAGGGAGAACCCGGTCAGGGACAGGACCGCGTCGACGGTCGCCTGTCCGTCCTTCATGAAATACGCCTCGATCGCAGGACGGCAGTCGAGGCCGCTCGCGAAGGCAGGGATCACCTCAAGGCCGCGCTTCTCCAACTCCATCAGCATGGCGTTGTAGTGCGAGCTGTCGCCCGCCAGAACGTAGGAGCGCATCACCAGTACGCCGACCCGGCCCTTCGGCTTGCCCTTGGTGTCGGTGAACCTGGGGAGCTTATCGAGGGACTCGGTGATCCGGTTCTCGAGCTTCGGATGGTAGAGACCGACTTCCGGGTAGTCCACCGGTGCCTGCGGGGTCAAGGTGCCGCGCAGATGCCGCCGCGCCCCGTCCGCGTAGCGGTTGATCAGCATGCGCAGCATGTTGGCCATGTTCACGTCGGAACCGGCCAGCCAGTACTGCAGGGTCAGGAAATAGGCGCGTACGTCCTGGGCCGCCCCGGGAATGAACTTCAGAATGCGCGGAATCCGCCGCAGCATCGCCATCTGGCTGGCACCGGATTTGGGCGCCCCGCCCTTCTTGCTGCCGCGCAGTTTCTTCAGCAGCGACAGCGGGCCTTTCTGGCTGCCGTCCATGGAGAAGCCGCCGATGCGGGTGAGTTTCATCACCTCGCCTTCGGACATGCAGCAGACCAGGGCGTCGCAGGAGTCGCGGCGGGCCTTCAGGGTCGGCAGAATGGCTTGGATGTTCTCTTCGACGAACATCATGGTCGCGATGATGATGTCCGCCCGTTCCAGATCGGCGATGCAGCGCGCCAGCGCTTCTGCGTCGTCGCCCCAGTCGGAGGCCGCGTGAAAGCCGACCTGCAGGCCGGGAAGCTCGGAGCGCAGCAGTCCGGACGCGCGCGTCACCGCGTTCGCCAGATGTCCGTCCAGCGTGACGATGACCACCCGAATGGGTGTTATGTCACTTACCGAAGTGCGCTTTGGCATCATACAAGGTCTCGACGGTGATGGTCGCGACACCACTCTCTTTCGCGTAGATCTCGGTGTTCCGGCGGGCCTTACCGCGCACGAAGAACGGGATTTTCTTGAGTTCCTTCTCGGCGGACTGATCCCAAACAGGCTCACCCGGTGCGGCAACCGGCTGGTCGGCAACCGGAGCTTCCGGCGCGCCGGCCAGCACCTTGATCTGGGTCTCGCCCACGCTCTCCGCCGTCTGCGGAGCCGGGTGCGTGACACCACCCGAGACATGCCCGTAGTGGGAGGGAGACGCCTCGTCGTTGAATTCGAAATCGCCCCGGAACATGCCGAGCAGGTGTTCTTCCAGACCCATCATCAGGGGATGAACCAGGGTGTCGAACAGGACGTTGGCCCCCTCGAAGCCCATCTGCGGCGAGAAGCGGGCCGGGAAGTCCTGCACATGGACCGGTGCCGAGATCACCGCGCAGGGAATGCCCAAACGCTTGGCGATATGGCGTTCCATCTGGGTGCCGAGCACCATCTCGGGCTGGCTCTCCGCGATCTTTTCCTCGACCTCGAGATAGTCGTCGCTGATCAGCGGCTCGACGCCGTACGTGGCGGCGGCGTCCCGGATGTCGCGGGCGAATTCCCGGTTGTAGCAGCCCAGGCCGACGACCTCGAAGCCCAGTTCCTCCTTGGCGACCCGCGCGATCGCGACGGCGCGGTTGGCTTCGCCGAAGACGAACACCCGCTTGCCGGTCAGATAGTTCGAATCGACCGACCGGGCGTACCAGGGCAGGCGGCTCTCGGCGGTCTCGACCGCCTTGTCGGGGTCCATGCCGGCCAGCCCGGCCACCTCGCGCAGAAAATCGCGGGTGCCGCCCACGCCGACCGGAATCGTCTTGGTGCGGGGCTGCTTGAAGGTTTTCTCGAGCCAGCGCGCGGCCGGTTCAGCGATCTCGGGATACAGCACCACGTTGAAGTCGGCATCGCCGAGACGCGCGAGATCGGCGGGGGTCGCCTCCCACGGCGCGATCACGTTCACCGCCACGCCGAGGGCGTCGAGCAGCCGACGCACCTCGATGACGTCGTCGCGGTGCCGGAAGCCGAGAGCCGTGCCGCCGAGAATGTTGCAACTTGGCGGACGATCGGCGGACCGCTCCGGGCGTTCGGCACCGGGCGCCGGCGCGTGGGCGCCGGTGATCACCCGGACCATCTGGTAGAAGGTCTCGGCGGCGCCCCAGTTTTCCTTGCGCTGGTAGGACGGCAGCTCCAGGGGAACGACCGGAATATCCAGATTGAGCGCCTTGCTCAGCCCGGCCGGATCGTCCTGGATCAACTCGGCGGTGCAGGAGGCTCCCACCAGGATGGCCTGCGGCTTGAAGCGCTCGACCGCGTCCTTGCAGGCGGTCTTGAACAGTTCCGCCGTATCGCTGCCCAGATCGCGGGCCTGGAACGTGGTGTAGGTGACCGGCGGGCGTGTCTTGCGGCGCTCGATCATCGTGAACAGCAGGTCGGCATAGGTATCGCCCTGCGGCGCATGCAGGATGTAGTGCACATCCTTCATCGCGGTCGCGATCCGCATCGCGCCGACATGCGGCGGGCCCTCGTAGGTCCAGACGGTCAGTTTCATGGCCCTAGACCTCCAGCCGCGTGCGCCGCACCAGGGGGCGCGCGAACAACTCGGCGAGGTCGCCGGCCTGCTCGTAGCCCTGGATCGGGGTGAACAGCAGTTCGATCGACCACTTGGTCGCGATGCCCTCTGCCTCCAGCGGATTGGCGAGTCCGAGTCCGCAGACCACCAGATCCGGGGCGTCCGCGTGACAGCGGTCCAACTGCTTGTCGACGTCCTGGCCCTCGCTCAGGCGGACGCCGGCCGGCAGCATGTCCAGCTCTTCGGCCAGATGTTCGCGATGCATGTAGGGGGTGCCGACTTCAACCGGAACCATGCCCATCTCTCGGGACAGGAAGCGGGCCAGCGGAATCTCCAACTGGCTGTCGGGAAAGAAGAAGATGCGCTTGCCCGTAAGGCGCTCGCTCTGGTGGGCCATCGCGCGTCTGGCGCGTTCGCGGCCCGGAGCGGTCACGCTTTCGAACACCTCGTCCGAGACCCCGAAGGTCCGGGCCGCGGCCTGCAGCCAGAGCGTGGTGCCTTCCTCGCCCAAGGGGAACGGGGCCGCGATCCGCTTGGCACCCCGGTCTTCCAGATGCCAGGCGGTGTCGGCCAGGAACGGCTGTGCCAGGAGGTAGTGGGTGTTGGGGCCGACCGGCGGCAGGTTGTCAGCGCTCCCCGACGGCAGGAACCGCACATTGTCGAGGCCCATCGCCTTGAACATCCGGTCGAACTGATCTTCCACCACGTCCGCAAGCGCACCGACCACCATCAGAGACGGGGCAGAATCTGCCGCTTCGGCCGGAAGCGAGGGGACAAGGGCCGCAAGGCAGGCGTCCTCGCCCTGGGTGAACGTGGTCTCGATGCCGCTTCCGGAATAGTTCAGCACCCGAACCTTGGGCGACAGTTGCGCCGAAAGCCGCTGGGAGGCGCGCGACAGGTCGAGCTTGATCACCTCGGACGGGCAGGAGCCGACCAGAAACAACAGCTTGATGTCGGGGCGTCGATCCAAAAGCCGGGTTACGACCCGGTCGAGTTCCTCGTTCGCATCCGCCATGCCGGCCAGGTCGCGTTCCTCGATGATCGCAGTCGCGAACCGGGGCTCGGCGAAAATCATCACGCCGGCGGCGGACTGCATCAGGTGCGCGCAGGTGCGGGATCCGATGATCAGGAAGAACGCGTCCTGGATCTTCCGATGCATCCAGATGATGCCTGTCAGCCCGCAGAACACCTCGCGCTGGCCCCGTTCACGCAGAACGGTCGGCTCGTCGCATCCTGGTGTCATCGGCGGTTTCAGCGACAGCTCGTTCATGTCGCCACTCCCGGGGACATCGCGTGTTCGTCAATGTCGTCATTGGCGGCCTGCAGCCGGGCGGCGCGAAGCTTGAGGATGAACTGGGCGGCATTGATCACGTAGGCGGCATAGGCCGCGAGCGCCAAGTAGAGCTGCTGATCCACCGGAAGGGCACCCGTGAAGAGCACGTAGAGATAGGCGGTATGCAGCGCCAAAACCAAAAAGCTGAAGACGTCTTCCCAGAAGAATGCGGGCGCAAACAACCACTTGTCGAAGACGACCTTCTCCCAGATCGAGCCGGTGATCATGATGGTGTAGAGCACCATGGTTTTGACGACGACCGAGATTGCGGCCGCCTCGGCCCCGTTTCCGGTCCAGAAATACCGCAGAACCAGCGCCAAACTGACCAGGAAAACCAGGAACTGAAGCGGTGCCAGAATGCCCTGAACCAGGGTCCATGGAGAGGCATCCCGTCTCATACGCTCTTCCGGCGTGTATAGCGGATGGTGTCCCGTGTCGGCCTTCGGCTCACTCATTGCGCAATCTCCGTGCGCGTAAGGAAATGAGATCTGTCCAACATAAAGCTCCCTGCTGTGGTCCCTTGCGGGTTCGCTTTTTGGGTCGCCGTTGATCGGATGACCCCCTCAATGTGTAAACCATACACGACGTAAACTAAAATTTACAACACTTGGCGCGGGGAATTTCTGGGTGTACTGTATTTCAGGCTAAGAGCTGGGTCATAGCGGCATAAAAAAGGCCGCGTGGACCAGCAATAAGACGAGACTAGGCTGCCGGACCGGTTGAAATTCAATGTCTGAAGAGGCAGCGGACACGTGCATCCCTGAGTTTAAATTCGAATGGTCCGCGGCTTACAGACAGGGAAGCCTGAGACAATGGCGCTCCTGGAGGTGTGATGCCCTCCCTTCAGGATTACGATGCGGGGGGGACACATGTCTTTGTCAGATCACAATCAGACACATACCGATTATTCGGCGCCGATGCCGGACGTGGCGACGGAACGGCCTTTCAGCTCTGACATTTTCGAGGCCTTGGCCGGCATCGAATCGCCTGCCACAAGGCGCACTCAATTGGTGCGAACCATCGAAGCGGAAATCATCCCTCGTTTGATGTTGATGCATAGCGGGCCGAATGCGCCTAGTTTGGCCGTCCCTGGATGTGCACCAGATGACGTGGCCGCCGAGCCGGAGAGGTCCGAGGCCGAGAGGCGTGTTCGTTCGAATCGGTTACATGACGGGATCGACGAGATGGATATCGGTGCATTCAATACCATTCTGATCGAGAAAGATATTTCGACCGCCCGGGCGTATGTCGACGGTCTGTTGCGGGACGGAATGGGTTGGGAAGACCTGCTGCTGAATGTCATGCAGCCCGCCGCGCGCCGTCTCGGTGAGGATTGGAAGGAAGATCGCCGCGATTTTACCGAGGTGACGCTCGGCCTCGGGATGCTGCAGCAGGTGCTGCGGGAATCGAACCCTTTGGGCGAAAAGATACCGCGGCGGGTCGACGAGAATCGCCGTATCTTTCTCGCCGCCATTCCCGGCGAACAGCATACGTTCGGGCTCCTGATGGTGGAGGATTTCTTCCGTCGGGCCGGTTGGGATGTCCACATTGAGGCGGCCGGGTCGACGGACGGTCTCCTGGAGGTTGTAAAACGGGAGTGGTATTCGGCGGTCGGTTTCACCATGGGAACCGAGGAACAAGCCGACATGTTGAGACCGTTGATAACCGCCTTGCGTAAAGGTTCCCGTAACCCAAGTATGGGTATATTGGTAGGAGGTCCTGCATTTGTGGGGCAGCCGGGCTTGGCTGAAACGGTTGGTGCAGACGCTTTGGCTGTGGACGGACTTCAAGCCGTCGTTGAGGCGGATCGGATTACCCGCCAGACGCAGGTGGCCGAATAAAGGGATTTGCGTGTCTGGTCTGCCGGGCTTGGCGATATGAACGGAACGACTTGATGTGTCGTTGATGGCTTTGGATTAGGGACGTCTGATTGTCCGGAGTCTTAAAAGTTTTGGAGTAGCGAACGTATGCCGGCCTCTTCTCAGGCGATAACGCGATTTCAGGCTCCCGAGAGCACGTTCTCGGGGATGACTCCGGATATCGCTGCGAGATTGATCGCGGCCTCTGCCGATATTGCCCTTGTTCTCGACGAGGACGGTCGGGTGATCGATCTTTCGTTCGGGAGTGAGGACTTCGAGAAGGAAGGCTATCTGGCTTGGCGCGGACAGACATGGCTTGAGACCGTTACCGAGGAAAGCAGGTCGAAGGTCTCCGAGATGATGGCGGATGCAATATCCGACGAGGCGCCCCGCTGGCGTCAGGTCAATCATCCGACCACCAACGGCCCCGATATTCCGATCCGGTATTCCACCGTCCGCATGGGGTCCGGTGGGATGATGATCGCACTCGGCAGGGATCTTCGCTCCATGGCGGCTTTGCAGCGCCGGCTGGTCGAGGCTCAGCAGTCGATGGAGCGCGAATACGCGCGCCTGCGGCACGAAGAGACCCGTTATCGCCTGTTGTTCCAGATCGCGTCCGAGTCGGTGATGATTGTCGACGCCACCACGAACAAAGTGATGGAAGCGAATCCGGCGGCAATCGAACGTCTGGGCGGTGATGCCGGCGTTATCGTCGGCCGCGACCTGCGGGACTTTTTCGAGGCGGACGCCTATCCCACCGTTCAGGGGATGCTGGCCGGCCTGCGCAGCACCGGCCGCGCCTTGGACGTGCCAGCGCGTATGAAAAAACAACCCGAGGCGAGCAATGTCTCCGCTTCGCTGTTCCGGCAGGGGTCGGCAGCCTATTTTCTCGTCCGCCTGTCCGGACCCGGTGCCAACCAGAACAGCGCTCGTGACCTGTCCGAGACCGGCGCCAAACTGCTGAAGGTGGTCGAAGGACTGCCGGACGGTTTCGTGGTCACCGGCCCCGACATGCGTGTTCTGGCTGCCAACACCGCGTTTCTCGACCTGGCTCAGATGGCCACGGAGAATCAGCTGCGCGGAGAGCCGCTGGATCGGTGGATGGGTCGGACCGGAGTCGATTTCAGCGTGATGGTCGCCAATCTTCGGGAACACGGCGCGATCCGGCATTTCGCGACGGTCATGCGGGGCGAATTCGGCAGCGACGAAGAGGTCGAGGTTTCCGCGGTCTCGGTTCCGTCAGGGGATGAGGCCTGCTTCGGCTTTACCGTTCGGGGCGTCGCGCGCCGTATGCCCATGCTGACCGCCAATGACGCGGCTTTGCCCCGTTCCGTCGAACAGCTGACACAGTTGGTGGGGCGGGTCTCGCTCAAGGAACTTGTGCGTGAGACGACTGATATGATTGAGCGGTTGTGCATTGAGGCGGCTTTGGAGCTGACCGGCGACAACCGGGCCTCGGCCGCCGAAATGCTCGGTCTCAGCCGACAGAGTCTGTACGTTAAATTGCGGCGCTACGGGCTTGGGGATTTGGACGGCGATGCGGATTGAGAGCCGGCTGATTTGACGCGGTTATCTGTCGCGGTTTCTTGACGATCAATCTGTCAGGTTTAATTGACGCATTGGGACGGTGACGGTACCGTTCTGCCATGAACAGTGCACCCGCAGCACCCGAGGCTCTTCCGGCGATACCCGCTCCGGCAGCCATCCTGGAATTGTTGAAACCAATTACATGGTTTCCACCGATGTGGGCGTTCGGCTGCGGGCTGGTCTCGGCCGGATTCTTCTCCGGTTGGGATGTGTTCGAACGCTGGCCGGTTGTCCTGATCGGCGTGATGCTCGCGGGCCCGTTGGTGTGCGGCACCAGTCAGGCGGTCAACGACTGGTTCGACCGGCATGTGGACGCGATCAACGAGCCGAACCGGCCGATTCCCTCTGGACGGATTCCGGGCCGTTGGGGCCTGTATATCGCAATCATCTGGACCGCGGTCTCCCTTGCCGTCGCGACCCTTCTCGGCACCTGGGGGTTTATCGCGGCCATTGTCGGATTGATCTTGGCCTGGGCCTACAGCGCGCCGCCGTTCCGGCTGAAGCGGAATGGCTGGATGGGCAACACGGCGGTCGCGGTCTGCTATGAGGGCCTGCCCTGGTTCACGGCCGCCGCCATTGTCTTCGCTGATTTTCCCGGCTGGCCGATCGTGATCCTGGCGGGTCTCTACAGTGCCGGTGCCCATGGCATCATGACCCTGAACGATTTTAAATCGATCGAAGGCGACAAGCGGATGGGGGTCGACTCCCTGCCGGTTCTGCTGGGCGCCGGGCCGGCAGCCTTCGTCGCCTGCATGTTCATGGCGGCGCCGCAGGTGATCGTCGTCGCGGTGCTCGCGGATTGGGGGCATCCCTGGTTCGCGTTGGCGGTGGCCACTCTGCTGGTCATCCAGATCGGGTTGATGACCCGGCTGCTGAAGGACCCCAAGAAACATGCCCCTTGGTACAATGCGACCGGAATTCTGATGTACGTCTCAGGAATGATGGTGTCGGCCTTTGCCGTTCTGCAGGATGTGGGGATGTGATGGAGATCCGTGCACCCGCTCCGTTGGGCTGGCTTGGGATCATCCGGTTGGGACTGGTCCAGACCGCCCTCGGCGCCATCGTGGTGCTCACCACATCCACGATGAATCGGGTGATGGTGGTCGAACTGCAGCTCGCCGCGATGCTGCCGGGGGCTTTGGTCGCCTGGCATTACGCGGTGCAGATGCTGCGGCCGCGTTTGGGGTACGGCTCGGACATCGGCGGACGGCGGACGCCCTGGATCATCGGCGGCATGATCGTTCTGGGTTTGGGCGGGGTCGGGGCCGCGATGGCCACGGCCGTCATGGAAACCAATGTGCTTCTGGGGTCGGCGCTCGCGGTTCTGGCGTTCCTCGCCATCGGCGTCGGCGTGGGGGCGTCCGGCACGTCGCTTCTGGTCCTGCTGGCCAAACGGACGGCGGATGTGCGCCGACCCGCCGCCGCGACCATCGTGTGGATCATGATGATCGGCGGATTCGTGGTGACGGCGCTGACGGCCGGGCATTTCCTGGATCCCTATTCCTCCACCCGTCTGGTGGTGGTGACGGCGTCGGTCTCGGGTCTCGCGGTTCTGGTCACCCTGCTCGCGGTTTGGCGGGTCGAGGGCCACGCGGCGGCCGAGAGCCGTGTCGGGGACGCGCCGGAGAAACCGGATTTCCGGGCCGCGCTGCGCGAGGTCTGGTCGGAGGAAAAGGCCCGCCGGTTCACGATTTTCGTGTTCGTCTCGATGCTGGCCTACAGCGCGCAGGATCTGATTCTGGAACCCTTCGCGGGAACCGTGTTCGGGATGACGCCGGGCCAGTCCACCCAGCTAGCCGGTGTGCAGAGCGGCGGGGTGATGCTTGGCATGATCCTGGTTGCGATCTGCGGTTCGGTGATCGGCGGACGGGTGCTCGGCAATCTGGCGATGTGGACGGTCGGTGGCTGTATCGCCTCCGCCCTGTCGCTCTTGCTGATCGCAGGTGGCGGGCTGTATGGGCCGGGCTGGCCGCTGAAGGCCTCGGTCTTCGCGCTCGGCTTTTCCAACGGGGTTTTCGCGGTGGCGGCGATCGGCTCGATGATGCGCCTGGTCGGCCAGGGGCGGCAGAGCCGGGAAGGGGTCCGGATGGGGCTGTGGGGGGCGGCGCAGGCCATCGCCTTTGGTCTCGGCGGATTTCTGGGAACGGTGGCGATCGACGTGACCCGGCTGATCTGGGATCTGCCTGCAATCGCTTATGGAATCGTTTTCTGCGGCGAGGGACTGATGTTCCTGGTCTCCGCCGTTCTGGCGGCACGGGTCGGCCATACGCCGCCCGCAGTATCGGAAATGGGCCGCGGCGAGCCTTCGCCGTTGCCCGCAACGTGACAGCCCGAACCGGGGCGTTGAACGTGGTTGAGGGAAGGAGACTCCCATGGATGAGTTTGATGTGATCGTGGTCGGTGGCGGACCCGCAGGGGCGACCGCCGCAACGGATCTCGCCCAGTCCGGGCGTTCCGTCCTCCTGCTGGACAAGGCGGGCCGGATCAAACCCTGCGGCGGCGCCATCCCGCCCCGGCTGATCCGGGATTTCGATATTCCGCTGTCCCTGCTGGTGGCGCGGGCGAGCTCGGCCCGGATGATTTCGCCATCCGACAATCAGGTGGACATGCCGATCGACGGCGGGTTTGTCGGCATGGTGGATCGGGAACATTTCGATGAGTGGCTGCGGGAACGCGCCGCCGCCTACGGTGCGGAGCGTCGGACCGGCAGTTTCGAGCGGTTCGAGCGCGAGTCCGACGGCCGGGTCACGCTTTACTACCGGCCCAAGGGCGCCTCCAAGACCGATGCGCCGGTGGCGGTCCGGGCCACCTCCATCATCGGGGCGGATGGCGCGCGCTCGAAAGTCGCACGGCAGTCGGTCAAGGGCGCGGACAAGATCCCCTGCGTCTTCGCCTATCACGAGATCATCAAGTCGCCGCCGGTCCAGCAGGCCGCCGACTACGACGGCACACGGGCGGATGTCTATTACCAGGGCAAGCTGTCGCCGGACTTCTACGCCTGGGTCTTTCCCCATGGCGAGCACGCGAGCATCGGGGTCGGCAGCGCCAACAAGGGGTTCTCCCTGAAAGGCGCGGTGAGCGATCTGCGGGCTGCAACCGGACTCGACAAGGCGGAGACCGTGCGGGTCGAGGGGGCGCCGATTCCGCTCAAACCGTTGAAGCGCTGGGACGACGGACGGAATGTCGTGCTCGCGGGCGATTCCTCCGGTGTGGTCGCGCCGGCTTCGGGCGAGGGCATCTACTATGCCATGCTCGGGGGGCGGCGTGCGGCGGAGGCGGTCGAGGTCTTTCTGGAGACCGGACAGGCCAGCGCGCTGAAACTTGCCCGCAAGCACTTCATGAAGGAGTGCGGCAAGGTGTTCTGGGTGCTGGGGATCATGCAGTATTTCTGGTACAGCAGCGACAAGCGCCGAGAGCGCTTCGTGACCATGTGCGCGGATCCGGATGTCCAGCGGTTGACCTGGGACGCCTATATGAACAAACGTCTGGTGAAGGCCGATCCGATGGCCCATATCCGGATCTTCTTCAAGGATATGGGACATCTGCTCGGTATCGTCCGTCCCGATAGGGGATAACCCAACGGAACCGAACAGACCATGAGCCCGCGCTGGCGTTTTCTCCGGAACCCGATTGTCGTCGCGGGACTGTGCGCGTTCGTTGTGGCAATGCTGGGCGGCAGCATGACCCAGCTGGGTCCCTGGTATTACAGCCTCGAACAGCCTGCGTGGAAGCCGCCGGATTGGGCCTTCGCTCCGGCGTGGACCCTGATCTTCGCGCTGGCCGCCCTGTCGGGCGCGAAAGCCTGGCGGGGGCTGGCCCATCCCCGGGCGCGGGCCGGGATGGTCTGCCTGTTCGGCCTGAACGCCCTGTTCAATGTCGGCTGGAGTGCGTTGTTCTTTCTGGCGCAGCGTCCGGATCTGGCGCTGTTGGAAGTGGGGCTGCTCTGGTCTTCGGTGCTGCTTCTGATCGTGCTGCTGTGGCGTCCGGTGAGGGCGGCGGCCTGGCTGCTGGTGCCCTACCTCGTCTGGGTCACCTTCGCTGCGGCGTTGAACGCGGCGGTGGTCCAGCTGAACACGTTCGGATAACCGAATGCTCCAATCCCTCGTCGCAAGCGGAACCATTGCATGGGTGGCGCTCGCCGTCTTGGCGGCCGAATTCGTCGCACTCAGCCTGTACTTCCGAGTCACCGGGCGCGGGGTGTCGCCCCGGAACGCGCTTCCCATGCTGCTGGCGGGCGCGGGGCTCTGGGGCGCGCTGGCTGCCGCGTTGACGGGCGCGGAGTGGATCTGGGTCGCCCTCGGCGCGACGGTGGCGCTGATGGCGCATGTCTTCGATCTAGCGGTGCGGTGGCGCCGCTGACAATTGCGGCTTAAGATTCGGTCGGCACGTCGTTCGCGACAGGTTCAGCCGTGTTCACGACCGTCGACGGTGACTTTCGCTGCTTGACCCTCAATACCTTGTCCCACAACCCGCCCGACAGAGTTACGCTGCGGGGTTTGTCTTGCGCGGATTTGTAAGACATTCCCGGAATACCCTGGCGGATCGCGCGAACATCATGGAGTTAAGCCGTGCAGAAGATTGATGTCGCCGGTGGTTTTTCTGGCGGGTTTATTGATTCATGCGAGTTGAGTGTTTCAGGCATCGTCAGGCTGCGTGGGTGGTCCGAACACGAAACCGGGAAAATTCAGTGTCCACGGGTCTCGGTCGATGGCCGTGATCTGGTCTTACATAAAGTCTTTCGATACAGCCGAAGCGATGTTGCGATCAATGAGTCGGTTGGTGTCGGTCAGTCGGGGCTTTGTATCGACTGTCTGATTCCGGAAGAACTGTACGCTGTCGTTTTGCGCGACATTTGCCTGGAGTTGGATGAAAAGCACGAACTCGCACTTGGCGAGTTCAGGTTTCAGAAACCGGCATACGATCATATTTTCCGAGTTTCGGAGCCCTTGCGGCGGGAGCACATATACGGCTCCGGCCCGCCGGATCCCAGGTTCAACCCGGAAGTTCTCGCTCTCCTGATGCAGCGAGCAGGTGATGTGGTCGACTTCGGATGCGGCTCCGGCGCCATGGTTTCGGAGTTGGCTCGCTTGGGTGTCTCCGTGACCGGACTGGAACTCGATGAGGCCCGGATCCGGGATGCATTGCGCCCACAGGCGGTCGATCATGTCGTGCTCTACGATGGGGCTTTTCCGAGCCCGGTCCGTCCTGCGCACACGGTCCTGTGCTCCGAGGTCCTGGAACACATACCGACCTATAAGGAGGCAGCGGCGGAGCTGTCGAGACTGTCTTTGAACCGGCTGATCGTGACGGTGCCGGACATCGAGTGCATTCCCACGTGCTTCTCCGCCGGCATTCTTCCCTGGCATCTTCTCGAAGCGACGCATTGCAACTTCTTTACGCAGCTCAGCTTGGAAGACCTGTTTCGCCCATATTTTGAAACGGTCGAGTTTTCGCGGCTCGGCGCGGCCCAGGTGAATGGCGTGGAGTATTTCGGTAGCTTGGTGATGGTTGCGGATAAGAACCTTTAAGGCCGATCTCCGAGTTCTGCGGTTCCACGAGCTGAATAGGGCGATGCGGCTGCGTCGCTGACGATCGCGGCTTAAGGTCCCACCGCGCGATCGAGTCGCGACAGGTACGGCTCTTTTGGTGATTATGAGCGTCGAAACCGGTCGATTGGGGATTTCAGATGATTGAAAACGCCGATGCCATCTTGCTCGCGCGTATACAATTTGCGTTCACGGTCTCGTTCCACATCATTTTCCCTGCCTTCTCCATCGGCCTGGCGAGTTACCTCGCGGTGCTGGAGGGATTGTGGCTGTGGACCCGCGACCAGGCCTATTTCACCCTGTTCGAATACTGGAAGAAGATCTTCGCGGTGGCCTTCGGCATGGGCGTCGTCTCCGGCATCGTGATGAGTTACCAGTTCGGTACCAATTGGAGCGTATTCGCGGACAAGACGGGGCCGATTCTGGGTCCGCTGATGGGCTACGAGGTTCTGAGCGCGTTTTTCCTCGAAGCCGGCTTCCTGGGGATCATGCTGTTCGGCCTCAACCGGGTCGGGCCCAGACTGCATTTCCTCGCGACCCTGATGGTGGCGGTCGGAACCCTGTTTTCGGCCTTCTGGATCCTGTCGGTGAACTCCTGGATGCACACTCCCACCGGGCACACGATCAACGAGGTGGGCCAGTTCGTGGCCGAGGACTGGTTCGCGGTCGTCTTCAACCCCTCCTTTCCGTACCGGCTCGCGCACATGGTGCTGGCAGCCTATCTGACGACGGCGTTCGTAGTGGGTGGTGTCGGGGCCTGGCACCTGTTGCGGGACCGGGGCAATCGGCAGGCCCGGACGATGTTCTCGATGGCGCTCTGGATGGCGGCCATCGTCGCGCCGATCCAGATCGTGGCCGGCGACATGCACGGGCTCAACACACTAGAATATCAGCCGGCCAAGGTCGCTGCTATGGAAGGGCACTACGACACTCAGAAGGGCGCGCCGCTGATCCTGTTCGGTTTTCCGGACGACGGCGAGGAAGTGGTTCGCAACAAGATCGAGATCCCCTATCTCGGCTCACTGATCCTGACCCATACATTGGACGGCGAAATCAAGGGGCTGAAGGACTGGCCGAAGGCCGAGCGGCCGCCGGCGGATATCATCTTCTACAGTTTCCGCGTGATGGTCGGGATCGGCATGCTGATGGCCGCACTGGGGATCTGGAGCCTGTGGTGCCGGAACAAGGGCACGCTCTACGACAATCGGTGGCTCCTGCGGGCGAGCGTTCTGATGGCGCCGAGCGGTTTCATCGCCGTGCTGGCCGGCTGGATCACGACCGAGGTCGGACGGCAGCCCTATACGGTCTACGGGCTGTTGACGACCGCGGAGTCGGTGGCCCCGATCGAGGCCCCGGCGGTGCGGGCCTCTCTGATCGCCTTTGTGTTCGTCTATTTCGCCGTGTTCGGCGCCGGGACTTTTTATCTTTTGAGGATGATGTCGAAATCGCCGAGACGCGATCAGGACTGGGACATCGAAGGTCCGATCCGTACCGCGGGTATCACGCCGGTGACGGATCCGCGTGGACCGAAGGCGCACCAGCAGGCGGGGGAATAGCGGATGGACTTTCTCGCAAGCCTTGACCTGCCCTTCATCTGGGCGATGCTGATCGCGACGGCGGTGCTGCTCTACGTGCTTCTGGACGGATTCGATCTCGGCATCGGCATCCTGTTCCCATTGATCCGTGAGGAGCGGCACCGGGATCTGGCGATGAATTCGGTGGCGCCGATCTGGGACGGGAACGAAACCTGGCTCGTGCTCGGCGGCGGAGGGTTGTTCGCGGTCTTCCCGCTGGCCTACGCGACCCTGCTTCCGGCCTTGTATGCGCCGTTGCTTGCGATGCTGCTGGCGCTGGTTTTCCGCGGCGTGGCCTTCGAGTTTCGCTGGCGCACCAAGCGGGCCCGGTGGGTCTGGAATGTGGCCTTCGCCGGGGGCTCCACCATCGCTGCGTTCTCCCAAGGGGTCGCGCTCGGGGCGGTGCTGCAGGGCATTCACGTGGTGGACCGGGCCTATGCCGGTGGGTGGTGGGATTGGCTGTCGCCGTTCAGCATGCTGACCGGTGCTGCGGTTGTGGTCGGCTACGCGCTTCTGGGGGCGACCTGGCTGATACTGAAGACCGAGGGGCCGGTGCATGACTTCGCGAACCGGGTGGCCTGGGTGACCGGGGTCGGGACGCTTGCCCTGATTGGGATCGTCAGCCTCTGGACCCCGTTCCTGCACCCGCAGTATTTTGACCGCTGGCTCAGCTTCCCGGCGATCCTGTTCAGCGGAGTGGTGCCGGTCCTGGTTGCGGCGATGACGGTGGTGCTGTTCCGGGGTTTGGCCACCAAACGGGACCTGTCGCCGTTCCTGGCGGCCAACGGATTGTTCGTGCTGTGCTATGTCGGGATCGCGATCAGCCTGTATCCGAACATCGTGCCGCCCAGCATCAGCTATCGGGCCGCGGCCGCACCGGATGACAGCCTGCTGTTCCTGCTGGTCGGGACCTCGGTGCTGCTGCCGATCATCCTGATCTACACCGCCTATGCCTACTGGGTGTTCCGCGGCAAGCTCGACCCGGACGAGGGCTATCATTGAGCAAGAAGCTGCTTTGGTTCGTCGCTCTCTGGCTCGCGGGGGTCGCGGCGGTGGGGGCGGTCTCTCTGGTGATCCGGTTTTGGCTGGTTTAGTGGAAATTCCGGCTGACCACCCGTAGATCTGTCTTCACGTTGCGGGGATGGGTGCGGGGCTCGGCCGGCTCCAGTTTGGGGACCGGCTGCGCCAGGGCGCGGGCGCGATCTGAGGCCTTCTTTTCCGCGCGGTGATCGTTGGTCGGGCGCCGCACCTCGTCGGCATTGGCCATGGCGGCGCCGAAACCGTCCTCATCAAGGCTTCCGTCGGTCAGCCTGGCGAGCTCCGGTGTCAGGTTCTCGAGCTGTTCAACCACCACGTGGATCACCGTGTTCGCCCCCCGGTCGCCCCGCTGGACCCGGCCGGTCACGCCCAGGAGCTTGGCGCCGAGCACGATCCGCCGGAATCGCTCGAACACATCGGACCAGACGATCAGATTGGCGATCCCGCTTTCGTCCTCCAGGGTGATGAAGATCACCCCCTTGGCGGTGCCGGGGCGCTGACGGACCAGGACCAGACCCGCCAGCCGGATCCGCTGGCCGTCCTTGAAGCGGCCGAGGTCCACGCATGTCCGCCGTCCCTCGGCTTTCAGGGTCGGGCGCAGCAGCTGAAGAGGGTGTGCCTTGAGGGACAGGCGCAGCGCCATGTAGTCGTCCACCACCTCTTCACCGATCGGGGCGTGGGGGAGTTTGACCGCCGGCTCCGGGCGGGACGCGTTCATATGGGCGAACAGCGGCAGTGAATCCGTCCCTCCGGCCTTCCCGACGGGGCCGTCCAAAGCGGAGGCGACGGCCCGCATCGCCCAGAACGCGTCCCGCCGCGACACCCCCATCGACCCGAACGCGTCCCCGCGCGCCAGGGCCTCGAGATCGCGTTTTTCCAGACCGGCCCGTCGCCACAGATCGAGGGGCTCGGCATAGCCCGCGCCGCGGGCCATCACCAGTCGGGCGGCGGCGATCTCGGAGAAACCCTTGATCTGCCGCAGGCCCAGCCGGAGCGCCAGGCGGCCATCGGGCGCGGGCTCCAAGGTGCAGTCCCAGGCGCTTGCGTTCACGTCCGGCGGGCGCACCCGGACACCGTGCTCGCGGGCGTCCCGAACGATCTGGGCCGGGGCGTAGAATCCCATCGGCTGGCTGTTCAGCAGGGCGGCGGCGAACATGTCCGGATGGTGGCATTTGATCCAGGAGGAGACGTAGACCAGCAGCGCGAAGCTTGCCGCATGGCTCTCCGGAAACCCGTAGGTCCCGAACCCTTCGATCTGCTTGAAGCAGCGCTGGGCGAACTCCCGGTCATAGCCGTTGTCGACCATGCCGCGCTCCAGCTTCTCGCCGAACTTGTGGATGTCGCCGCTGCGTTTGAAGGTGGCCATCGCCTTGCGCAGCCGGTCGGCCTCGTCCGGCGTGAACCCGGCGGCCACGATGGCGATCTTCATCGCCTGTTCCTGGAACAGCGGCACGCCCAGCGTCTTGCTCAGGACCTGACGCAGCGCGTCCGACGGATAGGCAACCCGCTCCTCCCCATTGCGGCGTCGGAGATAGGGGTGAACCATGTCGCCCTGGATCGGTCCCGGCCGGACGATCGCGACCTGCACGACCAGATCGTAGAAGGTCCGCGGCCGCAGGCGCGGCAGCATCGCCATCTGCGCCCGGCTTTCGACCTGAAACACGCCCAGGGAATCCCCCCGGCACAGCATGTCGTAGACCGCCGGATCATCCTGCGGAACGGTGGCGAGATCGAAGTCCAGGCCCCTGTGGTCCCGCAGCAGATCGAAGGCCCGCCGCACGCAGCTCAGCATGCCGAGCCCCAGCACATCGACCTTCAGGATGCCAAGCGTATCCAGGTCGTCCTTGTCCCATTCGACGACGGTACGGTCCTCCATCGCCGCGTTCTCGATCGGCACCAGTTCGTCCAACCGTCCTTGGGTGATCACGAAGCCGCCGACATGCTGGGAGAGATGGCGGGGAAAACCGCCGATCTGACGGGCCAGGATCAGGGCCTGCCGGAGCCGCCGGTCGTCGGGGTCGAGACCGGTCTCCCGAACCCGCTCGTCGGTCACGCCCTCGCCGTTCCACCCCCAGACCTGCCCGGACAGCACCCCGACCGTGTCCTCGGACAATCCCATCGCCTTGCCGACCTCCCGCAAGGCCGATCGTGCCCGGTAGGAGATCACGGTCGCCGCCAGGCCGGCCCGGTGCCGGCCGTATTTGCCGTAGATGTATTGGATTACCTCCTCCCGCCGCTCGTGTTCGAAATCCACGTCGATATCGGGCGGCTCGCCCCGGGCCTCGCTGACGAAGCGTTCGAACAGCAGGTCCATCTTGACCGGGTCGATGGCGGTGATGCCCAGGCAGTAGCAGACGGCCGAATTGGCCGCCGAGCCGCGTCCCTGACAGAGAATGCCGCGAGACCGGGCGAAGCGGACGATGTCGTGCACGGTGAGGAAATAGGGAGCGTACTCGAGCTTCGCGATCAGCGCCGTCTCATGGGCGATCTGTGTCCGGACTTTGTCCGGTATACCGTCCGGATAGCGCAGATCCGCGCCCTCAAAGGTGAGGCGTTCCAGGATGTTCTGCGGATTCTGACCTTCGGACACCTCCTCGGGATACTCGTAGCGCAGCTCGTCGAGCGAGAACCGGCACCGGGCCGCAATGTCCAGGCCGTTCGCGACGGCGCTCGGGTGGTCACGGAACAGCCGGGCCATCTCCTCCGGCGGTTTCAGGTGCCGTTCGGCATTGGCGGCGAGGCGGTATCCGGCAGCATCGATCGTGGTCTGCTCCCGTATGCAGCTCAGCACGTCCTGAAGCGGCCGCCGATCGGGCGTGTGATAGAGGACGTCATTGGTCGCCACGACTTGAAGACCGAGCCGTGTGCCGAGATCCGAAAGGGTGGCGAGCCGGGCGTCGTCGTCGCCGCGATACAGCCTGGAGAGGGCGAGATAGACGCGCCCGTCGCGACCTTCGGCCAGGGCGGTGGCCGCGTCGACGAAGGTCTGGTCCGGAACGGCGGTGTCGGGCGGGGGGAGGATCAGGATCGATCCCGCCTCATGGGCTTTCAGATCGGCCAGGCTCAGCAGACAGGCCCCCTTGGGCGCCCGTCTGCGTCCCAGGCTGATCAGCCGGGACAGCCGGCCATAGGCGCTCCTGTCGGTCGGCAGCAGGATCACCGGCGGGCCGTCCTGCAGTTCGATCCGGGCGCCGGGTATCAGCTGGATCTGGCCTCCGCCCTCCTCAGCTATCCGTTTGAGCTCCGCATGGGCGCGGACCACGCCCGCCAGACTGTTCCGGTCGGTAATCGCGATCGCCTGCAGGCCGAGCATGGCGGCCATCCGCACCAGCTCCTCCGGATGGGAGGCACCACTGAGGAACGAGAAATTGCTGGTGACGCACAGCTCGGCATATCCGGCCATGGATCGTCCCGCTCAAGCCATCAGGCCGTGCATCATCCAGGCGGCCGCCTGTCCGCGTTCAACCAGCCCCTCCCGGTACAGCCAGAACCGGCGTCCTTCGTCATCCTCGACCCGGAAATAGTCCCGGGTCTGGCTGCTCCCGGACCGCCACCATTCCGGCGCCACCCGCTCGGGACCGGCCGCGCGGGCGACCCGATAGTCGACCCCGCGCCATTGGAACCTGGCGGGCGGATGGTCGGGCAGCAGGGCGATCGCCGCCACCGGCTCCGGCCGGGACAACAGCCGGATGGGGCGGGGCACCGGGGGCATGGCGGCGGTCTTCCAGCGGGCCGGGCTCTGCGCCGGAGCGCGTGTCTCGGCCCGTTCCGGAAGATGACTTTCGACGGGGAGCGGGCGATGGACCCTGGTTGGTCCCAACCGGTTGGTGAGCCGGTCCAGCAGGGCCGAGACCGCCTCGTCGTCGCGGCCCGCGGCGGTGGCGCCTGCGAGATCACGCTGGTGACTGACGGTGCCCTCAACCCATTCGCCTTCCAGCACCATCACATCGACGCCGAACCCGGGATCGAGATGATCGAGCTTGCCGTCGATCAGCCGGAACAGCGCCTCCGGGTCCCGCGCCGGCCGGCCGGTGGACAGCGACAGGGACCGGGTGGAGCCGTCGGCCCGGAAGAAGTCGATCCGCAGACGGCGGAATCCCGCCCGCTCCCGCTCCAGCCGCGCACACATCCGGGCCAGCAGACGACGGACCCCGTGGGCCAGATCCTCCCGGTCGGCGATCGGCTCCGGCAGGCCGAACCGGACCCGGTGCGGGGCTGGCGGGGCAAGCGGGGTGATCGGCTCCCCGATGCGTCCCAAGGCCTGATCGATGCGGCGGCCCGGCTCGATCCCGAACCGGGCGGTCAGCGGGCCGCGTGGCAGATCCATCAGATGACCCGCCGTACGCAGCCCCATCCGCTCCAGCGCCTCCACATCGGCGGCGGGCAGGCGCAGGGCGACGGTCGGAAGATCGCGGATCGCGGCGCGTTCCTGACCATCCGGGACCACGCACCAGCCCCTGGCGGGAGCCGCGAGATGGGCGATCGCCCAGGCGACTCCGGGGGTTCCGGCCAGGGCCGCGTGGGCGGTCAGGCCGAGCCCCGCCAGCCGGTTCACCAGATCGGCGACCATCGCCTCCTCGCCGCCGAACAGATGCGCGCAGCCGGTGACATCCAGCCACACTCCGGCATCGCCGCCGATGGTCCCGGACACACAGCTGGAGGACGGGTCGAGTGAGACCAAGGGAGTGTAGCGCAGGCACCAGCGGGCCAGATCGCGCAGCCGGGCGCCGTCTGCCTCCATCGACCATTCATCCACCACCAGATCCGGTTCCATCGCGCGGGCGTCGGCGAGCGCCATGCCGGGTTCGAGCCCCGCCGCCGTCGCATGTCCGTCGACCGCGGTCAGCACCAGCCGGCCCCGCTCGGCCCGGGTCAGGACCTGCGGGCGTCCGTCCGGAGTCTCGATGTCCCGGCGTTCGGTGGCGAAGCGCGGCAGCCAGAGCGACAGGATTCGGCGGGATTGCGGGGAATTTTCATGCGACACGGTCATAATGGCGATCTCCTCTGACGTCAGGAACGGGGGAGTCATGTGCAACTTCTGTCGGTCGACCGACCACCTCGGAAAAGGACAAGTGCTCCGGATCCCAGGCGATCCGGCAGGGCTCGGACGTCATGCGTCGGGCGCGTTTGGCGCGCTCCAGCATCACCGACCAGACCGGACGGGTGTCGTGTGGGGCGAGCGGCGAGGGTGCGGCGCTGACCTGCCAGCGGCTTTCGACGTGGGTGGTGGCGCGCGCGGCCGGGCCGGAAGCGGTCGCCATGCGTGGGCGGAGCAGGAACCCGGTCACACCGCTCCGCTCGGCCGCCAACTGCAGCCGCCGGCCGGTCCTGTCGTCCCGCTTGCCCGCGCGCACCGGATCCAGCTCCGCCAGGGCCGCCAGGACTCCCTTGGTCGACAGCGCCTCCTCCAGCGCCCAGATCCGCTCCGCCTCATCCCGTGTCTCGACCAGGATCAGCCGGTCGGCATCCAGACCCAGACCGGCCAATCCGCGGGTGTAGAGCGCGCCGCCCAGCAGATTCGCGCTGCGCGGACACCAGATCACCGGCCCCTCGTGCGGGCGCGCCTCCATCAGCAGGGCGAGCAGGGCGGTGGTGAAGCCGAAGGCCGCCGCATCCCGCACATCCGAGCGGGCGGGACCGAGAATCTCGTGCACCCTGCCGAGCGGCAGCCCACCCTCCGGCAGAGCATCGTCGAGAGCCTGACAGCCAAGGGTCAGTCCGCGCGCCGAGACGCTCCCGTCTCCCCGTTCCATGCGCCGCACAAGTTCCCGCAAAGCCCCCACATCGGCCGGGGCGGCAGAGGCTTCAGGGAAGGGTTTGCATTTTATGTTCATGTTTTGTTCTTATAAAAGAACAGCCCATCTGTCAATAAAAGCTGGGGCGGCCTCAAGAACCGGAGAGCCCTCTATCTGACGAATTCGAAGGGTCGGGCGCGGCGGACGCCAACGGGGCGGGTGCGATGTATCCGGACCAGAGTCTGTATCCGGCCAATAGCGGCCCGGACCTGGTGCGCCGGATCAACAACACCCTGACCCGCGCCGATCAGATCGAGCATATGGAAGGCAAAAGGACGGTCGAGGATTGGTTCGCGCCGATCGTCGCCGATTGCGAGGCCGGGTTCGGCGGCGTGCTGAACGCGTTCGAACTGACCAAGGCCTTCATCGAGGCGGGGGCCGCGGGCGTTCATTTCGAAGACCAGTTGGCCTCCGAGAAGAAATGCGGCCACATGGGCGGCAAGGTCCTGGTCCCGATGCAGCAGCATATCGCGAACCTGAACGCGGCCCGGATGGCGGCCGACGTGATGGGCACCTCGACCCTGGTGATCTGCCGGACCGATGCGGAAAGCGCCAGGCTGATCACCTCCGATGTGGACCCGAGGGACCACCCCTTACTTATGGGGGAGCGCACGGCCGAGGGCTTCCACCGTCTGAAGGACGGCACCGAATTCGAGCGCTGCGTCGCCCGCAGGCTCGCCTTCGCGCCGTATTCGGATCTGCTTTGGATGGAGACCTCGACTCCGAATCTCGAGCAGGCGCGCACCTTCGCGGAAGCGATCCGGCGAGACTTCCCGGATCAGATGCTGGCCTACAATTGCTCGCCCTCGTTCACCTGTCCCGATGCGGCAAAACGGGCCTGGGAGGATCTCGCCGTCGAGACGCGCTCGATCTGCAATGCCAGGTTCACCATCGTTCAGGAAGGCGCGCGGGTCTGATATCCGCCTCTGGCATCGCAATTTTTTCGATTGCAGGGACTTGTCGGCCGACAGCGACTCACCCACACTTTGTCTGTCGACGACAACAACCGAAAGGAGGTGATCCAGTGTCTTTTGATCTCGAGATGCGGTTCGTGAAGACCGTGCGGATTATGACGGCATCGGAGCAGCCTCTGGTGGCCGCCTGACCGCACCAGTTCTAGGTCCACGACCTAATCATCTCAAGGAAACGGCCGCCCCTTCATCGGAGCGGCCGTTTTCGCGTCAGGTGGCTGCCCGCAGCGAGTCCGTTGCGGCACTATCGACGGTACCGTCGCCGGACACGACCACACCGAAAGCGGTTTTCGCGGTCTCGGCGCTGATCAGCCCGTCCAATACATCGTCGAGGACCGCCTGCGGATCCCGTTCCAGCGGATTGCCGTAGCCGCCGCCGGCCGGCCCGACGCAGCGGAAGATGTCCCCCGCCTTGATCCGCATGTGCGGGACTTTCGAAGGCAGTTCACGCGGATCCGCTCCCGTTGGCGGTACCAGCCGCAGTTCCGCGGGCTTGCCCTCGGCCCCGCCGTCGAAGCCCCAGGGCGCAAACCCGTGACCTTCGCCTTCGACGGAGGCACCGCCGTCGGCAAGGTATTCAAATTCCCGGACCGAGCCGAGGCCGCCGCGCCATTTTCCGGCCCCCACCACGTCCTCCCGCAGCTCGTAGCGGGAGACGCGCAGGGGCAGGTGGGTCTCGATATCCTCGATCGGGTTGTTCCGGGTATTGGCGTAGAGCGTGTCGACCGCATCCATGCCGTCCATTCCCGGACGGCCGCCATAGCTGCCTTCGAAGATCTCCATGTGCACCCAGTGCTGTCCCGCGTTCAGCCCGGAGAACGCGATCACCTTCAGATTTCCGATCCCGGCCGAGACATTGTGGGGGGCCGCCTGTGCCAGCGCCTTCATCACCGTGTCGGCGAGCTGGTTGCCGGGGCAGAACCGGGCGATGGTGGGCGCCGGGAAGATCGGATTGGCGAGACAGCCTTCCGGGACGGTGAGCTTGATCGGTCGTGTCAGGCCCTCGTTCACCGGGATGTGGCCGTGAACCGCAGTATCCAGCAGAACCGAGCGGATGGTCAGCCAGATCGCGATGTCGGCCGTGCCGACCAGCGGCATGTTGATCGGCGCGTCGTCGATCTGATCTGCGGTGCCGGTCAGGTCAACCTCAATCTCCTCTCCGCGCACCCGCAGGGTGACCACCAGCGGCAGGGCCTTTTTCTTCGGGTCGGGGGAATCGAGAAATCCGTCGATATAGGTGGTGGCGGTGTAGTCTCCGTCCGGCAGCTTCGCGATGGCGTTGCGCATCAGCCGTTCGGCATGATCCATGGCGCCCTCACAGGCGGCCTCCAGGGTCTCGACGCCATAGCGCGCCATCAACTCCTCGAAGCGTTTGGCGCCGATCCGGGCGGCGGCGATCTGCGCCTCCATGTCGCCGACCACCAGATCAGAAACCCGGATGTTGTCCCGCAGAATTTGCCAGACCTGCGGCACCCTGCGGCCTTCCTCATAGACCTTGATGGCCTTGAACTGCAGGCCCTCGGCATAGGCGTCCATCGCGTCCACGATCCCGCAGCTGCCCGGCGTCAGGGAACCGATGTCGAGATGGTGGGCGGTGGTCCCGGCCCAGGCGATGAGTCGCTCGCCGTGGAAGACCGGCACCATGAAGGCCACGTCCGGGCCGTGGCTGGCACCGGAATAGGCGTCGTTGTGCATGATCACATCACCGGGTCGCACCACTTCGCCCCGCGCCGCCATGATGCGGTTGATTCCCTTGATGTATCCGGGGATCGGGCCGGACTGCAGCGGCGTCGATTGGGCGGACTCGGCGAGGCCCCGACCTGCCGCGTCGACCAGCCCGGCCCCGAAATCCTCCGATTCCCGGATGATCGAGGAATAGGACATCCGCATCAGCCGGTAGCCCATCTCCACGGCGATGTTCTCAAGCGCCCCCTGGATGACCGAGATGGTCACGGGATCGACAGTCCTGGTGCCGGTCGTCATGACGGTGCTCCCCGGGTGATGATCAGGTTGCCGGCGGCATCGGCTCTCAGATGCCAGTCCGGCGGGACCACCGTGGTGGTATCGGTTTGCAGAATCACCGCCGGCCCCTGGATCAGAACATCGATCGGCAGCCTGCCGCGATCCAGAAACGGTGTGTCGACTGCTTGAACGGCTCCGTCGGTGCGGAACCAGGTGGTGCCGAACCGCAGGGTCGCGTCCTCGACCGAATCGCCGCCGCCGAAGGTTGGTGGGTCGATCTTGGGCACGGAGCCGATCGCCGTGACCCGGATGTTGACGATCTCAACCGCGCTGTCCGGAAAGGCGTGGCCGTATTCGGCTTCGTGGGCAGCGGCGAAGTCGGCCAGGACCTGTGCGATGGCCGTCTGGTTCAGGTCGGATTCGGGGAACCCGACCCGCAACTCGTAGCCTTGGCCCACATACCGAAGATCGCCGGCGCGGCGGAACCGGACCTGGGCGGGGTCTACCTTGTCGGCGGCCAGTTGCGCGCTGAGCTGCGCTTCCATCGCTGCGAAGTCGGTGTTCAGTCGGGTCAGATCCAGCGCGCCGCTGACCTGGAACTCGGTACGGATCGCATCGTATTTCAGATCCGTGGTCAGCAGGCCGACCGCCGATGTGATGCCGGGATAGGCCGGGATCAGCACGGTCGGGATATCTAGCAGATCCGCAACATCGGCGGCATGCAGAGGCCCCGCTCCGCCGAACGCCACCAGCGCGAAGTCGCGGGGATCGTGGCCCTTCTGCACGGTGCGGGAGCGGATCGCGTTCGCCATGTTGGCGTTGATGATGGTCAGCACGCCGGCCGCCGTCTCTTCGACACCGAGATTTAGGTCAGCTGCCAGACCTTCGATCACCCGACGTGCTGCGGCACCGTCGAGCGACATGGCGCCGCCCAGGAAGTTGTCTGCATCCAACCGCCCGAGCACCACATGGGCGTCGGTGACCGTCGGCTTGTCGCCGCCGTGTCCGTAAGCCGCCGGTCCGGGCTGAGCACCCGCGCTGCGCGGACCGACCCGGAAGGCGCCGCCCGCGTCGACCGTTGCGATCGAGCCGCCGCCCGCACCGATCGTGTGAATGTCCATCATCGGTGCCAGCACCGGATATCCGCCGATCCAGGTGTCCCGCGCCGTTGCCTCGGCGAACACGCCGTCGACCGCCAGACCGATATCGGCGGATGTCCCGCCCACATCGAAGGTGATCAGGTTCCGGTAGCCGGACAGTTCGCCGCTCCAGTATCCACCGAGAATGCCGGCGGCCGGCCCGGACAGGAGTGTGAGGATTGGTTTCTCCGCCACCATCGCCGCCGTCGCCACGCCCCCATTCGAGCCCATGACGTGCAGGTCGGAGCCGATGCCGCTCGCCGTCATGCTGCCTTCCAGCTGGCCGACGTAATCGCGGACCTTGGGGCCTATGAAGGCGTTCATCGCGGCCGTGGTGAACCGCTCGAACTCCCGGAATTGGGGGGAGAGGGACGAGGAGGTGGAGACGAAGCAGTCGGGATACTCCTTCAAGACGATTTCCCGTGCGCGATCCTCATGGACCGGATCGAGATAGGAGAACAGAAAGCAGATCGAGATGGCGACGACCCCGGCTTCCCGCAGTTCGCGCGCGGCTTGGCGCACACCCTCCTCGTCGAGCGGGATCAGCACCTCGCCGGTCGGCGGGATCAGCCGTTCGCGCACGGTCTTCCTATGGCGGCGGCGGACCAGCGGGCGGTCCTGCCACGGGATATTCTGCATGATCGAGTAGTGCTGCGGGCGCTGATGACGGCCGATATGAACCACGTCGCGATAGCCCTCGGTGGTGATCATACCGGTGACCGACCCGTCATATTCAAGGACCGCGTTGGTCGCGATGGTGGTGCCGTGCATCAGATGATCGATACTCGCAGGGTCGACACCGACCCGGCGGCACAGTTCCAGCGACCCCTCGATCACGCCTCTCGACGGGTCGCCGGTGGTGGTCGGTGTCTTGTGGATTACCGTCCGGCCCTCGTCGGTGTCGGTGTAGACCAGATCCGTGAAAGTGCCGCCGACGTCGACGCCGATCAGTCGCATGTCAATCCCCTGAGCTAGCTGGTCTTGCCGGTGGGTGCAAAGGCGGCGAGCGCACCGGAATATGTCTTCGGGCGTGGCGGAGCATAAGCGCCCCGCTTGCAGGTTTTCAGTCCCAGACCCACCAGGGCCTCGGCGAACTTGACCGCGGCCGCAACCCCGTCGATCACCGGCACGCCGGTCTCGGCGCTCAGCGCCGCCGCCAGATCGGTCATGCCGGCGCATCCCAGCAGGACGGCTTCGGCGCCATCCTCCTCGATCGCAGCCAGCACCTCGGCGCGGACCTTCTCGGCTGCCGCCTTGCTGTCCTCTTCCAGCGCCAGCACGGGAATCGCGGCCGCACGCACCCGCCGACAGTGCCGCTCGTAGCCGTATTTCAGCGCCAGGGCCTCGATGATGGGGGTCGCGCGGGGCAGGGTGGTGACGACGGAAAAACCGTGCCCGACCATGGACGCTGCTGCCATCGCCGCCTCGCAGATGCCGAGGACGGGGACGTCGACCATCTCCCGGCAGGCCTCTAGCCCGGAGTCGTCGAAGCACGCGATCACAACCGCATCCGCACCGTCGGCCACGCCTTTGCGGGTCTCGGTCAAAAGGCCTGGAAGGGACATCGCTTCGTCATAGTGACCTTCGATGCTGACCGGACCGTCGGCGGGGTTGAGCGCCAGGATCTCGGTCCCGGGCGCCGCTACAGCGAGCGCCGTATCCCGGATCTTGTCGGTCATCGAGGATGTGGTGTTGGGGTTCACGACGAGAATACGCATGCGGATGTGTCCTAAACCATGCCCATGCCGGCATCCGAGCCGTGCTTGCGCCGTCGCCGTCGCACCATCGCCACCAGGCTGAGGCAGATGCCGATCACGATCAGCGACAGAGCCGTCGTGTAGGCCCCCAGCGCGTAGATCACCGGCGTGGTCACGTTGGTCTGCATCGCCTGGAGCTCCAGCGGAAGGGTGTTCAGCGGGCCGACCGACTGGGACGTCCGCGATATCTCATCATAGGACAGGGTGAAACCGAACAGGGCCACGCCGACC
Source organism: Alphaproteobacteria bacterium (assembly GCA_024742605.1). GTDB lineage: Bacteria > Pseudomonadota > Alphaproteobacteria > Thalassobaculales > Thalassobaculaceae > JANSYC01. Next base: position 4,300 of record JANSYC010000040.1, on the reverse strand, counting down.
AGACTGGGGGCGACGATCGGCAGAACCACATAGCGGATGGTCTGCCACCCGGACGCCCCCAGATCGCGGGCGGCTTCCTCATAGGCCGGATCGAACCGGTTGAAGACCGCGAACATGATCAGCAGGCCGAAGGGAAGGGTCCAGGTCAGGTGGGCCCCCAGCCCCGAACTCCACCAGGTGCGCGGAATGCCGAGGAACTCGAACATCGAGCCGATGCCGAGGCTGACGACGATCGAGGGCATGATCAGGCTGGCGATCACGATGTAGAACAGTACGCCGCTGCCCTTGAACCTGCGCCGGAACGCCAACCCTGCTGCGAAGGCGATCACCACGGTCAGCACCATCACCATCAGCCCGAGCCAGATTGAGCGTGAGAACGAGCCCCAGATATCGCCAATCGATTGGGGCTGGAAGATATCGGCGAACCAGTGCAGCGACACACCGTTCATCGGGAACGTCAGGCCGCCGTCCGGGCCTTGAAAGGCCAACAGGATCACGGTGAGCATCGGGCCGTACAGAAACACCACGAAGATCGCGAACACGGAAGCGAGCACGTAGAAACTGCGGGGGCGCGCGCCGTGGTGCATCTCACAGCTCCTTTCGGACGTCGGCGAACCGCATCAGCAGCGCGATGAGCACGATCACCAGACCCATCAGTACCATGGCACTGGCGGCGGCGGGCGGGAACTGAAGATAGGACAGCTCGGTCGCGATCATCTTGCCGATTGAGGCGATCTGGCCGCCACCCAGCACGTTCACGGTCACGAAGTCTCCCATCACCATGGCGATCACGAAGATCGAGCCGATGGCGATACCGGGCTTGGACAATGGGATGATCACATGCCGGACGGTCTGCCATCCGGTCGCGCCGCCGTCGACGGCGGCTTCCAGCAGACGCCGGTCGATCCGCATCATCGAGTTGAAGATCGGCACGATCATGAACAGGGTGTAGAGGTGGACATAGCCCACAATCACCGCGAATTCGCTGAACAGCAGCCATTCGAGGGGCTCGTGGACGATTCCGGTGCCGACCAGGGCATTGTTGATCAAACCGTTGCGCCCCAGCAGCGGTATCCAGGCGATCATCCGGATCACGATGGAGGTCCAGAACGGGATGGTGCACAGCAGGAACAGCACGATCTGCATGGTCACCGTGCGGACATGGAAGGCGAGGAAATAGGCGATGGTGAAACCGAGAGCCAAGGTGATCGCCCAGACCGTCAGGCAGAACTTCAGCGTGATCCAGTAGGTCTGGTAGGTCACGTTGGCGGTGAACACATCCTCATAGTTCACGAAGGTGAAGTCCGGAATCAGAATGTCATAGGCCTGATAGTCGAAGAAGCTGACGACCACGACCATCGCGATGGGCACGACGAAGAACACCAGGAACACCAAGCTCAGCGGCGTCGCCTGCAGGTAGGTGATCCAGGGTCGGCTGCGGTCCATCAGGTATCCTTAGGAGGTTTGGGAAAGGGCCGGTGAGTTTGATCACCGGCCCGAACCATCCAGAAGTCGCTTACGCGGCGATGAACTCGTTCCACTTGCGGACCATATAGCGGTCCTCGTCCATGACGGTGTTCCAGACCGAGACGCTGCCCATCCGGTCCCAGAACGAGCCGCCGTCGCGGACGGCGCCGGCCGGCTCGATCGGCTCACCGGTCGGGCTGAGGATGTCGGACTTGGCAGGCTTGCCCTCCATCCAGAAATCCCACTCATTCGCGCTCATGTTCTCTTTCGCGGTCTCCAGAACGGCTGTGTAGTAGCCCTGACGGTTCAGGAACGCACCTGCCCAGCCGGACAGGTACCAGTTCACGAACTCATAGACCGCATCGAGCTGCTTGCCGTCGACATGGGTCGGCATGCCCAGGCCGCCGGCCCACGCGCGATAGCCTTCCTTGAGCGGCTGATAGATGCAGGGCACGCCTTGCTGACGCACCTTGGTCACGGCCGGCGACCACATGGACTGGATCACCACCTCGCCGGAGGCCATCAGGTTGACGCTCTCGTTAAACTCTTTCCAGAAGGCGCGGAACTGGCCGTCCTTCTTGGCTTCGGTCATGACCTTGATGGTGGCGTCGATCTCCTCCTTGGTCATGTTGCCCTTATCCACATAACTGACCAGACCGGTGGACTCGCAGACCATCGCCGCATCCATGATGCCGATCGACGGAATGTTCAGGATCGAGGCCTTGCCCTTGAACTCCGGGTTCAGAAGTTCGGCCCAAGAGTCGATCGGACGTCCGATCAAATCCGGACGAATCCCCAAAGTGTCGGCGTTGTAGACGGTGGGGATCAGGGTCATGTAGTCGGTTGGGCCGTCGGCGAATTCGGTCGATTCCGACGCGGTCAGATAGCTGACCTTGATCGGTGAGATGCCTTCCCGGGCGACCGGTGTGCCGTCCGGCAGTTCACCCTTGGTGAAGATCGGCACGATCTTGTCGTAGTACTTGATCTTGTTGACATCCATGCCCCGCAGCTTACCGCCAGGCACGATCTTCTTGAGCATCCAGTACTCGGCATCCAGCAGATCGAAGGAGGTCGGCTGGGTCACCGCCCGTTTCACCACGTCGTCCGAGGTGAGCGAGGTGTACTGGATGGTGAAACCCAGATCTTCCTTTGCCTTGTCCGCCAGCTGCTTGAACTGGTTCACGCCGGTTCCGGCGATGCGGAGCGTGATCGGGTCGGCCGCGTGTACGAAGGGCGCGCTCAACCCGGCGGTGGTGCCGGCCAGAACGGTTGCTGCGGTTCCCTTCAGCACGGAGCGGCGGGAAAGCGGGTTTTTCGGTATCGACATGTCGGTCCTCCTCAGTGGATATGCTTCCGATCCGCACCCAACCGGTGCAGATTGGAGGAACTCCAGCTCACCCGCACGCGGTCGCCCACATGAAGGCTGTCGGCGAAGAATGCGGTGTCCGGTTGTGAGACGCGGAAATCCGTCAGGCCCGGCAAATCCAGACCCAGTCGGACCCATAGTCCAAGATATTCGATTGAGGCGATGGTGGCGGTGAAGCCGTCCTCGCTTTCGGCCTCATGCTCTGCCGGTGCTGACGTGATCGGTGCCATCTGAAGTTTGTCGGAGCGGATGGCGGCGTCGACCGAGTCCCCGACGGAAAGGCCGTCCGCCGGCAGGGAGAACCGCACCTCGCCGTTTCCCTTGATCCAGGCGGTTGCCCCGTGAAGGCCGTCGACGGTCCCGCTGATCACGTTATGGTCGCCGATGAAACGGGCCACGAAGACACTGGCGGGCCATTCGAAGACCTCGCGCGGGGAATTCGCCTGCTCGATCCGGCCGTCATTCATGACCACGACGAGGTCCGCCAGCGCCATGGCCTCCTCCTGGCTGTGGGTGACGTGCACGAAACTGATGCCCAGTTCTGACTGGAGCCGTTTCAGTTCCTCGCGCATCCGCACCCGCAGGAACGGGTCGAGCGCCGACAGCGGCTCGTCCAGGAGAAGCACATCCGGTTTGGTCACCAGCGCGCGGGCCAGGGCCACCCGCTGCTGCTGCCCGCCGGACAGCTGGTTCGGAAGCCGCGCCGCCTGGGCGTCCATCTCGACCAGTCTGAGGTACTCGTGGGCGGCCTCGTGACGCTCCGCCTTGCCGACACCTTGCATCTGCAGACTGAACGCCACGTTCTCCAGACAGGACAGATGCGGGAACAGGGCGTAGCTCTGAAACATCATGGCCGTGCCGCGCTGGGCGGGCGGCTGGCGGGTGACATTGGATGACCCGATCACCACGTCGCCATCCGAGATCGGCTCGTGCCCCGCGATCATCCGCAGCGTCGTGGTCTTCCCGCATCCCGACGGGCCGAGCAGGCAGCAATAGCTACCGCCGGGGATCCGGACATTGATCGACCGTACCGCCTCGACCGTTCCGAAACGCTTGGTGAGACCCACGAGCTCGATGTCTTGCGGAGCGCCTGCCACCTGATGCGTAATCCTTTGCACGTCCGAGATTTCGATCCGCAAACCGGTCGATGAAACCGCCGGGGGCGTCTCGGGTTCATGGCGCGTAAGTCAGCACGATGCGTGCCAAATTCAGAATCGCTGAATCATTAGGCAAGCGCGTCATGCGGACAAATTTACGCACAAACCTTAATCAACCAATGGCTATTCGGCGAGCATTAAATCGCCGCTTCGTGGCCTGTCAGCCGTTCTCCTTGCGGTTCAGTTCCATGCCCCGGATCGCCAATTCCAGATTGTGGAGTGTTTGCTGCAATTCCTTGGCCTGTCGCAGGGTCAGGCTGTCGGTGGACAATGCGAATCGAATGCCGTCCGCGCGGGATTGCAGGCGGCT
>JANSYC010000078.1 GCA_024742605.1 Alphaproteobacteria bacterium | reverse complement strand
GGCCGCGCTGGGAACCGGTGCGGCCTCGGCCATCGGATACGGCGCCAAACTGGTGCTGGCGGGCCTGCACGTGGCGACGCTGGCCCTGGGGGTGGCGGTGCTGCCGACCTATTCGGAGGCGGCGCTCGGCGACCGGGTCGGCCTGCGGGTACGGCTGCGCAAGCATGTTGGGATCGTCGCCCTGATCTCGATCCCCGCCGTCGGCATCGCCGCCCTGATCGCCGAGCCGGTGATCCGGATTCTCTACCAGCGTGGCGCCTTCACCAGCGCCGATACCGAGTTGGTGTCTCAAGTTCTGATCGCCTACGCGACCCAGCTGCCGGCCTATGCGGCGACCGTGATCCTGGTCCGGGCGGCGGCGGCCCTGGATCTGGGCCGGGCGATCGCGGCGGCGGCGGTGGTCAATCTGGTGGCAACGGTGGCGTTCAACCTGGGCCTGATGGGGATCTACGGCGTGGTCGGCATCGCGGCGGCCACCGCCCCCGCTTTCCTGGTGACGGCCCTGGTGCTTTATCTGGCGGTCGATCGGTCGCTGAGCAGCGCGCGGTAAAGCCCCATCAGCTGCGCCCGCACGGCGTCCAGGCCGAATTCGGCTTCCGCGCGGAAGCGGGCGGCCTGGCCGAGCCGGTGGCGCAGGTCCGGATCGAACACCAGCTTGCCGATCGCATCCGCCAGGGCGGCCGGGTCCTTCAGCGGCACCAGCAGCCCGGTTTCGTCGTCCTGGACCGCCTGGCGGCAGCCGGGAACGTCGGTGGTGACGGCCGGACGGCCGCAGGCCGCCGCCTCGATCAGGCTCATCCCCAGCCCCTCCCGGTGCGACGGCAGGACGGCGATATGGGAGCTGCGCCAGACCTCTGGCACGTCGTCGGTCGGCCCGGTCCAGTCGATCAGCCCGTCCGCCGTCCAGCGCTGCAGCTCCGCCTCGGTTACCGCGGTCGGGTTCTCGGTATCGGGCGCGCCGACCACCCGGATGCGCACCGGAATATCCCGTTGCCTGAGCAGACGGGCGGCGGCGACCAGCTCCTCCACCCCCTTCTCGCGCAGCACACGACCCACGAAGCTCGCGATCACCGGGCCGCCCGGCTCCGGGCTGACCGAGAACCGCCCCAGGTCGACGCCGGTGCCCGGGATCACCGTGACGTTCTCGGAGGTGCGGCCGATCAGCCGGGCGAAGGTGGTCTGGTCGTCTGTGTTCAGCGCCAGGGCCGCGACCCGCCCGTCGCCCAGCGCCCGCCGCAGCAGCAGTGAGACCATGGGGCGCAGGACCCGTGCCTTCAGGCTCGATCCGGTGAATACGTAGCCGAACCCCGGCAGCCAGGCGGCAATCGCCGGCACTCCGGCCTTGCGGGCCGCAACCGTGCCGTAGAGCACCGGCTTGATCGCGACGGTCTGAACCAGGTCCGGTGCGAGCCTGCGGCACAGGGCGGTCATCTCGGCTTCTGCGGCCAGATCCGCGCGCGGGTTGAGCCCGGTGCGGTCCAGATTCGTCAGCGGGTGCACGGCGATTCCGGCGGCCTCAATCGCGATCTGCGCCGCCGGTCCGCGCTGTCCGACACGGGCGGCCAGATGGACCTCCGCCCCGGCCGTGACCAGCGCCTCGGCGAGCGGCAGATAATGCAGACCGAAGAACCAGTCCTCGGCGACGATCCACAGTATCCGGCGGCCTTCCATACCGGGACCGATCAGGGCCGCAGGAAGCCGACGGCGTCGTAGACCTCCTCGATCACCGGCCGGGCCAGATCCCGCGCCCGGTCGCCGCCTGAGCGCAGGATGCCGTCGACATAGGTGGTATCGGCGCTCAGCCGCTTCATCTCGGTGCCGATCGGCCCCATGACCGAGACCGCCAGGTCCGCCAGCTTCGGCTTGAAGGCGCCGAAACCCTGACCGGCAAACTCCGCCAGAACCTGCTCCGGCGTCTGATCCGACAGGGCGGCGTAGATGCCGACCAGGTTGCGCGCCTCCGGCCGCTCGGCAAGGCCGTCCGTTGTCTCCGGCAGCGGCTCCGGATCGGTCTTGGCCTTGCGGATCTTCTGGGCGATCACCTCGGCCTCGTCGGTCATGTTGATCCGCGACATGTCGGAGGGCTCCGACTTGCTCATCTTCCTGGTTCCGTCCCGCAGGCTCATCACCCGGGTGGCGGCGCCGAAGATCTGCGGCTCGGGCAATGGAAAAATATCCTTCTCGAACATGGAGTTGAAGGCCTGAGCGATGTCGCGGGCCAGCTCCAGGTGCTGTTTCTGATCGTCGCCGACCGGCACATGGGTGCCCTTGTAGGCCAGGATGTCCGCGGCCATCAGGTTCGGATAGACGAACAGGCCGACGGTCGCGTTCTCCCGGTCCTTGCCGGCCTTTTCCTTGAACTGGGTCATCCGGTTGAGCCAGCCCATCCGCGCCACGCAGTTGAACACCCAGGCGAGCTGGGCATGCTCGGGAACGTAGGACTGGTTGAACAGGACGCAGTCGTCCGGATCGACCCCGGACGCGATCATGCCGGCGGCCACCTCGCGGGTCGCGTTCCGCAGCTCCGCCGGATTCTGCGGCACGGTGATCGCGTGCTGATCGACCACGCAGAAGATGCATTCGTAGGATTGCTCGGCCTGCAGCCGCGCCCAGTTCCGCATGGCTCCGAGATAGTTGCCCAGGGTCAGGTTACCGCTGGGCTGGATGCCGGAGAAAATGCGTCGTGTCGGGGCCATGGTCGGGTCTCATGCGGATGATGACGTGAAATGGATCGCGTTGGGCGGTTTTACTAGGCCTTGGAGGTGCGTCAAGCGTCCGGAGTCCGGTTCGTCTCAACCTCCCGTCTGCGGATCGAGGCGAGCAACTCGCGCGGCTGCAGCGCGCCGAGCAGGATTCCAACCAGGGCGTAGCCACCGATTCCGACGCTGACGCTCAGCACCAGGGCGCCGATTCCGGTCATGTCCCCGGCGGCGAACCAGGGGGCGAGGGCGGTGGCCGCGGCCCAGACCGCCCCACCCATGACGGCGGCGGCCAGAACGATCTTGAGGGTGCGCGTGATCAGCTGGGAATCCGGTCTCAAGTGACCGCGCCGCCAGAGGATCAGCGCCAGCAGACCGGCATTCATCCAGGAGGAGATGGCGGTCGCCAGCGCGATGCCCACATGGGCGTAGGACTGCATCAGCACCAGGTTCAGCACCAGATTCGCGATCACCGCGACCACCGCCACCTTGACCGGGGTCGCGGTGTCCTGGCGCGCGAAGAAGCCGGGCTGGAACACCTTGATCAGCACGAAGGCCGGCAGGCCCAGAGCGAAGGCGGCCATGGCGGCGGCGGTGGCGGTGCTGTCCTCGGCGGTGAAGGCGCCGCGTTCGAACAGCACGCCCGTCATCGGGACGGCCAGAATGGCGATGCCGATGGCGGCGGGCACGGTCAGCAGCAGGGCGATTTCCAGCGCCCGGTTCTGGGTCTCGAGTGCCGGCGCCTCCGAGCCGTCGCCCGACAGCGCCGCCCGCACCTGACGGGACAGCAGCGGCAGCAGTGCTGTGCCGATCGCCACGCCCACCACCCCAAGCGGCAGCTGCACCACCCGGTCGGCGTAATACAGGAACGAGACCGAGCCGGCCGGCAGCAGGGAGGCCAGCACCACGTCAATCAGCAGATTGACCTGCACCACCCCGGCGCCGATCGCGGCCGGAAGGGCGAGCTTGAACAGTTTCTTCACTTCCGGCGTCAGCCGGGGCAGCCGGACGCGGGGCAGGGCGCCGTTCCGCCAGCAGGACACGCCGACGAAAAGCGCCTGCGCCAGACCGGCCGCCGAGACGCCCCAGGCCAGCAGGTGCCCTGGTGTTTCGAACACGCCCGCCAGGCCCAGCAGGGCGGCGATCAGGATCAGGTTCAGCAGGATCGGCGCCGCCGCCATCGGCCCGAACCGGCCCAGCGAATTCAGCATGCCGCCCCACAGGGCGACCAGGGAGATCAGCGGCAGATAGGGAAAGGTGATCCGCGTCAGTTCGACCGCCAGCCCGAACCGCTCCGGATCGCCCGCGAACCCGGGGGCGAGGGCCAGCATCACCCAGGGCATGAACAGCTCGACCACGATCAGAAAGGCCAGCAGACCGGCGATCAGAACGGCCTGGACCTGCCCCGCGAAGGCGACGGCGGCGGCTTTGCCCTCGGCCTCGACCTTGCCCGCGAACAGCGGCACGAAGGCGACCGTCATCGCCCCTTCCCCGGTCAGCCTGCGGAAGAAGTTCGGCAGCTTGAACGCCACGAAGAACGCGTCCGCCACCGTCCCGGCCCCCAGCACCGCCGCGATCAGCACATCGCGGACGAAGCCGGTCACCCGGCTGATCATGGTGAAACCGCCGACAACGGCAATGGCGCGCGCGAGGGACATGAACAGGGTGTACGCGATTCGAGGCGTTTGCGGGAGAGGGTAGACTGGGGGGTGAATGTGGCAGCAACGGGCCGGCCTTTGGGCGGGCCAGCGCGGCGGTCTCTCAGTCCTCCAGAAGCTTCAGCAGCGCCTCGCGCACGTCGCGTTTCTTGCTCTCGCTCTCGATCTTCAGGCCGAACACGTCCTTGACGTAGAAGACGTCGACGAAGCGTTCGCCGTAGGTCGAGATGGTGGCGCTGTGGATCTGCAGGCCGTGATAGGCCAGCGCCCGGGTCATGCGCCAGAGCACGCCGGGCTCGTCGTGGGCGTTCACCTCGATCACCGTGTGGGTGACGCTGGCCTTATCGTCGATCAGCACCCGCGGCGGGACACGCAGGGCGCGGGTCCGTTTGGGGATCGAGGGTTTGCGTTTGGCGATCGCGTCCTCGAGATTGACCTGTCCGGACAGGGTCCGCTCGATCGCCGAGGCCAGCCGGGCCCGTTTATCCGGACGGTCGAAGGCTGTCCGGTCGTTGTCCTGTATCATGAAGGTGTCCAGGGCCATCCCGTTCGACAGGGTCGCGATCTTGGCGTCCACCACATTCGCGCCCACCGCCGACATGGCCCCTGCGATCCGGCTGAAAAGCCCCGGATGGTCGGTGACGTAGACGGTGACCTCGGTCACCTCCCGATAGGTATCGACCCGTGTGTCGACCGCCAGATGGGCGCCGTCCCGGACCGCATCCCGGATCATCTGGGCGTGGCGGACATGGGTTTCGAGATCATGGGACAGCCAATAGGGCTGGTAGCCGAGACTGAGATGGGTCTCGATCGCGTCCTCGTCCCATCCGCGCTCGATCAACTCGTCCTTCAGCAGCGACTTGGCCTTCTCGGCGCGGACGGCGGCCCCGCGGGTGCTCGACTGCCCCACCAGCGCCTCGTTCGCCGCATGGTACAGATCCCGCAGAAGCTGCGCCTTCCAGCCGTTCCAGACATGCGGGCCGACCCCCCGGATGTCGGCCACCGTCAGCACCAGCAAGAGCCGCAGCCGCTCCGGCGACTGCACGATCTTGATGAAGTCCTCGACCGTCTTCGGATCGTTGATGTCGCGCTTGAACGCGGTGTTCGACATCAGGAGATGCCAGCGGACCAGCCAGGCGACGGTGTCGGTCTCCTCCCCGGTCATGCCCAGGCGCGGGCAGATCCGGCGGGCCACCCGTTCGCCCAGGATCGAATGGTCGCCGCCGCGTCCCTTGGCGATGTCGTGCAGGAACATCGCCACGTAGAGTTCCCGCCGGGACAGCACCTTGTGCACCACCTCGGTGGCGATCGGGGCGATCTCCTGCAGGGTGCCGCTTTCGATCTCGTGCAGCACCGCGATGCACATCAGGGTGTGCTCGTCGACCGTGTACAGGTGGTACATGTCGAACTGCATCTGGGCGACGACCCGGCCGAAATCCGGCACGAACCGGCCCAGCACCTTGGCCTCGCTCATCCGGCGCAGGGTCCGCGACGGGTTGTTCACGCTGGTCAGCATGTCGAGGAACAGCCGGTTCGCCTCCGGGTCCCGACGGAGATCCCGGTCGATCCGCTTCAGGTTCTGGGTCAGCAGCCGCAGCGCATAGGGATGGATCATCACATCCCGGGCCTGGGCCTCGTGGAACAGCCGGATGATGTTTGTCGGATCGCGCTCGAAGGTGTCGTCACCGGTCACGTTGATCCGGTCGCTCTCGATCCGGAAATCGCCGAACGTGGCCGGCGCCCGCAGGAAACTGAGCGGCGACCATTTCCGGCGGCGCTGATACTGGTCCTCGATCGCGGCGCAGAAGATCCGGGTCAGATCGCCCACGTCCTTGGCGGTCAGGAAATAGTGTTTCATGAACCGCTCGACCGCCCGCGCCCCGGCCCGGTCGGTATAGCCGAGCCGTTCGGCGATCACCGGCTGCAGGTCGAAGGTCAGCCGCTCCTCCGGTCGGCCGGACAGGTAGTGAAGATGGCAGCGGATGGTCCAGATCAGCTTCTGCGCCTTGGCGAACCGCCGGGCCTCTGCCATCGACAGCACGCCGCGCTCGACCAGTTCGCCGACCTCCTCGACCCGGTAGCAGTACTTGCCGATCCAGAACAGGGTGTGCAGATCCCGGAGACCGCCCTTGCCGTCCTTGATGTTCGGCTCGACCACATAGCGGCTGTCGCCGAGCTTGCGGTGACGGGCGTCGGATTCCGCCAGTTTCGCCTCGACGAAATCGAGCGGAGAGCCCTGCGCCACGTCGGAGAAGAAGCGCTGGCGCATCTCGACATAGAGTTCTTCATCACCCCAGAGCGGGCGGCATTCCAGCATGGCGGTCCGGATCGTCATGTCGGACTTGGCCTGGCGGACGCATTCGTCGCAGGACCGGGTCGCGTGCCCGACCTTCAGACCCAGATCCCACAGCAGATAGAGGGTGAACTCGACCAGTTGCTCGCCCCGGGCCGTCTGTTTGTAGGGCCGGAGAAACAGCAGATCGACATCGGATTCCGGCGCCAGCTCGCCCCGGCCGTAGCCGCCGACCGCCGCGATGGCGATCCGTTCGGCATCGGTCAGGTTGTTGGCGGGAAATTCATGCTCGGCGGCGAACCCCGCCAGGCCTCGGATGATCTGGTCCATGAGCCAGCAATTGGCCCGCATGCAGGCGGCCCCGTCATTGCTGGCCTCGAACCGGCGGCGGATTTCGGTCACGCCCCGCGACAGGGCGGACTTGTAGACCTCCAGCAGGGCGGCGCGGCGGGCGACCAGGTCGTCGACCGGCAGCACGTCCGCGGTCAGCGCGGAGGCGACGGCGGCGGCATCGAACACCGCCGCCCGGTTTGGCACCCGGCGCCGGGTCACCACCAGGCCGTCGAGCGATACCGGGCGGGTCGACGTGGCCTGGTCGGCGGCTGTCTTCTGGCGGCGTTTCAGGATTGTGTCTTCGACGGCTGCCATGCCGGACTCCTCTCAGACGGGAACCCCCGCCAACATCGTGCGCCCCCAACATAAAACGGACGGCGCCGTCCCGCCACCGCTTGCGGAATCGCACCGTCCAACTACCGTGATCGCGGACGGGATCATTTTGGGCAGGAACCGGGGAGCGACCGGATGGCGGAGCAGCAGACGGCCGATATCGTGATCGTGGGCGGCGGGGTGATCGGCTCGTCGATCGCGTACTGGCTGGGTGCCAGTCCGGATTTCGCCGGACGCGTCGTGGTGGTGGAGCGGGATCGGACCTATGCGCGGGCCTCGACCCCGCTGTCGGCGGGCGGCATCCGCCAGCAGTTCTCGATCCGCGAGAACATCGAGATCGGCCTGCACGCCCAGGACTTTCTGCACCAGGCCCCGGATCTGCTGGCGGTGGACGGCGAGCGTCCGGACCTGACCTTTCGGGAGGCGGGATATCTGTTCCTGGCGGGACCGTCGGGGCGGGACATCCTGGCCGAGAACCACGCGCTGCAGACCGCCTGCGGCGCCGCCATCTCCTGGTGCGAGCCGGACGAGCTGGCCCGCCGGTTTCCCTGGCTGAACACCGCAGATCTGTCGGCCGGCGCCTTCGGAGAACGCGGCGAGGGCTGGATCGATCCGAACGCGCTGCTGCAGGCGTTCAAGCGCAAGGCGCGGGATCTGGGCGCGGATTATGTCGATGCCGAGGTGGTGGGGATCGACCGCGACGGCGGCCGCGCCACAGGGGTGCGGCTGTCGGACGGCCGGAGGATTGCGGCGGGCACCGTGGTGATCGCGGCCGGCCCGCATTCGGGGGCCGTCGGCCGTCTGGCGGGAGTCGAGATCCCGGTCGGACCGCGCAAGCGCTCGGTCTTCGTCTTCGGCTGCCGCACCGCCCTGTGGCCGGAGGAACCGGGCCGTCTCGGCCCGCTGACCATCGATCCGAGCGGTGTGTTCGTGCGGCCCGAGGGCGCCGGGTTCATCTGCGGCGTCTCCCCGCCCGAGGACCAGGACCCCGAATCCTGGGACGATCAGGTCGACTGGCCGATGTTCGAGGAGGTGGTCTGGCCCGCCCTCGCCCACCGGGTCCCGGCCTTCGAGGCGATCAAGCCGACCGGCGCCTGGGCCGGGTGGTACGACTACAACAGCCTGGACCAGAACGCCCTGGTGGGCCGTCATCCGGAGGTGGGCGATCTGATCGTGGCGACCGGTTTCAGCGGCCACGGCCTGCAGCAGGCCCCCAGCGTCGGTCGGGCGGTGATGGAACTGATCACGGTGGGCGCCTATCGGACGATCGATCTGACCCGGTTCGGGCTGGAGCGGATCGCGACCGGTGCCGTGGTGAAGGAGCGTAACGTGGTGTGAGCGGGGTTAAAGTCCCGCAACCCCGAACACCCGTTTCAGTTCCGCCTCGCCCGCCCGTGTGACCGTGACCGCGCGCGAGCCGTCGATCCGGCGGATCCAGGATTGCTCGAAGGCGTGGCTGGCGATGGTGGCGCCCAGAACCCCGGCGATATGCGGGCGCCGCTCGCTCCAGTCGAGGCAGGGCCGGCAGAGTGGTCGGGTGCCTTTCAGTTTGGTGGCCGGAAGCGTGATCCCCATCTCCCGCAAGGCGTCGGCGCCGTCCGGCGACAGCAGGCCGCCCTCGTCGCTGAAGGTCACGATGTTCCGCGCGACCAGGGAATCGCTGATCGCCACCCCCAACTGTCCGGCCAGATGGTCGTAGCAGGTGCGGGCCCGGCGCATGGCGGCGTCCCGGGGGCCGGTGGCGATCGGTCGCGCCCGTCTCGGCTCGGCGCCGACGGTCCACTCCATCAGGCGTTCCAGAAGCCCCGCCACCTCCGGACCCGCCAGCCGGTGATAGCGATGGCGGCCCTGCTTCTCGACCGCCAGAAGCCCTGCCTTTGAAAGCTGCGACAGGTGACCGCTGGCGGTCTGCGGTGTCACGCCGGCGGCCCGCGCCAGCTCGGAGGCGGTCAGCGCGCGCCCGTCCATCAGCGCCTCAAGCATGGCCGCGCGGGTCGGGTCTCCGACCAGCGTGCCGATCTCGGCGAGACGGTTCACCGTGCTCATCCCTGCCTCCTGTCCTGGGTCGATCCTTTGGGATCATAGCGCGGATGCGCGGCTCATGCTTCGGGCGGGGCCGAAGCTTCGGGACGGCGGTGAGCTCAGTTCGGCTGGCGGCGGCTCAGGACCGATCGCGCGGATGGGCGGCCCGGTGAATGTCCAGCAGACGGGCGGCGTCCACATCGGTATAGCGCTGGGTGGTCGACAGCGAGGCGTGGCCCAGCAGCTCCTGGATCGCCCGCAGATCGCCGCCGCCGGCCAGCAGATGGGTGGCGAAGGAATGGCGTAGCGCATGCGGGGTCGCGCTTTCCGGCAGGCCGAGCCAGCCGCGCATCAGCGCCATCGCCTCCTGCACCCGGCGCGGCGACAGCCGGCCGCCGCGGATGCCGACGAACAGCGGGCCGTCCGGCTCCAGCCGATGGGGGACCGCCCGGAGATAGGCCTGCACCGCCGTCCGGACGACCGGCAGCACCGGGACCATCCGCGTCTTGTTGCCCTTGCCGGTCACCGTCAGGCTGTTGCCGGTCGGCGCGTCCCGGTGGTTGAGGCCGAGGGCTTCCCCGATTCGCAGCCCGCAGCCATAGAGCAGGGCGAGCACGGCGGCGTCCCGCTTGCCGACCCAGTCCTCCACCGTGACCTCGCCGATGCCCTCAAGCGCGTCGATCGCTTCGCCCGCCGTCATGGCGCGGGGCAGCGAGCGCGGGACCCTGGGTCCCCGCACCACGCCGATGGCGGCCGAGGTGACCCGATCGCGCTTGTCCAGAAACCTGTAGAATCCGCGCACCACCGACAGGGCGCGGGCGGTCGAGCTCTTGTGATAATCCTGCGCCATCCGCCAGGCCAGCCAGGCCCGGAAATCGGTCGGCTTGAGTTTCCCCAGCGCCCGGATGTCGGGCCGTCCGCCCAGATGTTCGGACAGAAAGGCGATGAATCCGCCCAGGTCCCGCGAATAGGCATCCAGCGTGTGCGGCGACACCCGGCGCTCGGAGCGCAGCCAGTCCCGCCAATCGTCGATCTCGGCCGCCAGTTGCGGGGCGGCGCCGGGGAACAGGCTCTCGACCATGGCGCGCTCGGTCGCGCGTTCGGTCAGCTCGGCAGGTGCAGCCATTGCCGGATCATCGTTTCGAGCGCGCGGGCGAGAAAGCCGAGCAGCTCGGTGCCCTGGCCCGGCGCGAACCCGTCTTCCTTGCGGGAGCCGAGCGCGAGCAGCCCGACCGGTGCCTGGCTGGACGCCCGCAGCCGGGTCAGCGCCTGACTGCGGACCAGGCCGGAGGCGGCGCCGAACAGGCGCGGATCGCCGGTGACCTGCGCCATCAGCATCACGTCCCGATTCGGCCCGAGGATCCCGTCGACGGCGCCTTGGGGCAGGGCCCGGATCCCGGCGGCATAGGCCTTCGGGATCGGCACGTCCCCGGCCTCGACCCCGATCGTCACCGCGTCCACGTCGAGGATGATGGCGAGGTCGGTGGTGACGGTCTGCACCATCGCCTCGAAACTGGAGGCCCGCAGGATCGCCAGCACCGAATCATGGACCCGGGACTGGATCGTCTGATTGGCGCGGGCGTTGGTCACCAGATAGTCCTGGGCGGAGCGGAGTTTCTGGGTCTCGTCCCGCAGGCGCTGGACCATGGCGTGCTGAAAATCGACCACATTGCCGCCGGCCTGCTCCGGTGTGTCCAGCACCTCCAGCAGATCGGGATGGGCGATCAGGAAATCGGGATGGGCCCGTAGATACTCCGCCACCCGCTCCGCGGTGAGGTCCTGCAGAGAGGTCGTCGCCTTGCCCCCTCGAGAGCGTGTGACCGGGCCTTTGTCCGTCATGCGTCCTCTCTTCCCATGCCTTTCCGTCGCCCTCGCGCCCTACAGGATCGACTGACCGGTCTTCTTCCAGTCGGCCAGGAACGCGGCCAGCCCCTTGTCCGTCAGGGGGTGATTGTACATCTGCCGCAGGACCGACGGCGGCAGGGTCGCGACGCCAGCCCCCATCTTGGCGGCCTGCACCACGTGATTCGGCCCCCGGACCGAGGCGACCAGCACCTCGGTCGGGAAATCGTAGACGCCATAGATCTGGACGATATCCTCGATCAGCTCCATGCCGTCGGCCCCGATATCGTCGAGCCGCCCGACGAAGGGGGAAACGAAGGTGGCACCGGCCTTGGCGGCCAGCAGCGCCTGCGCCGCCGAGAAGCACAGGGTGACGTTCACCTGTGTGCCTTCGTCGGAGAGCGCCTTGCAGGTCTTCAGCCCGTCGACCGTCAGCGGCACCTTGACCGCGACATTGGAGGCGATGGCCGCTAGGTAGTGGCCTTCCTTCAGCATGGTCTCGAAATCGGTCGCGGTCACCTCGGCGGAGACGGGACCGTCAACGACCTCGCAGATCTCCCTGATCACCTCGGCCATCGGCCGGCCGGACTTGGCGATCAGGGACGGATTTGTGGTGACGCCGTCGACCAGACCGGTCTGTGCCAGTTCACGGATTTCCCCGACATCGGCTGTATCGATAAAGAACTTCATAGTGTCTCGACGGCTCCGCTCTAGGATCAGCGCGCCGGCAGGGGCGCGGCTGCAGGTTGATGGACGACGAAGACGGTGACCTGGACCGAGCCGCCCGCTTTCGGCGCCGGGGTATGCGAATCAGTGCCCCGAGTCTACCCCAAGCCTGTGACACTCACCACCCGATCTGTGGGATTGCGCCGGTTTCGACCGGAAAAACGCTCTGACATCCACCCGATAGGAGCGGATGGCCGGTCTGGATATGTTTCCGGATATGATTCGGCGGACGGTGGCCGTAGACCGGGTGCTCCGGCCCCGACATGCTGGATGACTGAACCAACCGAGAGGTCCGAGCGCGCCTGTGGCCGATGATCTGTTCCCCTTGGATGCGCCGTTCGATCGCGTCTCGGTGCTGTTGCCCTTGCCCCTGCCGGGTGCTGCCGGCGGCGCGTATGACTACAAGGCCGACCCGGATTGGGCACTGGCACGGGGCGACGTGGTCGAGGTGCCCCTGGGCAAGCGCCGGGTGCCCGGGATCGTGCTGGGGCCTGGCGGTGTGGACGGTGAGCCGATCGCCGAGGAGCGGCTGAAATCGGTTCTGCGCCGATTCGCGACCCCGCCGGTGCCCGATGCCGTCCTGCGTCTGGTCGACTGGACCGCCGCCTGGACCCTGTCGGCGCGGGGTTCTGTCGCCCGGATGGCCATCAGCGTGCCGTCCGCCCTGGAGCCGCCGCCTTCGGTGCTGCTGCATGTGGCGGTCCCGCAGGAAGCCTGGGCGCCCGATGCCCGGCTGACACCGGCCCGGCGCCGGGTTCTGTCCGTGCTGACCGACGGGCCGGGGCTGGAGCCGCGCGACCTGGCGCGGGAGGCCGGGGTCGGTTCGTCGGTGCTCAAGGGCATGGCCGATGCCGGACTGATCGAGATCCATGCGCTGGACCCGCCCTCGCCGTTCGGCGCGCCGAACCCGGATCTGCCCGGACGGACCCTGTCGGCGGAGCAGCGGCATGCGGCCGACCATCTGTCACAGGCGGTCCGGTCCAAGGGCTTTTCGGTAACCGCGCTGGACGGCATCACCGGGTCGGGCAAGACCGAGGTGTATTTCGAGGCGGTCGCCGAGGCGCTGCGGGCCGGCCGGCAGGCCCTGGTGCTGTTGCCGGAGATCGCCCTGTCCTCCCAATGGCTGGGCCGGTTCGCCGAACGGTTCGGGGTCGAGCCGGCGGTCTGGCATTCCGATCTCAAGCCGAAGATCCGGCGGCAGACCTGGCGGGCCGTGGCGGAGGGGAAGGTCGGGGTGCTGGTCGGGGCCCGTTCGGCGCTGTTCCTGCCGTTCCCGGATCTCGGCCTGATCGTGGTCGATGAGGAGCATGACGGGGCCTACAAACAGGAGGACGGCGTGGCCTATCACGCCCGCGACATGGCGGTGGTGCGGGGGAGCCTGGGCGCGCATCCGGTCGCCCTGGTGTCCGCTACGCCAAGCCTCGAGACCGTCGAGAACGTGAAACGGGGCCGGTATCAGGCGGTCCACCTGACCGCCCGACCGGGCAGCGCCACCCTTCCGGAAGTGGACCTGCTCGATCTGCGCAAGTCTCCGCCGGAACGGGGCCGGTTCCTGGCGCCTCCGCTGGTCACGGCGACCGAGACGGCGCTTGCGGCGGGGGAGCAGGTGCTCCTGTTCCTGAACCGGCGCGGCTACGCCCCCCTGACCCTGTGCCGGATGTGCGGCGAGCGGCTGGAGTGTCCGAACTGTACGGCCTGGCTGGTGGAGCATCGGTTGCTGGGCCGCCTGCAGTGCCATCATTGCGGCTTCAGCGGGCGGAAGCCCGAGAAATGCCGCCATTGCGAGGCGGAGGACAGTTTCGTGGCCAGCGGCCCGGGGGTCGAGCGGCTGGCCGAAGAGGTGCTGGCCCGGTTCCCCGATGCCCGGTTTCAGGTCGCATCCTCCGACACCCTGGTCGGCCCAGATCAGGCCGCCGAGTTCGTGCGCTCGGTCCGGGCGGGCGAGGTCGACGTGATCATCGGAACCCAGGTGGTGGCCAAGGGGCACGATTTTCCGAACCTGACGCTGGTCGGAGTGGTCGACGGGGATCTGGGGCTGGCCGGCGGGGATCTGCGGGCCAGCGAGCGGACCTTCCAGCTGCTGCACCAGGTGTCCGGCCGGGCCGGGCGGGCGGACAAGCCGGGCCGGGTGCTGATCCAGACCCATGCGCCGGAGGCACCCGTGATGCAGGCTCTGGCCAAGGGCGATCGGGACGGGTTCATGGCCGAGGAGGCCCGGGCCCGGGAGGCGGCTGGGATGCCGCCCTTCGGACGGCTGGCCGGAATTGTCGTCTCCGCACCCGACGGCGCCCGGGCCGACGAGGTGGCCCGGATGCTGGCCCGCGCGGCCCCCCGGCTGGACGGTGTCGATATCCTGGGGCCGGCTCCGGCGCCACTCGCCCTGCTGCGCGGCCGCCACCGCAGACGCCTGCTGGTGAAGACCAGGCGGGAGGTCAACGTGCAGAAAGTTCTGGCGGACTGGCTGGGTCCCCTGAAACTACCGAACGCGGTCCGGGTGAGCGTGGATGTGGATCCGTACAGTTTTTTGTAATCTATTCCCGAACTTGCCGATTCTAGACCCCGAATCCCCGCCTCTCCCGCTTGCACCCCCTAAACCCGTGTGCTAGAGACCCGACGCGCTGACTGGAGGGGGATTTCCGGTCGGGGTTTGCTGATTTGGCGTCGCCGGTTTCAGGACTATGTGAGTCCGTATTGGGCACCGGTGAGTTTGGATCGCCAACGAATTGAACCGAAGGGGCGTGCCAAGTGGCTTCCGCAACACAAGGCCTGGCTGAGCGATACGCGTTCGCGTTGTATGAGCTCGCCGACGAACAAAAGGCGCTGGACGAGGTCGCCTCGGATCTGACCGCGCTCCGGCAGCTATTGGTCGACAGCGCCGAATTCGAGCGCCTGGTCCGCTCTCCGCAGCTCTCGCGCACGGATCAGACCAAGGGGTCGACCGCTGTACTGGAGGCCTTTGGCGCGCACGGGCTGACCGTGAAATTCGCGGGTGTGCTGGCCACCAATCGCCGGCTGTTCGCGTTGCCGCAGGTCATCACCGCCTTTCTCAAGGAACTCGCCCGTCGTCGGGGCGAGGTGTCCGCCGAGGTGACCAGTGCGGTCGCTCTTTCCGACGATGAGGTTCAGGCCGTCACCGACGCTTTGCGCAAGGTGGTGGGCCAAAAAGTCACCGTTTCGATGTCCGTCGATCCCGAGCTGATCGGTGGACTGGTCGTGCGCGTCGGGTCGCGCATGATCGACAACTCGCTTCGTACGAAACTGCACCGGTTGCAGCTCGCCATGAAAGGAACTGGCTGATGGATATCCGCGCCGCCGAGATTTCCAGCATTCTCAAGGACCAAATCGCCAACTTTGGCGCCGAGGCCGAGGTTGCGGAGGTTGGACAGGTCTTGTCCGTTGGTGACGGCATCGCCCGCGTTTACGGCCTGGATCAGGTTCAGGCCGGTGAGATGGTCGAGTTTCCAGGGGGCGTGCAGGGCATGGCCCTCAACCTGGAAACCGATAACGTCGGTGTCGTGATTTTCGGCAGCGACAGCCAGATCAAAGAGGGTGACACGGTCAAGCGGACCGGCACCATCGTGGACGTTCCGGTCGGTCCGGGACTGCTGGGCCGCGTGGTCGACGCGCTGGGCAACCCGATCGACGGCAAGGGTCCGATCGAGAGCGTCAAGCGCAGCCGGGTCGAGATCAAGGCGCCGGGCATCATGCCGCGGAAATCGGTGCACGAGCCGATGCAGACCGGCCTGAAGGCGATCGACAGCCTCATCCCGGTCGGCCGTGGCCAGCGTGAGCTGATCATCGGTGACCGCCAGACCGGCAAGACCGCGATCGCCCTCGACACCTTCATCAACCAGAAGAGCGTCAACGACGCGGCCGGCGACGACGACAGTAAGAAGCTGTTCTGCATCTACGTCGCCATCGGCCAGAAGCGCTCGACCGTCGCCCAGTTCGTGAAGACCCTGGAAGAGAACGGTGCGCTTGAGTATTCGGTGGTAATCGCCGCCACGGCGTCCGAGCCGGCACCGGTTCAGTTCCTCGCACCCTATACCGGCTGCGCGATCGGCGAGTATTTCCGCGATAACGGCCAGCACGCCGTGATCGTCTATGACGATCTCTCCAAGCAGGCCGTGGCCTATCGTCAGATGTCCCTGCTGCTGCGTCGTCCTCCGGGACGCGAGGCCTATCCGGGCGACGTGTTCTACATTCACTCGCGTCTGCTGGAGCGGGCCGCGAAGCTGAACGACGAGATGGGGTCGGGCTCCCTGACCGCACTTCCGGTCATCGAAACCCAGGCCGGCGACGTGTCGGCGTATATTCCGACCAACGTGATCTCGATCACCGACGGTCAGATCTTCCTCGAGACCGAACTGTTCTACAAAGGCATCCGGCCGGCGGTGAACGTGGGTCTGTCGGTGTCCCGCGTGGGATCCGCCGCTCAGATCAAGGCAATGAAGCAGGTTGCCGGCTCGATCAAGCTGGAACTGGCGCAGTACCGCGAGATGGCGGCCTTCGCCCAGTTCGCCTCCGATCTCGATGCCTCGACACAGCGCCTGCTGGCGCGCGGCGAGCGTCTGACCGAGCTGCTGAAGCAGGGCCAGTACGTTCCGATGCCGGTCGAGGAGCAGGTGATCTCGATCTTCGCCGGTGTGCGTGGCTATCTCGACAAGATCCCGGTCCGTCAGGTGGGTGAGTTCGAGAAGCAGCTTCTGTCGGAAGTGAAGTCGAAGGCGTCCGACATCCTGGACACGATCCGGAACGAGAAGGCGATCTCCAAGGAGACCGAGGAGAAGCTGAAATCGTTCATGGAGAATTTCGCAAAGACTTTCGCCTGATGGTCACGATCCGGGGGTTCCGGCCCCCGGAGTTGATCTCGCCATGGATCGGAACAGCCGAGAGCGGACGGAGCGATGCCCAACCTTAAGGACCTAAAAGTCCGGATCAACAGCGTTAAGTCGACGCAGAAGATCACCTCCGCCATGAAGATGGTCGCGGCGGCGAAGCTGCGTCGTGCCCAGGATGCGGCCGAGCAGGCGCGCCCCTATGCCAAGAGCATGGAGCGGATGATCGTCACTCTGGCCGGGAACGTGGTTCCGGGCAGCGGTCCGAAATTGCTGTCCGGCACGGGCAAGGACGAGAGCTATCTGATCGTGGTGGCGACGGCCGATCGCGGCCTGTGCGGCGGGTTCAACTCGAACATCGTCCGGGCGGCCCGACGCAAGATCACCGAACTCGAGAATGCCGGCAAGAAGGTCACGCTCCTCACCGTTGGTCGCAAGGCCAAGGACCAGCTGCGCCGGACCCACAGCAGGCTGATCGTCAAATCGGTCGAGAACCTGGCGCGCACCACGATCGGGTTCGAGCAGGCCGACAACATCGCGCGGGAACTGATCCACCGCTTCGACGAGGGCGAGTTCGACACCTGTCTGATGTTCTACAACCGCTTCCAGTCGGCGATGACCCAGATCGTCACCGAGCAGCAACTGATTCCGGCGAAGGTTCCGGAGCTGTCGGGAGACGAGGATCAGAGCGAGGCGTCCGCCAAGGCGCTGTATGACTACGAGCCGGACGAGGAGGGCATTCTGTCCGCCCTGCTGCCCCGGAATGTCGCGACCCAGGTGTTCACGGCCCTGCTGGAGAACTCCGCATCCGAGCATGGCGCCCGGATGACGGCGATGGATTCGGCGACCCGGAATGCCGGCGAAATGATCGACAAGCTGACGCTGACCTACAACCGGACGCGTCAGGCCTATATTACGAAGGAACTGATCGAAATCATCTCGGGTGCGGAGGCGCTCTGACGTCGGCTTGCCGACAGGAGACCTCCCCCAGACGTAAACGAGGGGCCACCACGGCCCGCCTTAGGAGCTGAACCATGGCGAACAATGCAACCGGCAAGATCACCCAGGTCATCGGCGCCGTCGTCGACGTCCAATTCGACGGCGATCTCCCGGCGATTCTGAACGCGCTCGAGACCGAGAACAACGGCAACCGGCTGGTGTTGGAAGTCGCGCAGCACTTGGGCGAAAGCACCGTCCGTACCATCGCGATGGACGGCACCGACGGTCTGGTCCGCGGCCAGCCGGTCACCGATACCGGCGCCCCGATCACCGTGCCGGTCGGCCCCGAGACCCTGGGTCGGATCATCAACGTGATCGGTGAGCCGGTGGACGAGCGCCCGGCGCTCGAGACCAAAATGCGTCTGCCGATCCACCGGGCCGCTCCCGAATACGTCGATCAGTCGACCGAAGCCGAGATCCTGGTCACCGGCATCAAGGTCATCGACCTTCTGGCACCTTACGCCAAGGGCGGTAAGATCGGCCTGTTCGGCGGCGCCGGCGTGGGCAAGACCGTTCTGATCATGGAGCTGATCAACAACGTGGCGAAAGCGCACGGTGGGTATTCCGTGTTCGCCGGTGTCGGCGAGCGGACCCGTGAGGGCAACGATCTCTACCATGAGATGGTCGAGTCCGGCGTCATCAAGACCGAGGGCGAAGGCTCCAAGGCCGCTCTGGTGTACGGCCAGATGAACGAGCCGCCGGGCGCGCGCTCGCGGGTCGCTCTGACCGGGCTGACCCTGGCCGAGTATTTCCGCGACGAGGAAGGCCAGGACGTGCTGTTCTTCGTGGACAACATCTTCCGCTTCACCCAGGCCGGCTCGGAAGTGTCGGCGCTGCTGGGCCGTATCCCGTCGGCGGTGGGCTATCAGCCGACGCTGGCGACCGATATGGGCGGTCTGCAGGAGCGGATCACCACCACCAAGAAGGGCTCGATCACCTCGGTGCAGGCGATTTACGTGCCGGCCGATGACCTGACCGACCCGGCGCCGGCCACCTCCTTCGCCCACTTGGACGCGACCACGGTG
>JANSYC010000028.1 GCA_024742605.1 Alphaproteobacteria bacterium | reverse complement strand
CGCCCGGCGATCGATCGCCGGGCGGCCGGCGCTGCTTCAGTGGACCAGAAGAACCGGCAGTTGGATCTCGTTCAGCATGTCGTCCGTCACCCCGCCCATGATGAACTCCCGCATCCGGCTGTGGCTGTAGGCCCCGATCACCACGAGGTCTGCCTTGATCTTGGCGGCCTCGGAGTCGAGCGTGTTGGCGACCCCGGCTTTCACCATTTCGGCCACGGCTGCGGTCGCGTTTACCCCATTGAGCTTCAGGGCGTCGGCGAGCTCCTGCGGGTCGGCGGTCACGTCGCCGTCCTTGACGGTGAGCACGGTCACGCTGTCGGCGCGGGTCAGGACCGGCATGGCGATGCTGACGGCCCGCGCCGCCTCCTTTGAGCCGTTCCAGGCCAGGATCACTGTCCTGCCGGCGGTCGTGCTGCCATCGTCCGGGACCAGCAGGACCGGTTTTCCGGTATCCATCATGGCCGCTTCCAGGAGGCTCTCCCGATCCGGCTGGCCTTGTGCCATGGGACGCGCGAACACGATGAGATCGGCGAGGCGACCGCGCTTCGTGAAAGTGTTCAGGATCGGGCCGACGACGCTGTCCAGTTCGGCGGTGACGGTCGAATCTCCGGGCTTTGCGGCGCCCACGGTGACGCCGGTGGCGTCCTGCCAGGATTCGAAGGTTGCCTTGACCGATTTGTCCTGGTCCCGTGCCGCCGCTTCTGCAGCGTCCATAACCTGTTCGATTGCCGTTGCGCTGAATCCTTCGCCGACGATCGGCATGACGTCCCTCGGATTGCGTCGATACAGTTTTGCCTCGATGTGCCCGCCATGGCCCTTCAGGAAGGCGGCGGCGGCATCGAGCGCGCTCCGATCGCCGGACTGCCCGAGAAGGGGGACAAGAATTCGTTTCATGACTGGCTCCTTCAGGTTTTCCCAGCGCTAACCCACGGGAGGCGGCTGGATCTCTTGCAGACTAGGTCTGCCCGGAACCGCCTGCATTGACGCAGGTCAATATCTTCGGGTCCTGTTCATATGGTCGAGCACCTGTCCGACCAGATCGTCGGTGGGCTGACGGGCGTCGAGGATAAGCCAATCCCCGGGCGCCTGCGTGAACGCGGCCTGGCGCTCGACCACTTCCGGCGTTGCGTCGGAGACGTCACCGCTCCGGGCCGCAACCCGGGACTTGGCGTCCGCCACCGGCATGTCGAGCCAGATCCCCGTGAACGGCACGCCCGCGCGCTGGGCGACCGCTCTGATGCGGCGCCGCTCTGTAGCTCGCGCGTAGACCGCGTCCGCGATCACCGCCCGCGCTGCCTTGGCCTGAAAGCCCGCGCGCCTGTGGAGGGTGCCGTAGACCCGAGCACTCATGTCCCGTGAATAGCCGCCGGCGGCCAGGCGTTCGGTTTCAGCGACGCCCGCCAAGCGTTTGCGGATCGCGTCGCTTCGGAGAATGGTCGCCCCCGGCGCAACCCCGAGATGAGGGGCCAGCGCGCGGGCCAGCGTGCTCTTGCCGGTACCCGACAGGCCGCCGACGGCCAAGACTTGTCCTGAAGCCGGTGCCAGATAATCGAGCGCCTCCACCAGGTAGGCCCGGGGCTCGTCTCTGAGCGTCTCCTCCGCCGGTCGCTGAGTTGCCTTGGCGGCCCCGACTTCGGTTCGGATGGCGGCCCGCATGGACAGGAACAGCGGCATCAGCGCCGCCGCGCCGTCATCGCCCTGCCGCCCCAGAGACCGCTCCAGCCAGCGATTCCAGATGCGGTTCGCGGCGATCCACATGTCCCGATGCAGCAGATCCATCAGCAGGAAGGCGAGATCGTAGGCCACATCGATTGTCGCCAGATCCTCATCGAACTCGATGGCATCGAACAGAACCGGATGACCTGTTTCATCCAGAAAGATGTTTCCCAGATGCAGGTCGCCATGGCAGCGCCGAATCCGACCCGTTCGGCCCCGGCGGTCGAGGGCCGGGACGTTCCGATCGCCTTCTCGCCTCGCAGCCGCGATCAGCCGTTCGGTGGATTCCTCGTCCAGGATTGTCCTTGCGCCCTCTCGCAGGCCATTGGCGTTCATGTCGAGGATGCCGAGGATTCGGTCGCCGCCGGAACGCCCCCGATGCACCGTGGCCGCGTGCTGCAGGGCCGTGATCTCGTCGACCAGAGCGTTGCAGAGCGCGGGGGATAGAGTCTCGGTCTCCACCACCCGGTCGAGGGTACGGGACAGGTCGAACCGCCGCATGACCACCACCGGCTCGGCATCCGGGTCCGACCCGATGTCCGGGATCAGTCGGAGCCTGCCGTCCCGCTCCGAAATGCCCGCGACATGGAGGTAGATTTCCGGCGCGGTACGGCGGTTGACCTCGATCTCCCGCCTGCAAATTCTTCGGCGCAGTTCGCGGGTTGAGAGGTCCATATACGGAAATTTGACGGGTTTCTTGATCTTGTAGGCCCGCTCGCCCGCCAGCACCACGATCGCACCGTGGGTTTCGATCGGCTCGGCGACCTCCGAGTTCGAAACTCCATGGGTGGCAGGATCCGTCAGGAATCTCTTGAAGGTCTCGATCCGGTTCTCATCACTCGGCGACGTCACCATGTCGGCTCCCTGGGCGCTGGGCGGTGGAGAGGGTCTGCGGCAGGTCATCGGGCTCCTCGTGAATCAGAACCTCGGCGCTCGGGAAGGCCGCGCAAATGCCGTGTTCGACCTGATCGACGATTTCATGGGCGGCATTGACCGTCAGATCGCCGTCCACCAGCAGGATCATCTGGACAAAGACATCCGTTCCGGCAGATCGGGTGCGCAGGTCGCGGACCCCCCGCACCTGGGGATGGGCGGCAGCGATCTGCCGGACACGTTCCCGGTCGCCATCGGGCAGTTCCCGATCCATCAGCAGGTCCAGGGCTTTGTGGCCGATACGATAGGCGGTGTTCAAAAGCATGATCGAGATAGCCGCCGCGATCACGGGATCGGCCCAGACCAGCCCGAAGGTCCCGGCCAGAATCAGCGAACCGATGACGGCGGCACCGATTAGAAGATCGCCGCTGTAATGCGCCCGATCGGCTTGAATCGCGATCGACCCGGTTTGGCGGATCACCCATGTCTGAAAACCGACGAGCGCCAGATTGATCACCATGGTCGCGCCGATCAGGACCATGCCGAGTGTCGCCTGAACAACCGGTTGAGGATTTGCGAGGCGGCTCATGCATTCCCCCAGAATCAGGACGGCCGTGATTACCAGGAAAGCCGCTTGCGCCAGTGCCGCCACCGCCTCGACCTTGCCGTGGCCGTAGCGGTGCTCCCGATCCGCCGGTTTGGCCGAGTGGCGGACCGCAAGCAGGATCAGGACGGACATCGCCGCATCCAGAGCCGAATCGACAAGACTGGTGAGGACCGCCACCGAGCCGGTTTCCCACCAACTGAACACCTTGACGACCATAAGTCCCGCAGCCACGAGGGTGGAGACCAGGGCAGCGTTGCCGGCGAGGCGGTCCCGGCGCTCGGCTTCCGCGGGACCTATCTGATCCTGGAAGCGGGTCACGCCGGTCTCACGGGTAGAGGCGCTGAAGGGACCAGGGGGCCCCATTCTGTGGGCGGGTGAAAATGAACCGGTCGTGCAACCGGAATTCGCCGTCGTGCCAGAACTCAATGCGGGTTGGAACCAGCCGAAAACCCGACCAATGGGGGGGGCGCGGGACCTCGCCGCCTTCATACTGCTTCTCGACCCGCGCGACATCGGCCATCAGCGTGTCCCGATCGGCGAGCGGACGGGATTGCTGACTGGCCCAGGCGCCGATCCGGCTGCCGCGTGCGCGGCTCTGGAAATAGGCGTCCGCCTCCTCCGCGGTGACGGGCTGAACCGCGCCGGTGATTCGGACCTGACGGCGCAGGGATTTCCAGTGGAAGCACAGGGCGGCGAAGGGATTGTGATCAAGCTCACGGCCCTTATGGCTTTGGGTGTTGGTATAGAAGACAAAGCCCTGGTCGTCGAAATCCTTGAGCAAAAGGATACGTGCCGAGGGGCGACCATCGCTGTCCGCTGTTGCAACCGTCATTGCGTTCGGGTCGTTCACCTCGGCGGCCTCGGCGTCGGCGAACCACAGTCGAAATTGCTCAAACGGATCTTGCGTCGTGGGTTCGAACATTTTAGGCCCCTGTTCTTGCGGTCAAAATCGACAGAAACGAACCTGTAGGGGTCCGATTTGGTCATACCGGCGCTTCTGGCGCGCGCTGTGGAAAGTCGCGACGGAATATCTCGAATGCACCGTTTAAACCCTGATATAGATCAGAGCGACGAACATTTGCACCACGTGGCCCTGGTTTCAGGAATCGAAGATGCCTCTTCAAAGGTCCGCATGCTAGGATCATATGTGGCGGGGTGATGGAAGGTGCCAACCATGTGGCGCGAAGCCGCCACGCATTCAGAAGTCAGGAGAACCCATGTTTCGTAAGATTGCTGTGATTGCCGTGGTCGCAACCGGCCTCGCGGCGTGCGAGTCCTCAGGTGGCCAGAAGCAAACCGGTGGCGCTATCCTGGGCGGTATCGGCGGGGCTGTCGTCGGGTCTCAGTTCGGCGGTGGAACCGGCAAGCTCGCGGCGGTCGCAGCTGGAACGCTGATCGGCGCCCTTATCGGAAGCGAAATCGGATCGTCGCTCGACAAGGCCGATAAGCTTGCTATGGCGCAGTCGACCCAGGATGCCTTGGAGACACGTCCGACCGGGTCCAGCGCAACCTGGCAGAATCCGGATTCCGGGAACTACGGGACGGTCACGCCGGAACGCACCTACAACAAGCCGAACGGAACCCCTTGCCGGGAGTTCACCCAGACGGTTTATATCGGCGGCAAAGCGGAGCAGGCCTATGGAACGGCCTGTCGGCAGCAGGACGGTTCGTGGAAGATAGAGAGCTAAGACTCGACTATGGCGATACGACGGCCGCGCGGGTTTCGCCCGGCCGTCTCGTCCTGCGTCCCGGATTTCGTAATTTGAGTATCGGATGACTGGATGACGGACCCATACAAGGTCCTGGGTGTCGGCAAGTCCGCCAGCCAGGACGAGATCAAAACCGCCTATCGCAAGCTGGCGAAGAAGTACCACCCCGACCTCAACCAAGGGGCCGCGAACGTTGAGGTGCGCTTCAAGGAAGTCAGCGCCGCCTACGACATTCTCGGAGATCCAGAGAAACGTCGTCAGTACGACCGGGGACAGATCGATCCTGACGGAAGGCCGCGTTCAGGGGCTGGAGCCGGTGCCGGAGCCGGAGCTGGCCCGGGAGCCGGATCCGGGCCGTTCTGGCGCTGGGCCCGCCGAGACCGGGGGCAAGCCCGCAGCAATTTCGATTTCGGCCCGGATTTCGGTGACGAGAGCGATCCGATTGAAGATGTGATCAATGCATGGCGGTCCGGCCAGGCGGGTGCAGGCCCGGGGGGCGCCGGCGCGGGACCGGAGCGTGAGCCGGGCGATCCTCGGCGGTCCACGCAGGACCTGCGCTACCGCCTCAAGGTCCCCTTTCTCGAGGCGGTCAACGGGGTGCGCAAACGGGTGACGCTCTCGGACGGCAAGGTGGTCAGCCTCACGATCCCGGTCGCCAGCGAAGACGGGAAGACCTTGCGGCTCAAGGGCCAGGGCAAGCCGGCCCGCAACGGCCGAATGGCCGGTGACGCGTATATAGAGATCGCCGTCGAACCGCATGCCTTCTATCAACGGGACGGCATGGATATCCGTTTGGATCTGCCGATCACGCTCAAGGAGGCGGTCGAGGGCGGAACGATCACGGTGCCGACCGTGCACGGCAACGTCAATCTGAAGATTCCGGCGGGTTCAAGCTCCGACAAGACCATGCGCCTGCGCGGCAAGGGGGTTCCCGGACCGCCGGGTGTGGATACCGGCGATCAGTACGTTCGCTTTGTGATTGTCCTGCCGGACAAGCCGGATCAGGCGCTGCAGGACTTCATCGCCGAGTGGAAGCCGCCGGCCGGGTACAATCCTCGTCACAAGCTCGGCGTCTGATCAGTCGGCGTCGCTTTTGTGGCCCGGCACAAAGCTGACGATCTGACCCGAGGGCGGGGTGGGTATCCTCGGATCGGCGATCACCTCAGCTATCGTTTGGCCAAGAATTTTACCTTCGGCCTCGTGCAATTTGGACAGGATTTCCGGCAGTTGTCCTGATGCCGAGTCGAGACCTGACAGGTCCTCAGGGTCAACCTGTTCGTCTTCGTCGGCATCTGGGATCAGATCCTTGCCGTTGAGACCGAGGGACAGATCCAGATCGCGGGCCAAATCCGCAACTGTCGCCGAGCTAAGGTCTCGGGCCACCGCGACGCGGTCCTCATCGGTGGTCACCAGATAGCCCTTGCCCCGCAGCGTCTCGACGATCCCGTCACGCGCATCGAGCGGGACGGCGGCCGCAAGTTCATCCTGGCTGACCGCCCCTCCGCTTTGCGCCTGTTTGCCGAGGACCGCGAGGAGGGCGACAGCTGCCTCCAGCTTTCGAGCCGGCGACAGAGTGATCCCTACCAGCGGGTCGCGGGACCGCCACCACTCCGGAAAGGCGGCTGCGAAGACTGCGCCGAAAATGATCACCGTCCAAGACAGGTAGAGCCAGATCAGGAAGATCGGAAATACGGCGACCGCGCCGTAGATCGTCTGGTAGGTCGGAAAGGCCACCAGATAGCTCTTGAATCCCCATTTGAGGAGTTCGAACGCAATCCCGCTGATTGCCCCGCCAATGGCGGCATCCCGAATGTGCACGCTGCGGGCGGGAACGATGTAGAACAGCGCCGTGAAGGCGATGGATTGCAGCAGGGCGGCGACCGGGCTTTGCAGCATTCCCCAGAGGCCCCCGTTATCGGAGGGAACATAGGCGTAGCTTTCGCCGGCCCACTCTCGCGCGCTGGTGAATACGTCGCTGGTCAGGGAGAAGCTGGCGCCAAGCAGGAGAGGGCCGAAGGTCAGAACCGACCAAAAGATCAACAAGCGGATCAGGATCGGGCGTTGCCGCTCGACCCGCCAGACCGTGTTCAGCGTGCTTTCGATCGTCGACAGCAGCAGGACGGCTGAAACCCCGAGCGCCACGATGCCGACCGCCGTCAGTTTGGAGGCGTTGGCGGTAAAGCTGGTGATGTAGCCCCTGACATCCTGGCCCACTTCCGGAACCAGGTTCTCGAAGATCATTTCCTGCAGCCGGTCCTGGATGCTGTCGAAGGCCGGAAAGGCCGAAAAGATCGAGAATGCGATCGCCATAAGGGGGACGAGCGCGAGAAGTGTCGTATAGGTCAGCGCGCCCGCCGCCTGGCTCATCCGATCCTTGAGGAAACGTCGGAAGCCATAGCTCGCGAAGTTGCCGATATCGGCCATGATCCCGGTAAATCGGGAGCGCCGCCACATCTCGAGTCTGCTGTTCGATCCTGACATTCTAGCAGTATACCACATGCGCCTGCCGGACCGATGGCGGCCATTCCTTTTCCCGGACGGCTCGTCTATCTTCGGTACCATGAAACACCTTCAAGATCCTGCCGGCTCGGGGGCGGTCGCCACCGCCGATCCTGCCACTGAAAAACTGATGATGCTGACCGGCGCGAGTCGCGGGATCGGACATGCCACCGTTCGGCTGTTCGTCGAGCGGGGCTGGAACGTGCTGACCTGTTCCCGCGATGAGGTTCCGGCCGAGTGTCAGATGGAGCCGCGTTGGGCACATCACATCACCGCGGATCTCGGCGATCCTGCCAGTCTCGATGCCTTTATCGACGAAGCGAACGAATGGCTGGGCGACCGGCCGCTGCACGGTCTGGTAAACAATGCCGGCTGGTCTCCCAAGTCGCCCTATAAGGAGCGCCTGGGGTGTCTGAACGGGGATCTGGATGCTTGGCGTCAGGTGTTCGAGCTCAACTTCTTTGCTCCACTGAAGCTCGCACGCGGGTTCGCACCGTCCCTGCACCGGGGCAAGGGGGCGGTGGTCAATGTGACCTCGATCGCCGGACATGCGATCCATCCATTTGCCGGCTCCGCCTATTCCACATCGAAGGCGGCTCTGTCGGCACTGACACGCGAATTGGCCAACGAGTTCGCCGATCTCGGGGTGCGGGTCAACGCGATCGCGCCCGGTGAAATCGAGACCGCGATGCTGTCACCCGAGACCGAAGTTCTGCTGCCGCGAATTCCGTTGAACCGTCTCGGCTCACCCCGAGATGTGGCCGGGACGATCTTTTATCTGTGCTCAGAGGACAGCGCCTACGTCACCGGTACCGAAATCTTCGTGACCGGCGGCCAGCATCTGTTTTGACGGCCTCTGACGACAGGCCGAAGGGTAATGGTGGGGATAATTATGAGGATCTGCACGGTCATCTGCGGTCATGTACCGGAACCCGCCCGGCATCTGGTGCCGGATTACGGGGCCTGTTTCGAGGCGCTCCTGTCCCCCTATCTGCCGGGCGCGCGTTTCCATCAAGTCGCCGTTCTGGACGGTGAGCGGGTGGAGAATATCGGTGCCTATGACGCCTATATCTTCACCGGCAGCCCGGCGGGCGTCTATGAGGACATGGCCTGGATCCGATATGCCGAGCAGTTGGTGCGGGACGTTGTGGGCGCCGGCAAGTGCGTGCTTGGAATCTGTTTCGGCCACCAGTTGGTGGCGCAGGCCCTGGGCGGCCGTGTCGAGAAATCCGACAAGGGCTGGGGCATGGGGGTGCATACGGTGAAGCTGGTTGACCGGGAGCCGTGGATGCAAGCGGGCGCCGCGGATGGCTCGGTCAATGTCATCGTCAGCCACCAGGACCAGGTCGTCGCGCCGCCGGATGGAGCCAAGATCCTGATTTCGACGGAGTTCTGTCCGGTCGGTATGATGCGGGTGGGCGATCGGGTCTTGACCCTTCAGGGCCACCCGGAAATGCAGATCGGGATCGTGGACACCATTCTCGAAATGCGTCGCGAGCGCGTCGGCGAGGCGGTCTACTCGTCCGGAAAAGCCTCCTTGGATCTGCGTCTGGACCATGACGTGATCGGGAGCTGGCTTGCGGCGTTTGTCACTGGAGCAGTTGGTGCCAAGGCGGCCTAGGGCATGAATCTCGATCTGGATTTCCGGGAACCCCTGGCATGGTGGGTCAAGGGATTCAACAAGAGATGCCAACTGCCGGATCGTCACGATCTGGATCCGATGGACATTCCCAATTACCTCTCTTTCGTCGCGATCTGGGCGCGGATGCCCGGTGAGCCGCTGGAATGCATTCTGGCTGGGGAATCGTTCCGATAATATTACCAACGCTCTATCCGTGGCGAGCGTCTGGCAGATGTATTGCCGGAACGGGTGCGTGCGAGAATTCTGGACCAATACAACACCATTATGACCACGCCGCGGGCGTTCCTCTCCGTGGGGACAATCTACTACGGGGCCGAACGGTACTGGATCAACGGGTTTCGCCTGATCCTGCCGACGGTCAATCTGGACACCGGGCAGGAGCGTATCTACGCGTTTGCGGTGCGGAAACGGTTCGCGGTCAAGAGAGACTTCCCCCCGGTCGAGCCGATCGAATCCTCTTTCGATATTCCGCTGGGAGAGACCTTGGATCCGGCCTGGATCGCTCGGGCGCTGGTGCCTGAGGGCAGCTCACCGGACGTTCTGAGCTACGCGCAGCGCCAGGCATGATCCGGGTGCGGCCCCCCGCGATTTTCGCCTGAACCGGGTCCGTGTTATGGCTTTATCTGGACGATGGCGGCGTAAATGCGGCCCTTCGAGCACTGGAATGTGGAGACTTTGACGGATGGATGCACAAACCCTGAGAGAACTGCAGGCCCCGATCAAGCAGCGATACAAGGACGATCCGGCGGCGGCGCTCGTGGTCGGAGAGGCGGAAGCTCAGCTGGGAGAGGATATCACCTGCACGATTCCCGGCTGGGCCGGTGACACCAAGGCGGGCCTTCATCCGGCGGCAGGAGGCGACGGGCGGGCAGCATGCTCTGCCGATATGTTGCTGGAAGCGCTGGTGGCCTGCGCAGGCGTAACGTTGAGCAGTGTGGCGACCGCGATGGGCATCAGGGTCAACAGCGGCGTCGTGAAGGCCCGAGGCACTTGGGATGCGCGGGGGACCTTGGGAGTGTCCCGGGAGACGCCGATCGATCTGACCTTCGATCTGGATATCGACGCCGACGAAAAGGCGCGGGCCAAGCTGGTTGAACTGACCGAACGGTACTGCGTGATCTACCAGACTCTCAAGAACCCGCCACAGCTCGGCTTCGAAATCGCCGGCTGACCGAACTTAAAAGAAAACGGCCCTCGCCGAGTGGGGAGGGCCGTTCGAACTTGAACAATTCTGAAAGGATGTGTTGTTTAGGCCTCGTCGGCGATCTTCTGACACCAGGCAATGCGCCGCTCGACCTGTTCGATCTCAAGCGACAGCCAGTCGTCCAGCAGCCCGCCACCCCATTCCGGGTGCGACAGCAGATCCGCTAGGCGCGCTTTCTCGCCTTCGTACATGGACTGAATTGCGGCCAACTGCTCGGCCCGGTCTTCCGTCGACATCTGATCGACGAAGCGCAGCTTCAGGGCGAGGACCAGACGATTCAGATCCGAAACACCAGGCCGCACCGCAGCGGTCAGATACTTCTCAAGCTCGGCCTTCCCGGCGTCGGTCAAGGATAGGATCGAGTCCTCCCTTTTGCCTTGGGTCGCGACCAGACCTTCGATCCGCAACAACTCGATAGGCGGGCCGAGAAGTTCGATGGAGGGACCGACCAGCCGCGATGTAACATTGCGAACTTCGGAGGCCAGGGCCGCATAGGTTCTCGGCTGTTCGGCCAGCAAACCAAGTGCCGCCAGACGAATGGCTTCCTTTGGGATCAGGGAATTATCGCGATACATGGCCATTCTCCCATTCGTCCGGGAGAAGCCCCGGTTTTCGAAAGGTTATATGGAGCGTCCATTTAGAAAGTCCAGGGGCTTGCGTGCAAGTTTTTGCGACTCGTTCGCATCCTACCCGGAGGCTGGCGGCTAATTCTTGATACCGCGCAATCGGTCGCTGCGGCGGCGCAGGATCTCCATGGTCGCCAACAGGATGGTGGAGATCAGGACCAGCAGGGTCGCGACCGCCAGAATCGTCGGGCTGATCTGTTCCCGGATGCCCGACCACATCTGCCGTGGGATGGTCCGCTGCTCGAAGCCGGCCATGAACAGCACCACCACCACCTCGTCGAACGACGTGACAAAGGCGAACAGGGCGCCCGAAATCACACCGGGCAGGATCAGAGGCATGATGACCTTGAAGAAGGTGGTCACATTGTCGGCGCCCATATTGTTCGCGGCCCGGATCAGGTTGCGGTCGAAGCCGACCAGGGTCGCCGTCACGGTGATCACGACAAACGGCGTTCCGAGTGCCGCATGGGCGAGAATCACCCCCAGATAGGTTTTGGCGAGCGCGATCTCCGAGATACCGAACGGGGCCGAGTAGAAGAAGAACATGGCCGCCGCCGTGATGATCAGAGGCACGATCATGGGCGACAGCAGCAGGCCCATGATCAGCCCTTTATACGGCAGCTCCGCCCGGCTCAGGCCGAGCGCGGCGACGGTGCCCAGGGTTGTCGCCAGCAGGGTTGAGCAGATGCCGATGATGAAGCTGTTCTTCAGCGCGTGCAGCCACTGTTCGTTGTTGACCATGTCCTGATACCAACGCATCGAATAGCCTGCGGAGTCGAAACTCAGCATCTCCGGCGTGAAGGTGAAGTAGGGCTCCGCGTTGAACGACAGCGGGATGATCACCAGAATCGGCAGGATCAGGAACAGGAAGATGCATCCGCAAATGAAGCGATAGAGGTAGTACCAAACCCGCTCGAGGGGGCCCGCATAAACAGGGATCGCCATGACGTGCCTCCTCAGCCGAGTTTCATGTTGTCGATACCGACCAGACGGTCGTAGAGCCAGTACATCGCGAGGACCCCGGCCAGGAGGACCGTCCCCAAAGCGGCGGCCATGCCCCAGTTCAGCGACCTCTGCATGTGGTAGGCGATGAAGTTGGAGATCAGCTGCCCGTCCTGGCCACCGACCAGGGCCGGCGTGATGTAGTATCCGATGGCCAGAATGAAGACGAGAATTGAGCCCGCTCCGATTCCCGGCACCGTCTGCGGCACGTAGACCCGCACGAAAGCGACCAGCGGGTTCGCGCCCAGTGACCGGGCGGCCCGGAGATAGCTCGGTGAGATGGTCTTCATGACTGAATAGAGGGGCAGAACCATGAACGGCAGCAGGATATGGGTCATCGCGATCACCGTGCCGGTCATGTTGTAGATCAGCTGAAGCCGGCTTTCGTCGGTGACGATTCCAAGGAAGAACAGCACATCATTGACCACGCCCTGGCTCTGCAGCAGCACGATCCAGGATGTCGTGCGGACCAGCAGCGAGGTCCAGAACGGCAGCAGCACGAGGATCAACAGCAGGTTTGAGTGCTTTGCCGGCAGGATCGCCAGCAGGTGCGCGATCGGATAGGCCAGAACGATGCAGCACAGGGTCACGCCGAGCGACACGTAGATCGTCTTCAGAAACAGATCGACATAGATCTGTTTCCACTCGGGTTGCATGACGATGTTGCCGTTCGCGTCGTAGGTCCGGTCCAGAGCGTTCAGATAGTAGCTCATGGTGACCGGGGGCGAGACCGCCTTGATGACCTTCCAGGTCGCGGTGTCGTTCCAGTCCTTGTCGACACCCCCGAGGGCGAATCTGAGAGGCCGGTCCTTGATCTCGGCGGCGTTGGCCGCGGTCCGTTGGATGAGATCGGCGATCGGGTTGTCGGTGCCGCCCAACAGGGAAACAACCTGCGCGATATCAGTCGAGTTTCCGGACCCGGAAAGCTCCTCGAAAAGCGTTTCGTAGACGTCCGCACCGGGAGTCTTTTCCGCAAACGGAGAATTGCCGGTTTCCCAAGCGCGCAGCTTCTCTGCGGTCGCAGGAAAAGCCGCAGCAAAGCCTGGGGATTCGGCAAGAGCGTCCAGTTCGGCCCAGGTGTCCTGTTTCTCCCAGGCCTCATCGAATCCGATCATGGCGTATTGGATGGGGCTTTCCGAGATCTCCCCGGCGCCGCGCTGGGTCTTGTTGATCAGAGAGCGAAAACCGCCGTCCTCATAATTGAGGCGCGCACCCATGCGCCCGATTTCCTGGCGCATTCCGTCGGCGCTGATCTCCTCGATCAGAGCTGCATAAACCTGTTCGCTTGGAAGATCTTCGCCATTCCAGTCCTCAAGCAGCGCTGCGGTCCGGGGGATTGCGTCGGTGACTTCGGGATTGTCGATGCTGCGCCACAGCATCTGGACGATCGGGAAGATGAAGCTGACCAGGATGAACAGAAGCAGCGGCGCCACCAGCAGGAAAGCCCGAAGTTTGCTCAGGCGTGTGGCACGGGCAAGCGCCACCTTGAGCGGCGTGCCGTCGGCCGTCACCAGATCGCGAGTGGACGAAGCCGTAGGTGCGGAGGAGGGAGCAGCTGCGTCGACCATGGTCGGGCCTCCAGGTTCAGAGCCGGC
Source organism: Alphaproteobacteria bacterium (assembly GCA_024742605.1). Lineage (GTDB taxonomy): Bacteria > Pseudomonadota > Alphaproteobacteria > Thalassobaculales > Thalassobaculaceae > JANSYC01. The sequence goes on along the minus strand of JANSYC010000028.1, from coordinate 36,528 downwards.
GGATCTGGAGACCCACGGGCGAGAAAAGTGACGAACGAATACGAAGACGTGCCCAACGGGCGCTGAAGACTGCAGTCGGGCTTTAATGGCAGAAGAGGAAAGGTCTGCGGGGGACAGCATAAACCGTCCCCCGCAGCACGGAGATTTAGCTGGCGAGCCAAGCGTTGAAACGCTCGTTCAGCTCGTCACCGTAATCGGCCCAGAACTCGAAATCGTTCTGCAGCGGATTCTTGAAGTTGTCCGGAGCCGTCGGCATGTGCGGCTGCATTTCCGGAGTCACTTTGGCGAACGAAGACTTCCGCACCGGACCGTAGGAGATGTAGTTCGACTGGTCCGCCAGACGGGTTGTGTCGGTCGCGAACTTGATGAACTCCCAAGCGCGATCCTTGTTCGGCGCACCCTTCGGGATCGCCCACAGATCGATGTCCCAAACCTGGCCGTCCCAAACGATCTCGAAGGGTTTGCCTTCGGTCACGATGGCGTTGAACAGACGGCCGTTATAGGCGGTGGTCATCACGACCTCGCCATCCGCCAGGAGCTGCGGCGGCTGGGCGCCGGCTTCCCACCAGATCGTCTCGTCCTTGATGGTGTCGAGCTTGGCGAAAGCCCGCTCCACACCGGCCTGGGTCGACAGAGTCTCGTAGACCTCGTCCGCCGGAACGCCGTCGGCCATCAGAGCCATTTCGAGATTTGCCTTCGGGGTCTTGCGCATGCCGCGCTTGCCCGGAAAGTCCTGGAGGTTGAAGAAGTCGGCGATGGTGGTCGGAGCGCTGGACAGCTTGGTCGTGTCATAGGCGTATACCGTCGACCAGACGATCTCGCCGACCGAGCACTCGTGCAGGGTCCCGGAGATGAAGTCCTCGACCGCCGGAGTTCCGTCGTCACCGGCTGGCAACTCGTTGATCGGCAGGATCTCGAGAATACCCTCGTCACAGCCGCGTACGGCGTCGGAAAGCTCGAAATCGACCAGGTCCCAGGTCACGTTGCCGGCCTCGACCTGCGCACGCACCTCGGCCAGACCACCGTTGTAGTCTTCGGAGTTGATGGTATCGCCGGTCTTGGCAATCCAAGGTTTGTGGTAGGCCTCGACCTGACTCTTGGTGTAGGCGCCGCCCCAGGACACGATGGTCAGGGTCTCGGCAGAAGCCGTCCCCGCCGTGCCCAGCATGGCGAAGCCGAGGGCTGCCATGCTTACGGATTTCAAAAGTGTCTTCATTCGTGAAGTCTCCCTGATTTTGGTTGCCGGATGTACCGGGCATTCCCCTATTCAGAGCGACCGACCCGGTCCGGGGTACGAACGGGTCGGCTCCCCCCGTCATGGCGGGGCCGGAACTTTCGGTTCCGGACCACCGTTGGATCATCAGGCGTCGAGCGCCCGACAATCTTCCATCGACCAACCCACAAGAACCTTTTCGCCCTTGTCGAGGGCCGACTGGTCATGTGCATTGGGAATCTTGACGATGAATTCGTCATCGCCGCAACAACTTACCCGCGCCCTGATGTGGTCGCCCAGGTAGATCAATTCCTCAACCGTGGCGTCGAAGATATTAGGCAGGCTGCCCGCGTCTGGGTTCAGCGTCACCCGCTCCGGACGCAACGACAAGGTGCTGCCGCTTCCGACACCGTTGTGATTCACGCTCAGGGCCTTGATCGTGAAGTCCTCGACCTTGACCGTACACGCGGTCCCGTCATCGTCCATGACCGTGCCGCGCAGCCGGTTGTTCTCCCCGATGAACTGGGCGACGAACGCGTTTTCGGGCTTCTCGTAGAGCACGGACGGGGCCGCCAATTGCTGGATCTTGCCGTCGTTGAAGACCGCGATCCGGTCCGACATCGTCAGAGCCTCGGTCTGATCGTGGGTCACATAGACCACCGTCATGCCGAAATTCTCGTGGATGTGCTTGATTTCATATTGCATCTGCTCGCGCAGATTCTTGTCGAGCGCGCCAAGCGGTTCGTCCATCAGCACCAGATCGGGCTCGAACACCAGGGCGCGGGCCAGGGCGACGCGCTGCTGCTGTCCGCCCGAGAGCTGTGCGGGACGACGGGCCCCGAAAGCGCCGAGCTCGACCATGTCCAACGCGCGCTGGACCTTGGCCGTGATGTCGCTTTTGCCCATCTTCCGGACTTCCAGCGGGAACGCGAGGTTCTCGGCCACCGTCATGTGCGGAAAGAGTGCGTAGTTCTGGAAAACCATGCCGATGCCGCGCTTGTGCGGCGGCACATTGTTCAACTCCTTGCCCCCGAGCATCACCTTCCCTTCGGTCGGTGTCTCGAAGCCGGCGAGCATCATGAGACATGTGGTCTTGCCGGACCCTGATGGCCCCAGCATGGTGAGAAATTCACCCGCCTTGATGTCTAGGTTCAAGTCTTTGACGACGAGCAATTCACCGTCGTAGGTCTTTTGGACCTCAATGAATTGGACGAACGGCGTATCTGTTTCCGCCATATCCCCCTGGCCTTGTTCTCGTACGCGAAATCGATGCTCCCTACACCGGTTCGCTTTTTGGCGCACTTTTGGCTTGCCGATTGCGGGCAAGCCTAGTCAAAGCCCATGGCGCTGTAAACCCGGCTGTGCGGCACTGCAAAAACCGAAGTGCTGGGACAATAGCGCCCGGCATTTCTCCGTCAGATCATCAATGCCTTGAATCCGACATGACACCGTCGCCTGCGCGCGGTGCGCGTTGTCAGAAAACGGCAATCTCTCAGCCGATGACAGACCGGGACCGGGGGCGTGGCCCCCGGCCGAATGGCGGAGGGCGGAAGGCATGAAGGATACAGCACGGGTCGTCGTGATCGGGGGCGGCGTCGTCGGGGTTAGCGCCCTGTACCATTTGGCCAAGAAAGGCTGGAAAGACGTCATGCTGCTGGAACGGACCGAGCTCACGGCCGGTTCGACCTGGCACGCCGCCGGGCTGCTTCCGCTCTTCAATATGAGCTATTCCGTCGGCCAGCTGCATCAGTATTCGGTCGAGCTCTACAAGACCCTGGAGGCGGAAACAGAGCAGAATGTCAGCTTTCACGAGGTCGGGAATCTCCGGCTCGCGACCAACCGCGAGCGGATGGACGAGTACCGGAACTATCAGTGCACCGCCGAAACCATCGGCGTGGAATCCCACCTGATCGGCGTCGACGAGATCAAGAAACTCTGGCCGCTGATCAATGCCGAGGGGCTGATCGGCGCGCTCTGGCATCCGACCGACGGTCACATCGCGCCGGTGGATCTGACCATGGCTCTGGCCAAGGGCGCCCGCATGAACGGAGCGGCGATCCACCAGCAGACACAGGTCACCGGCATCGAGCGGGACAACAACGAGTGGATCGTCAAGACCGATAAGGGCGATGTCCGGTGCGAGCACGTGGTCTCCGCCACCGGCAATTACGCCCGCCAGACGGCCCTGATGGTCGGCCTGCAGATCCCGGCGATTCCGGTCGAGCACCAGTATATCGTCACCGATGTCGATCCGACCCTGAAGGCCTACCGGGAGGCCGGCCATAAGGAATTGCCGGTGCTCCGGGAGTCGGACAGCCAGTATTATTTCCGGGAAGAGCGGATGGGCTGGATCCTCGGCCCGTATGAGCGGCACGCCCCGGCCTGTTTCGTGGACGGCGTGCCGTCGACCTTCGAGAAGGACCTGTTCCCCGGCGATCTCGAGCGGCTGATGCCCCATGTCGAAGCCTGCCTGAACCGTGTCCCGTCCTTCGAATCCGCAGGTGTCAAGGACATCGTCAACGGCCCGATCTCGTATACGCCGGACGGCAACCCGATGGTCGGCCCGGCGTTCGGGCTGCCCAATTTCTGGCTGTCCGAGGGTCACAGCTTCGGGGTGACGGCGGCGGGCGGCGCCGGCTGGCAACTGGCCAACTGGATCGTGGACGGACAGCCCAGCGTCGACATGATCGGGGTCGATCCGCGCCGGTTCGGGGTGGTCTCCAAGCATTTCGCCAAGATCAAGAACGAGGAAGCCTACGAGCACGTCTTCATCAACCATTTCCCGATGGAAGAACGGCCAGCGGCGCGCCCGGCCAAGACGACCCCCGCTTATCACCTGCTCGACAAGGCGGGTGCGGTCTGGGGCGTGCGGTTCGGCTGGGAGCGGCCGAACTGGTTCGCGCCCGAGGGTGTGGCCCGCGAGGACGTGCTGTCGTTCCGCCGGTCCAACTGGTTCCCGCATGTGGGCAACGAGGTCGCCACGATGCGCGAGCGGGTGGGTCTGATGGAGCTGTCCTCCTTTGCGAAATACGAGGTCGAGGGCCCCGGTGCCCGGGCGTTCCTCGACAACATGGTCGCAAACATCATCCCTAAGAAGATCGGGCGTATGACATTGAGCCATGCGCTGAACCCGTCTGGCTCAATCCGGTCCGAGTTCACCATCACCCGGATGGCCGACGGCCTGCTGGGAGAGCGGTTCTATCTGGTCGGTCCGGGTGCCGGGCACGACTACGATCTCGATGTCCTGCGCAAGACCATGCCGAAAGACGGCTCGGTGATCCTGACCGACGTCACCACCCAATACGGCGTCTTGGTCTTGGCCGGCCCGGATGCCCGGAAGGTGTTCCAGAAGCTGGCGGATGCGGATGTCTCGAACGAGGCGTTTCCGTGGCTGACCTTGCAGGAAATCCCGGTCGGGTTCGCCCCGATGGTCCGGGCGCTGCGCGTCAACTTCGTCGGCGCCCTGGGATGGGAGCTGCATCATCCGATCGAGTATCAGGAGCATCTGTTCAAGGCGCTGATGGCGGCCGGTGCCGAATACGATATCGGTCTGGTCGGGATGCGGGCCATGGACAGCATGCGGCTCGAGAAGACCTATCGGGCCTGGGGCACCGATCTGAACGCCGAGAACTCGGCGCTCGAGGCGGGTCTGAACCGGTTCGTCCGCCTCAACAAGGGCGAGTTCGTCGGACGCGATGCGCTGGTCCGCCAGCAGGCGGACGGGGTGCCGTACACCTACTCGACGATCGAGATCGACGCAGAGGACGCGGATCCGTTCGGAAACGAGCCGGTGTTCCTCAACGGCAACGTGATCGGACGCGGCACTGCCGGTGGCTACGGTCACCACGTCAAGAAGTCGCTGATGCTCGGATATATCAAGACCGAGCATGCGGCGATCGGCACCGAATGTCAGGTGCGGGTGCTCGACCAGCTCCGCCCGGCCCGGATCATCGCCGAGAGCCCCTACGATCCGGACAATACCGCGTTGCGGGCCTAGAGCGATCCAGCCGCCCGGTTTTCGGGCGATGATGAACACCGCTTTGTCGGGGGCGGGGTGCCAGATCTCTTCCAGATCGAACCCCGCCCCGGTCTGGCTGGTGACCCACCGGGATCTGCATTTCAGCCGGCGCAGTCGATTGGTCTTCGATTTCTTGGCGGAGCGCCTGTCCAGCCGCCATACTGAGGGCGCGAATCCGACCGGTGTCGGCACTTAGGAAACGAAATGCATATCGGACAGCTCGCCGCAGATGTTGTCGTGACGGCCACTGAGGTGACGTCCAACCATGCCAGTACCCGTCTCCGGGCGCTGGTTCCGAGCCGGGCCTTGATCGCTCGAGGCCACACGGTCTCGATTTTCCCCGACGACCGGCTGGACGCCGACGCGGCCAACGGGCGGCTGGTCAAGCCGGATCTGATGGTCGTTCACAAGATCCGCAGGGACCTTCTGGGCCACCTGCGCGCGCTGAAGGCGGCGGGCAGGAAAGTGGTCCTCGATATCTGCGACCATGTGATCGCTCTTCCGCACCTGTCGGATCTTTATGCCGGCGTTCTCCCCATGGCGGACGCGGTCAGCACGCCGACCGCGGCCCTGGCCGGGGTCCTGTCGGACCATGTGAGCTGTCCGATCCATGTGATCCCGGATGCGGTCGAGGGTCTGCGCGGCGCGCCGTGGGCCGATAGCGTACAGAAGGACCGACAGGTGCGGATGCTTTGGTTTGGACGCTCACAGAACCTGGCCCCGCTGATCGATCGGTTGTCCGAGATCACGCCGGGAGCACTCGGTGCTGCGGTGGTTCTGGAGGTGATGACCAATCCGGGGCCGTCCCTGGATCTGCTGCGCTCCCGCGTTCCCGAGAGCCTGGAAGCGGAGATCACACCCTGGACGGTCGACGGATTGGAGCGCGCATTGGGGCGGGCCGATCTGGTGCTGCTGCCAACCGATAGCGATCCCAGCAGACTGGTGAAATCCGCCAACCGTCTGGAGCGGGCCTTGTGGTCGGGCCGTCTGCCGATCGCGATGCCGAGCCCGGTGGCCGAAGACTACAGGGAAAGCGCGATCCTTACGGAGGACTTGGGAGAGGGGGTCCGACGGGCGCTCGCCGATCCGGGCGCCTGGAAGGCGCGGATCACGCTCGGTCAGGAGCGCGTGGCGCAGACCCGAACCGGAGCGGTGCTGGCGCCGCTTTGGGAAGCCGCGTTCCTGAAGACACTCTAGAGCACGGCAGGCGCGTCCAATGCCCTGGGGCGGCCGGGTATGCGTCGAGGGATCCGGCTCTAACCGCCCGCGCGAGCTTGGCGCTGCTTCAGCATGGCCTCGTACTCCGCCAGAACCCGTGCCTTGCGGCGCTCGAAGGCGGTGGCCATGCGCGCATCCTGAATCGCCCGCTGAGAGTTCAGGAACCGCAGATTGGCGTCCCGCTGTGCCTGGATCATCTTGAGAGTGATCGCCCGGTTTGCCCGTTCCCGTGCTCGGTCGGAGCGCGATTTTGCTCGTTCCGACTCGATTGCGATCTCTTCTGCCGTGCGCAGATCGATCTCCTGATCGCTGGCGGAGGCGGCCAGATGTGTTCGCTGGCCGTACCAGAGCCCGTAGACCTTTTCGCGGTAGGCCGGCCCGCGCTTGTCATCCCAGGAATGATAACGCCCGACGGCGAGTTTCCAGGTGCCGGACCGACGCTTCAGGTCGGCGAGAAACGCCGCCGCATAGGCCGCGTTCTCGTCGGGATCGAACGCCTGCTCCAGCCCGTCGAACGCCTCGCCGTGATAGTGCAGGTTCACCTGAAAGCAGCCGACGTCGATATTCCTGATTCCGCGGGCTTGCAGCTTGCGGACCTCCGCAACGGCCGCCGCCTTGGTCGGTAGATATCGCCCTACACCCTCGGCCATGACCGTCCAGGGCCAGGCAAGACTTGCCTTCAGGCCGCCGCTCCATCGACCGGTTTCGACCAGCGAGATGGCGCTCAGTAGGTGCGGGGCGATGCCGTTGTCCCGTTCGGCCGCGCGCGCGGCCCGCACGCAGGTCTGATGGCCGCTGATCGTCGCAGGGGCGGAAATCGCGGCTTGCGAGGTCGGGGGCACCGACAGGAGAGCGGCGGCGAATGCCAGGCCGAGCCATCCAAAACGGTGCAATCTCTTTCCAGGTTCGTTCATCCGACACGGTCCCAAAGCGAATTACGAGAGCTGTTCTGCCGGGAACCAAGCAAACCACGTGCCAGACTGAGGGGAGTGTGAATTGCCGAAGAGGACGGCGGAGCACGCCGGCTCAGTCGGCGTCGCCCATCGGGAGGAGCGGATCGTAGGTGGCGACGACCGCCAGGATCTCCCGCATGTCACCGGCGATCCGTTCGAAATCGGAACTGCGGGTGAACCGCTTCTCGTTCATGTAGAGGTTCCGCTTGACCTCTATCTGGATGGCGTGCACGGCCTCGGCGGGACGGCCGTAATGCCGTGTCACGTAACCGCCGGCATAGGGGGCGTTCCGCTCCACCGCGTGCCCCAGGCGAACGGCAGTCCGTTTCACCCGCTCCGACAGGCTGCTCGCGCAACTGGTGCCGTGGCAATCCCCGATCACGATATCGGCCACCGGCTTCGGCCGCCCGTCCGGCCCCATGACCTGTACATTTGACGGCATGGAATGGGCGTCCAGCAGAATGCAATAGCCGAAGCTGTCGATGGTCTCTTCGATCAGGTCGCACAGATTGTCGTGGAACGGCCGCCAGCAGGTTTGGATCCGCTGCAGGCCGTCGGCGAAGGTCAATTTGTCCCCATAGATCTGAACCGAGTTGGAGACCACCCGCGCAATTGTTCCCAGACCGGCCGCGATCCTCGAGGTCCGGGTGGTCACGTAATCGGGCAGGGGGTCGGAAAACATACCCGGATCGAATTCGAAAGGCTCCCGGTTTGGATCGACATAGACCCGCGGAAACAGCGCCTTGACCATGGGAATTCCCAGCTCGGGTGCAGCGGCGAACAGCTCGTCGACGAAGCTGTCCTCGCTCGACCTCAGGGTCGGCAGGTCGAGACGGGTCAACGCCACCAGATCGTCAGGATACACGCTTCCGCTATGGGGGGAGGAGACGACGACCGGCGCGGTTTGCCGGGGGGGGCGCACCACCTCGACGGTCGCGAGGCCTTTCGGCGGCGGCTCCCGGTCGAATTCCGATTCCGCCATGCCGGCCGCGTACCCGGCATCTAATGCGGGCAGCCGTGCATCGACGAACCGGTTTGAACGCGCTCTCATACCGACAGACTTAGTTCAAAATCCCTGAGGAGTCATCTCCCGTAGCCGAGGCCGTCCGGTGGGTTCCGCAGGTCCGCGGCGTTCGCCGCCGCGCCATCAGCCGGCACAGCTCAGAACTCTTCGACGACCGAGCCCGGGCCCTTCGGATCCTGGCCGAATGTGTTTGCCCCATCGGTGCCGTTTTTGACGAAGAACACCAGCAGGACGATGGGACCGACGATCGGCAGGAAGGCGATCAGCATCCACCAGCCGGTCCGATCGATATCGTGCAGTCGGCGGACACCCATTGTGATGGTAGGGAGCAGAAATACCAGGGCGATCAGACCTCCCAACAGACCGGTCTCGCTAAGTCCCGTCGCGCCCTCGATGACCGCCGCCGCGATAACGCAGAGCATGTAGAACAGCATGAAATACCAGTACTCGCTCCGGCGCGCCCGGCCGGTGAAGGTCGCATATTTCCTGAAGCCCTGCGCAATCGCCTCGCCAAATCCCATCGATCTTCTCCCTGCAAATGCCGAAGGCACGACCCAAAAGGGCAGCATGCTCCGAATGACAACCATGAGGATTAATGAAATCGACCGCACGATCCAGCCCAAGATCGCGGAACCCGGAAACCGATCTGCGGCCCCGCACCAAGGAATGCGGTGGAATGCGCGCGATCGGAAGAATCCTTCTCGGATGGGCTTGCAAAGCGATCCCGAGGGTATTAAGACCACGCTTCCCGAGACGCCGAGACGTCTGCGGCGGGCGCGTAGCTCAGCGGGAGAGCACTACGTTGACATCGTAGGGGTCACAGGTTCAATCCCTGTCGCGCCCACCATTTAAATCTATGAGTTAGCGGCCGCGTCAGGGCCGTCGGCAAACATCCCTCCCGACGACCCGCGCCATGCCGGAGTTCCCGTGAAACCGCAGTCGAAAGTCGGCTGTTTCCTCGCGACGCAGACGGGGTTCCGGCATGATGCCGCTCCCAGGCGCCGATGGGGCGGGGCTCGCTCCGGCGGGGCTACATGTGCTCGAGGAAAATGCGCGTGACGGCGAAGGTCACCAATTCAAGATAGAGAATGATGAAGGTCATCATCCCGTATCTTTGGATATCGCTGAAGATTTTCGATTTCCGCGACCGCGCCGCGGTCGAGAACCGCGACCATTTCGAGGTGACGAAGGCGATCTTGCTTTGCTCGGCAGCCTGCCACCACTGCAGGCTGAGCACGATGAGAATGTTCGAGACACTGAAGATCCAAATCAGAATAAGCAGGTAGTTGACCAGTTCGGCATCGGCCCATCCGGTGTATTGCATATAGGCCGTGATCGCGCCGGCGCCGCCGCTGAAATAGAGAATCGTGTTCCATTGCAGCTGTTTGGCAAAACGGATGTTGTCTGACGCGTCCTTGAAGATCGTCAGAAATTCAGCATGGGTGCGGTCGTCCAGGTCACTCGGCTCGTCCACGTCCGGGTTGAGCGGATCGGGTTCCGTGTCCGGGGCGGGGCCGGATGCTGACGGCGTCGGTCGAAGCGCGCGTGCCATGGTCAATCCTCTGGTCCTGACCCATCCTGGGTCTGGCCGGTCTGCGACTTTTCAGGCTGGATTGATTTGGGGCCCAAAGCCACGCGGGGTCAAGCTTTCCAGGCTCTCTCGCAAGCGGCTCGGACTGAAAGCCGGGTCCGGCGCGACCACGGCCACCGTCGGGGTCAATTCGGGATCGCGTCACCGGGCACGATCCGCACCTCCGGCAGCGGGATCAGGAAGTCGCCGTTGAAGCCGTTGGCCCTCAGCTTCGGCATCAGCTCGTCCGCGATATGCCAGGACAGCATCAGAGCGTAGTCCGGTTGCTCCGCATACAGCCTCCGCTCATCCTCAATCGGGATTCGCGTGCCCGGGATCAGCCCGCCGATCTTGGGAGAACTCGGCACTTCCAGCACCGTCTCGACGAGATCCACATCCAATCCGGCGTAGTTTATGAGGGTCGAGGCGCGGGACGGGGCGCCGATTCCGAACACCCTTTTGCCTTGGTCGACCAGGTCCGCGAGCAATGTGGGGAGCGCGCGGCGGACCGCGGTTGCCCGCTTGGACAATTGCTCGAACACCGAACCGTCGGTCAGCCCCAACCTGGCCTCCCAGTCCAGAAGGGCCGGGACGGAGGGATCGATCGGCGTCTGGCCTCTGGCGGCGGCGTACACTCGGATCGAGCCGCCATGGGTCGGGATCCGGTCCACCCGGAAGACTTCCATGCCATGTCTGGAGAACAAGGCGTTCAAACTGTCCAGGGAATAGTACCGCAGATGTTCGTGATAGACCGTATCGACCTGAACGGTCTCTACCAGAGCCCCCAGATAGTGAGATTCCGAAATGAACAGGCCACCTTTGGCCAAAAGATTCCCGATCGCCGCCATCACGTTGTCCACGTCCGCTATGTGCGCGAACACATTGGCTGCTGTTACCACGCCTGGCGCCCCGACCCGCGACCGCACGTCACGCACGGTATCCATCGTGAAATAGGCCTGGGTGGTTTCGATCCCGCGCGCGTTGGCATCTTCCGCGGCACCGGTCGGCTCGATACCATGGACAGGAAAGCTGCGTTCTGCGAAGGCGTTGAGCAGGGTGCCGTCGTTCGATCCGATATCGATCACCAGCGGCTTGTGGTCTGGGCCCAGCAGGGCTTCGGTCTCGGCCGCAAGCGCCGCGAAGTTCTCGCGTAGGATTCGGGTGGTGCCGCTGCGATAGGGGTAGTCGACAGGAAACAGAACTTCCGCCGGCAACTCGACGCCCAACTGTACGAGATGGCAGGATCCGCAGCGCAACAGGTCGAGCGGAAAGGCAATCTGGTCGGAGCCGGGCGCGCGTGACTTGCGGACCTCGTTGACCGGGGGGATGAAGCCCATGGACAGCACCAGACTCAGATCTCCGGATCCGCAGATCTGGCAGGCGGTCACGGATTTCATGCGGATATCGGTCACGAAAGATCCCCCTCGGTCTGGGCGTTGAGATGGCGATTGTCACGATACCAGCCAGCCACCTCGGTGACCCCGTCCGCGAGCGTGCGCTGGGGCCGATAGCCGAGCGCCTCAAGCTTGCCGATATCCGGACATCGCCGGTCGGTTTCCCCCTCCGGCAGCTCCGAGGGAACCAGGGTGACATCATGGCCAAGACCTGCGGCGATCCGATGGGCCAGGTCTGCGATCGTGACCTCCTCTCGGGTGCCGATGTGATAGATTCCGCTGTCCTCGCCCCGCTCCATCACCAGCAGGAGACCGGCTGTAAAATCGTCGACGTGCACAAAGGCACGTGTCTGACGCCCGTCCCCTCTGATCGGCAGCGGAATGACGTCCCCGGCCTGATGGTTCTCGCCAAGCTCCGCAATCCGCATGGAAAGCTGCGGGATGACATGCTTGAAGCCCATATCCGGACCGTAAACGTTATGCGGTCGTACGATCCGGACCGAGGCCGGACGATAGCCGTGCCCGTGCAGCGCCAGCAACTCTGAGATCGCCTTTGCGCCCCCGTAGCTGAAGCGCGGGTTACGCGGGTCGGGGATCACCAGCGGCACATCCTCCGGCGTGGGCACCAGGTGCGCCCGCTGATAGACCTCTGAGCTCGACATCAACATCAGCGAGCCGACATTGTGCTTCGCACACCCGTCCAGAATCGCGAGCATACCGCGCACACCTACGTCGAGCACCAATCCGGGGCGGCTGTAGAACGTCTCGGTACCATTGATGAAGGCAAGATGCGCGACGGTGTCGATATCCCGGCAGGCGTCGGCGACCGCATCACTGTCTCTTATATCCGCCTCGATCAGCTCCACATCGGACTGGACGTCTCCCAAACGCCGAGGCTTGCCTCTTAGATTGTTGTCCAGAATCCGAACCTGATGTCCCGATATCACAAGCGCCCGGACCAAGGCCGCGCCCAGGAACCCGGTTCCGCCGGTGACCAGCACGCGGCTGTTTTCGCGTAGCGTCATACCGGCGCCGTTCCATCGACCGGGTTGCAATGCCGTCCGAGTGACATGTAGGTCACGCCCGTCGGCAGACTGAGCGTCCGGCGCTCGAAGTTATTCCACAAATCGTAGACGAGCGCCGGCCGGTTCATGGAGGCTGCGAGTCGCGACAGTTCGAGCGAAGACCAGATGGGGTGGTTGTTCGCCATAACCACCAAGTCGGCGCCTTCAAAGGCATCTTCAAGTCGAGCCTCGGCGTCGACACCGATCGCCTCGATCGCCTCCGGACGGACAACCGGGTCCCACGCCAGGAATTGAGCACCGGCAAAGGTCGAGGCAAGTGCGTCCCGTACATCGAGGGTTGTCGTGCCGCGGAGATCGTCGGTCTCCGGTCGGCCCTTAAAGGCCATCCCCAGCAATAGAATCCGAGGGGTTCGGGTCGCGCCGCCGGCTCGCTCAAGCCAATTGAAGGCGGCCTTGGCGAGATGTGCGGGGACCGAGCGGTTGACCGCGCGGGCCGTGGCGGCAATCTGGGGGGCCTGATCGCCACGTCGGAAGCTTTCCACGAAAATATAGGGGTCCTTCGAGAGGCACGGCCCACCGACCGGCCCGGGCATCGGAAGATTGGTTCGCTCGTAGCCCTGTGCACCCTGTCGGATCACCTCAATCGCATCGATGCCGGCAGTATCGCAGAACTGTGCGATCTCGTTCGAGATCGAGAAGGTGATGTCGCGATGGGTATTGTCTACCAACTTGATCACCTCCGCGGTCTCAACGCTGGACACCCTGACGATCGCGGGCGTGATACGGGAGAACAGACGGCTCGACCGGATGGCCGCCTCCTCCGTCAGGCCGCTGACGATCTGTGGCAATCGACGGAGTTCCTCAAGCGCGCGACCCTCGAGCGTGCGTTCGGGACAGAAAGATAGGTCGAACGGTTTGCCACTCGCGGCCAGCGTCTCTCGGACGAGCCCCCGAGTGACACCGACCTTGACGGTCGAGCGCAACGAGACCAGTGCACCCGGCGGCATCACCGTTGCAACCGAGGCAGCGGCGGCGGCCAGGGCCGACAGGTCGATCTGGCCATCGGCTCCGATCGGCGTGCCGACCGATATAATGAACACCGTGCAGCCCTCGGCGTCGGACATATCCGAAGAGATCCGCAGAGATCCCTGCCCGATGAGGCGTTTGATCAACGGCTGCAGACCGACTTCATGGATATGGGCCGACCCCGTGCGGAGCTGGTCGACCGTTATCGGATTACGTTCGATCCCGGTGACCTGCAGGCCGATCTCTCCGAGCGAGGCGGCCAGCGTGAGTCCGACATATCCCATTCCGACGATACAGATGCGTTGGTCTTCGAACGTGGGGCTGGTCACAATGCAAGGCTTTCAATAACGGATAAGATGGAGCGTCTGCACAGCAGCCACGCTGAGGGTAAATGGAACAAGAGATGGGTCCCCTTTGGCTGGAGTGTGATAACAAACACTTCCGAATCTGAGAAACCTTTTTCACCTCCAGATCTAAACCCGTAGCCGCGTCCATCAGGTTTGCAAATTCATGACCATGACCGCAGTGTTGTTCGGCTACGTTGCTGACTGCGTGGCTGATTGTGAAAGCCTATCGGTATCTGAAACTTGGAGGCCATATCGTCGGCTCGGCTGTGGTCGCGAGGTGAGCCTGTACCGATCGGACCGCCGCCATGTAAATGATCCCTCTGAGTTCCGAGCGAGTGACAGCTAGCGCAAGATCGCATCACCACGTGATCGTCGGTCCCAATTCGATGGTTGCATCCCGTGCGATCGCCTATGAGAGTCCCTCCCATATCAAATCCGAGTTGCCATGATGACCGCGAGTATCCCCTGGTTTGCACCTGCGTTCGAGAACGACGAAGCCGAGGCCTTGGCCGAGGTTATTTCGTCCGGATACGTTAACGACGGCCCAAAATGTCGCGAGTTCGAAGCCGTGATGGCGGAACGGCTCGGCGTACCTCACGCTGCTGTCGTGACTTCCGGTACCACCGCGATAACGCTCAGCCTCCTCGCGGCAGGGTTTCGTCCCGGCGACGAGGCGATCGTGCCGGACTTCACCTTCATCGCGACGGCCAATGCCGTGACCCTTGCTGGTGGTGTCGTGCGGTTCGCCGATATCGAGCCCGATCGGCTGCTCTTGGACCCGACGCTTCTGGAACAGCGGTTGACCCCTCGAACCCGCGCCATCGTGCCGGTCGACGTCAACGGGCGCGGTTGCGACTATGGGGCGTTGGAAGGGTTCTGCCGCGCCCATGACCTCATCCTCGTCTGCGATACCGCTGAGGGTCTTGGCTCTAGCCAGAACGGCCAACCCCTTGGCACGTTCGGGGACGCCGGATGCTTCTCCTTCTCTCCGAACAAGTTCATGACCATGGGGCAGGGCGGCTTGGTGGTTACCCGGTCGCAGCAGATTGCGGACCGGCTTCGGGAGATGAAGGATCAGGGTCGTCGGGTTCAGGGCACCGGTGGCGACGATAACCACCCTTTGATCGGTTACAATTTCAAACTTACCGATCTTCAGGCAGCAGTCGGGTTGCGCCAGCTCCGCTCGCTTGATGCACGACTGGACCGGGCGCGGCAGCGGGACCGTTGGTATCGCGCGGCGCTACACGGCGTGAACGATCTTCGGCTTCCAGCCCGCCGCGATGAGAATGAAGTGTGTCTTTGGACCGATCTTCTGAGCGATCGCGCCGAGGAAATCTCGGCTGCGCTCAAAGCCGCCGACATTGGACATCGGCGGTTCTGGCATCCTGTTCACAGCCAGGGCGCCTATGCGGGAACCGAGGGTGCTGAAGGCGCCTTCCCGGTGACGGAGTCTGTATCCCGGGAAGGCCTCTGGCTGCCTTCGACGTTCGATATCACGGAGGAGACCGTCGCCCGCACCTGCGACGTGATCCGCGTGGCGTTGCGCTAGGCCCGTCCGGCTTTGAGGCCAATCGCGACGAGGTCGCGCACCATCTTCTCGACATGAGGAGCGTAGGCATCTGCGTTGAATGTCGGACTCTGTTGCAGCGCCTCCCGCCCGTTCTCCCGAAAATCCGAGAGCCATTCCGGGTCGGTGATCGTTTTCCGCGCAATGGCGCCGAAATTCTCCACACTGTCCGCGCAGAGGTGACCGAGCCCGCAGCTGTTGAGAATGGAATGACCGAAACGAGCAATCATCCGATTGCCCACGATCGACACCACAGGCACCCCCATCCAGAGGGTCTCGAGAGTGGTTGTTTCACCGTTGAAAGGCGCCGCGTCCAGCATAACGTCGACCTTCTCCACTTCCTGGATGTGCTCTTCATGCGTTTCCGTCCGGAGAACAAATTTGATTCGGTCTCTTGCGATTTTCCGGGCTTCGAAGAGCTCTCCCAAGCGGGCCAAGGCCGCGGGGTGTTCAAGTGAATTCAGCTTCAGGTGCAGAGAGCTGCTTGGCACAGCCTTGAGTGCGGCCGACCATAGGTCGATCGAAAAAGACGACATCTTACTCATCTGATGGAACGCTCCGAATCGAAGCCCGCCGTCAGCACGGCGCGGTTTTGTCCGCTTCGGCAAGTCGTCCGCAGAGAAATTGAGCAGCCCGCTCCCCAGCTGCACGATGTTTTTTTCTAAGAACGGGGCTCTGTCGGTCGGGATGAGCCAAGGGTCGGCTATCAAGGCATCGACGTTCGATATTCCCGCAGTCTCGCAGCTGCCGATCATATAGGCGGTCACCCGCGCCGGGTGCGCCCGGAGCACGTCAACCAAGCCCTCTTTTCCGTATCCCCGCATATCGATGTAGACAAAATTCAGGTCGGCGCTGATCAGTCGCACCATGCCGTCCAAGTCAAGACTATCAAGAGAACTGATGGTGATGGGCAGGTTCTCGGCCAGGAGGTTCAGGGGGGATCCAGGTATCGAGTCAGCGGGAGAAGTTGTGTAAACCGTGCAGATATAGCCGCTGCGCGCGGCGGCCCGGATCACGCCTGGCGCGAAGAATTTAGCGGTCAGAGACGATATCGAGCCCACGAAAAACCCCAGCCGGTTCGGTTGAGCTTGCGCGGCATGGATACGAAGATTGGCCACACTCTCGGGAGAGGGGGCTACCGCGATCCCGTTTGAAAACCGGTAAACCTTCGTCGACGTTTTGGCGGAGAGGATGTTCCGCTGATCGAAGGCTGAGGTTATACGAACGCCATGCGCCAACTTCTCGATCCTCTCCTGACGGGTCGGCAGAACCTCGGCAAGCAACAATCTGGAGCGGTGGAGCGACAGGATCGCCCACTCTCTTTGACGGTCCGAGAAATCATTCGGCCACTTGAGCAGATCTCCAAGCCCCATCAGCAGGGTCAGGGAAGCGGGTGATTTGACGAGTTCAGTTCTGGCCAGGTCAAAAAGTTCAGGAAACGGGTCCTTGCGCCCCGTTCCCACGATCGCCCGAACTAAATGCTTTGTGACAAAGACATTTCCACCCAGGTAGCTCACCCATTCTTGGGCCGCATAAAGCCGATCATCAAAAGTGGGCGTGTCGGACGAATAAAAATCCGTCAGAACTCGGAGGAGAAACGCGCTATGGCGCTGAACGTCCGATGCGTGCGGCTTGTTGTTGTAACGGTGGAGTATTTGAAGCACGTCCTTCGCGCTTTGTGCCGTTAGTGGACGGGCCATCAAGTTCCGAGCCTGCGCTTTCAGGTCTTCAGTATCGGAGCCGAAGCGCGCCAGACGCCCCAGAGTTCGACCGTCCGTTGGACTGAGACACATCCCCATCAGAAGGGCTGCTTTGCCGCCGGTTTTATCTCCGCCGTAGAGGCGAAAATCGGCAACGAACAGAAAGTCCTCCGACGTTCGGGCGAGCGGGAAGATACGTTTTGCCAAGGCCAAACGGCGCCTCGGGCGTGGATCCGCAAATCCGAGAAAATACAGCGCCTTCACGTTGGAGGGGTCGAGCAGAAGGGTTTCGCGTGCGAACTGAGCTGCGCTTCTGGTCTGGCCGGAGGCCGCAGCCTTTCGTGCGGATCCGAGGAGGCGTTTGATGTCCCGGGTCAGAGGATCAGAGGGCGAGGTGCGCGACATTGGCAAGCTTTCGGGTTTGTCCGTGGTTGGGGGCTTGGGAAAGGCGGCCGTTCAGAATACATGAAGATCTGACTCTTGCGTCGATGGTACGCAGCTTGGTTCTGGTGCGCCATCCGCGCCGTCGTCACTTCGGTGGTGGAAAGGATCATTTCATTCGCAACGGATCTGCGAACCGTGGGCGCGACGATCTCCGGAGCCGCCGAAGATCGGCATCGGTCTACGAAATGTTTTATACATCCGTCGGAATGACGTGTTTTACTTAATTTTTACAGGAAATCAGAAGACTACCTTCAACTTGATTTCTAAGGTTGTGTGATCATGAATTGATGCCAGTCCTATGATGCCGGCTATTTGCTGCTGCAATGACGCTTAGATCAAGCAGGTCAAAGGCCCAGCTGTATCCTCTCGCAGATGCATTCAATCGTCCCCAGAAAGCCCGCGCGGCAGCTGCCGGGCCCAAGGAGGCGACACGCAAAATCAACACCAGCGCGATCATGGTGTCCACGCATTCTCGTATCTGTTGATTTTTGCTTCCGAACCCTGCGTCGTCGGCGGTTCTGACGACAACGGGACGAGGGGATCATGCAGGACCTTGGCGTATCGCGCCCCATCAAACTTTCTTATGCGGCCGATCAATTCGGTCTGATCAACCATCGTATTCAACAGCACCGCCATGATCTGGAGGCGCGCGGGTTCACGGTGAGCTGGGGCGCGGATCCGGCGCGGTTCGGCGAACTGCGGGAGGGGTTCGAGGGTTACGTTCATCCCTCTCTGGATCCGAATGCCGGGGCGCGGCCGCGGTGCGGCGGATTCATGTGGATCTCGGTGCATGCCGCGCGCCGTCCCGTGGCGGTGATCGCGGCGCGGCTGTTTCACGGCCGTCTTGAAGACATGCTGCATATGCGGCGGCTGTGGGGGAGGGAGGCGCCGACGCTGGCGGACCTCGCCCCTTTCCCGGCCCGGTCTCTCTCGATCGTGCGGCGCATCAGGGGGCGGATCTCGATGCAGGGCGGCATGTTCGTCGACCCGTCGGCACGCGGTATGGGAATATCGACCAACCTGATGTGGCTGGTGCGGCTTGCCGGACTTCGGCACTGGGGCGAAGACTGGCAAATCGGCCTGCTCACCGAGGAGACACATGAAAAGAACATTCATATCCCGAAATACGGATACGAGGGCTCCACGGTGCTGTTCGCCGATGGCGCGGTATCCGAAGGTCCGAGACCGGACCACAGCTCCGAATACCTGGTCTACTGCTCGTCCGAGTTCGCCTGGGACAGCCTGGCTACGTCCAGTGGAATCGAGTCTTCGTAAATGTGTGTGATCGAGATCAGCGCGTTGGGCAAGGGCAGGATCAGGCGGAGAAAATAGGCGCCCGCCAGCGTCCCGTCCGCCGCCCAGACGATCTCGGACAGGGACGGCTCTCCGGTCAGATAGGCCATGGCGTAGTCCGCAATCGTGGCATCCGCATAGAAGTCCGCGCGGTGGCTGCCCATCTCCTTGCCGGTCGCGTCGCCGTTCCCGGCGCGAATGGAGGCGGGCGCATGCCGGGCGATGATATAGCGCTTCGGGTTGCCGGGGCGGGTGTCGATGACCGTGGCGCCTTCCAGGTGCGAGACGCTCTCGATGACCCGGTCCAAGGTCAGGTCCGGCCTGTGGCTGAGATCCTCCCACAGCGTCAGCACCTCGAGAAACCGGTCGTGCCGCCACTCCGGCAGGACACGGCGCAGGATGAATCCCTTGGCACTCCCGGTCTCTCGCCAGAGGGACGCCGTCGCGCCGGGCCAGTCGGGGTGGTCGGCAAAGGTCTCCTCGATCCGGGTCAAGGTCTTGAGGCTGGGTTCCTTCGCGGTCTCGTCATGCAGAAAAGCCAACAGCACGTTCGGAATCCCGCGCTTCTTGTAGATCGACCACGCGGTCCAGCCGGTCCGCCGGCAGAATTCGATGGCATCTCGCTTCATGATCCTTGTCAGCCCGTTTATTCGGGCGCGGATCTTCAACATGTTTCAGCCCCTTAGCCTCGGTTTCACCGAATTCATTGACACCGTAATAATTCTTACGCAACCTTACATATATGCGGTGCGTTTAGATGGCGATCATAGCGAAGGGTGTCGTCCCGGTCCTTGATCGTTTGTAATCGCTTAAAACGGTTCGTGCCGTAGGTGCGGGACAGGTCGGAACTCCAAAAGGTACTCTCGGCATGCATTCAATCGACATGATCGGTAGCGGCGACTCAGTTGGACAGGCCGACGCGCGCATCCTCGATACCACCGATGCGTGGGTACAGGACGGCCCGGTCGCGACGTGTGAACTGGCCGAAGACGACGATCGGTACCGCCGGGAGTTGGCCGAAGAGGCGATCTTGAAGGCCGATAATTTCGATCCTGTACATCTTGAATTGCGCGCAGATATCGTGACACGCCGGGCCTCCGACATCGCCATGGACGGCCCCTATGCAGCCGCGTTCGCAGAGGCGGCGTGCTGGAGTCACAGATCTCTGCAGTCGATGGTCACCGAGTTGCAGGCCCTCATGACCGATCTTCACGACGGGTGTGATCCTGAAGTCGCGGCCCGCAGGATTGCGAGCCTGATCGGCCAACCGAACCGCGACGTATGAGGTTCTGCGAACTGGGATGACAGGGCGGGGAAGGGTCGCTTCCGGCACGTCCCGCTGTCATCCCGACTATCTCTACGCAAAAGGCCCCGACTATCTCTACGCAAAAGGCAATGTGCGCACCTTGGCAGTCCGCACGCCTGCGGGCGTCTCCACCGTGACCGAAGTGCCGGGCTTCCAGTGGGTCATGCGGACAATGCCGACGGAGACATTGGTTGCCAGATCCGGCGACCAGGCGGCTGAGGTGACCATGCCGATGAGCTCGTCTTCCCCGTCCTCTTCGCCATAGATCGGCCAGGGCGTCGTGCAGGGAGGAACGCCGTCCCCGTCAATCGTCAGGCCCCGGATCTGCCGTACCGGCCCCTCTGCCGCCACCCGAAGCAGCGCGTCCCGTCCGATACAACCGATCGCGGTGAAGGTATCGCAGAAACGGCCCAGCCCGCATTCATGGGGTGTGTTGGCGCGGGTCATGTCGCTGCCGTATGACAAAAGCCCGCCCTCGATCCGTTCGATCATGTTCGGGCCGCCGGCGCGGACCTCCAGATCCTGACCCGCCTCCATCAGGCGGTCCCAGACCGGCTCGCCCAGTTTGGTGCCGTCCACATAGATCTCGAAGCCGCCCTGCTTCGAATAACCGGACCGGGCGATATTGAACCAATGGCCGTCGAACTCGAACGGCTCGAAGCGGAAGAATTTGACGTTTCGAATCGCCTCACCGAATACCCGGGCCATCAGGTCCTCGGCCTTGGGACCCTGGACGGCGAGCGGTGAGACATCGGGTTCGATCACGTCGACCTCCCAGTGCAACCCGTAGGCGAGGCCCTTGACCCAGTACAGCAGGTCGCTGTCCGCGATCGAGATCCAGTAGCGGTCCTCCGACAGCTTCAGCAGCACCGGATCGTTCAGCATGCCGCCGGTCTCATCAACCATGGGCACGTAGAAGCACTGGCCGATCGAGAGTTTGCGCAGATCGCGCGGGGTGAGCATTTGGACCAGCCGCGTGGCGTCCCGTCCGCGGATCTCGACCTGGCGCTCGCACGCCACGTCCCAGACCTGCACATGCCGTTTCAGGTGGTGGTAGTCGGCCTCCACGCTTTCGAACACGGTCGGCAGCAGCATGTGGTTGTAGACGGTATAGGCCTTGACGCCGGCGGCCTCGACCCGGCGCGAGAAGGGGGTGGAGCGGATGCGACGGGTGATGCTGAGGCTGGGAGCAGACATCGGGTTTCCTCATTCTGTATCGCTGAAAGTCTTTTTGGTGCTTCTCCGTGCCAAGAGTTCGTCTCTCTGTCTGTCCCGATCCTGCCGGATGCGGCGGATTCAGTTGGTTTCGAAAGAGAAAAGCATTACTTCGCCGATCCGAATGCCGGCGGAGTCCGTTCGCGCCCCCAATTCGCCGCTTGCATTCGGTGCGGCGTGTTGTTATCTCCCCGCTTCCGCTCGGGGTCCCTTCGTCTAGCGGTCTAGGACATCGCCCTCTCACGGCGAAAACACGGGTTCGATTCCCGTAGGGATCACCAACCTCCTCTGAATTTGTGTGCATGGGCCTCTGGGATCGCGTCAGGGCGATGATCTCGAAGCGGATGCGGCGCGTATCGGGGCCATGATACAGGCTTACGTCTTTCCTCCCGTTCTCGGCGGACGAAACGTTGTCCGGTCGGAATCCCAGAAATGGAGTCGAGCGGATCGGGCCGAGGGCTCGCTCGATCTCGGATACGATGCCGAAGATCGGACGGTCCGGATCGAGTATCATTGGTGGCGCTGGTTCAGCCGGGCCGACCCGACCCTCGACGATGTCTACACAGCCGAGCTCTGGCTGCGGCGACCGGCGGGAGACTGGATCTATCTGCTCCATCCGGGCTCCGGCGTCGCGGTGACAGTCTCACACGACAAGCTTCGACCGGTGCTGATCAAAGCCCTTGGTGTTGATGTCGAGGCTTAAGTGGTGCATCGCATTAAAAAAATTCTGATCCCATCCGAACGATGAAAACCCTTTGTTTATTGGGGTTTGCGCGATCTCCGCGAGGGGCGCATGATAGGACTTCAACGGAGTGGGCAGATCATGAGTGGCAAACGCGCCTATGCGGTCGAGCTGTCGGCACCGGATCTTTCCGGGTACCGGAACGGCAACACGGGCGTGGACTATGTCCACCGTTTGGAAAGCGGGCTGCCGGGGCCGGAGGCGATGATCAACGCGGTCATCCATGGCAACGAGCTGTGCGGCGCGATCGCGCTCGACACGCTGATGCGGGCCGGGCTGAAGCCGACGCGGGGGGCGTTGACGCTGTGTTTCGTGAACCCGAACGCCTACAATCGGTTCGATCCGGAGAACCCGACCCAGTCCCGGTTCGTCGACCAGGACATGAACCGGGTCTGGACCTCGGAGCAACTGGACGGCCCGAAGGACAGCGCGGAGCTCACCCGCGCGCGGGAACTGCGGCCGTTCTACGACCGCACGGAGCGGCTGCTCGACATCCACTCCATGGGCACCTTTTCTGATCCCATCCTGCTGATCCACGGCCTGGAGAAGGAGCGGCGGTTCGCCGGTAAGATGGGCTATCCCGCCACCGTCGCCTGCGGTCAGGGCCATGTGGACGGGTTGCGTCTGATCGAATACGCCCCGTTCAACGATCCCGGCCGTGACCGCATCGCGGTTCTGGTCGAGTGCGGGCAGCATTGGGCCAGGGGATCGGACGTGGTCGCGATCGACACCGCGCTGTATTTTCTGGACGCGTTGGGAATGGTCGACCCGGAGTTCCTGGCGGCCCAGGTCAGCGCGCCGCGCCCGGCCGAGCAACTGGTCCTGGAGGTCACCGACGGGTATAACATTCGCACGGCGGATTTCTATTTTACCGATGATTTCAAGGGTTTGGAGCGCTTCCCCAAGGCGGGCGCGGTGTTCGCGGTCGACGGCGGGGAGGAGGTGCGAACCCCGTTTGACGACTGCGTGCTGATCATGCCGAACCATCGGGCGGTGAAGGGCCAGCGGGCGTTCCGGCTCGGCCGCCACGTCTCCGGACCGAGGCCGCGCCCGTTCGATGGCTGAAAGCCCTTAACTTTCCGTATAGCAAGCCATGCACGGCAGGCAGGTCGGATCTGCCGGAACGCCTGTACTCCCGGAGCGCGTTCCCTCCTATCTCTGGCGTCCAGTTCGGATGTACCGCAACTGCGAACAGGAAAGGAGGTCGTCATGGCCAATCGTGCATTCAAATCCGGGGTCGGCGCTTCCGCCGCGACATCCAGCCGTTTCGACCAGGACCCGAACGCAGCCATCACCTTGGCGCACAGC
Organism: Alphaproteobacteria bacterium; assembly: GCA_024742605.1. Lineage (GTDB taxonomy): Bacteria > Pseudomonadota > Alphaproteobacteria > Thalassobaculales > Thalassobaculaceae > JANSYC01. The sequence continues at coordinate 13,165 of JANSYC010000028.1, read as the reverse complement.
GAGATCCTCTCGCCGCTGGTCATGGTGGTCTCGAACATGCTGATGAGCATGACCCGTGGCGTGGTCGGTCTGTTCTCGCGCGCCTGAGGGCCCGACCTAGGGCGTGATCCAGTCGGCCCGGATGGCGCCAGCCTCGGACGGTTCCGGAAACCGGAAGCGGGCGCGGCGCTGTCCTCCGCTTCCGATTTCCAGCCAGTCCCACCGCTCTACGAAGATCGAGATCACCGCGAACACATCGCGGCCGGCTTCCGATTCACCCGCCGTAACACGAGATGAGAGGCCGGTATCCGGCTGGGAAAGCACCTCGCCGGGAGCCGAAATCCCCAGATAGGGCAGCCGGGAGCCGACGGGCAGGGCCGCCCAAATCCGCTCGACCTCTTCCCCTTCTGTGCTGACAACGGCGGTGCCCCGAGCGCGCAGTTGTTCGCCGGAGCGGGGATCCCAGAAGCACAGCTCGATCTCCGGGTGGGCGGCCATCGCCAAAACCTTGTCCGATCGGCGGTCGGTGTGGATCTCGAGCCTCCTGCCGGACTCGAAGCTGCCGCGCAGCACGACCACTCGCGCCTGCGGGCCGGCTGTGGCGCAGACCGGCGTCCGCCAGGCCGCGTTCCGGTCGGCCACCGCCCGCGACAGTTTCGCCGAGATATGGTCCCTCAGGGCGTCCAGAGTGGTGGGTGCCGTCATGGTTCCGCCCGCGCGCTCAGCCGAGCCATTCCGTAGAACAGGGCCGAGCCCGCCGTGGCGAGCAGGATCACGCTGGCCATCGCGAAATGATCGGTCTGATTCTGGAAATACCCGACAATCACGGTGAACAGGCCGCCCACGCTCATCTGCAGAAATCCCATGAGTCCGGAGGCCGCTCCTGCGATCTTCGGGTTCACGCTGACGGCTGCCGAGATGCCGTTCGGCTGGCTGAGCCCGTTGCCGACCGCCACCAGACACATCGGCAGGAACACCGTCGCCGGCGTCACCACGTCGTTGAACGCCAGAATGAAGCCGGGAATCGCACCGCACAAGGAGACAGCGACCCCCAGGGGGATCATTCGGTCGACGCCGAGCTTGCGCGAGATCCGGGAGGCCAGGAAATTCCCGGTCATGTAGCCGACCGAGATCAGCACGAAATACAGCCCGTATTCATGCGGCTGGCGATTCAGGATCTCGACCATCACGTAGGGCGCGCCCGCCAGAAAGGAGAAGAACGCGCCCACTGACATTGCGGTGTTCAGCGTGTAGCCGAGGAACACCGGGGACTTCAGGAGGCGTCCGTAGTTTCGCAGCATCGCGACCACATCGATGCTGGGGCTGCGGTACAAGTTGGTCTCGTTCAGGCTCCGGATCGATCCCAGAAGGACGATGCCGCCGATCAGCATCGGCACCAGGAACGCCGCCCGCCAGTCGAAAACCGTATCCAGGGTTCCGCCGATCGTCGGGGCGACCGCTGGGGCGACCGCCATCGCCATGGTGATCAGGGCGATCACGCTGGCCGAGCTGTCCCGGTCGAACACGTCGCGCACGATCGCGCGGCCCAGCACCATTCCGGCACACCCGCCGATCGCCTGCAGAATTCGGGCGGCGATCAGAACCTCGATCGACCAGGCCATCATGCAGAGCAGGCTGCCGATCACGTAAATGGCCAACCCGGCCAGCAAGGCGGGCCTGCGGCCGAAACGGTCCGAGATCGGTCCGTAGCCCAGTTGGGCGACCGCGACACCGGCCAGATAGAGGGTCAGGGTCAGCTGGACGGTCGCATAATCGGTCTGGAAATATCCCACCAGCCCCGGCATTGACGGCACGAATATGTTCAGCGCCAGGGGGCCGGTCGCGGTCGCTGCGATCAGAATCCAGATAGGCGGCGATTTCGCCGCGTGAGGTGCGTTGGCATCGGACATCTGCGAGACTCCGCGACCAGGCGTGACCCGCATGGCGCTATTGGTTGCTGGCAACACGTAGATCGATTCTCCCGGTTCGCCAAGTTTAGCTCATCGACCGGTCCCAGCCATGTCGGTCTTTGAACGGCGCATTGTTCGACGCTGCGGTTCTAGGGCTTGCCCCTGGAGCGGGGATCTAGACTCCGGGCCCATAAAGGGCTTCATAGAAGGACGAATCAGATTCGCTCGTGCTCGATATTGAGGCCGCAGCGATGGCAGAGAGCGAGTTTTGACTGAGCGAGGAGCAGTTTCGGCGGCTGAAGCCGCTTCTTCCGAATGACACGCGAGGTGTTGCTCGTGTCGGTTTGGACGTGTTGAGGTAGGACCACGGCGCGAGAGCACGCCAACATCAATGGGGCAGTTTCAGATAGCGAGGCAAGACCAGATCCTTTGAACCTTGGGACCCAGCAGAGAACCACCGCATGTCCGAAAGTCTTGATGACGGCAGTTTTACCACCCTCGATAACCCCAGTGAGCATCATAGCTCGAGGGTTCGGGCGCTTTTTGAATGGTGGGTTAAACGGATTGACGTTTCTGAAAAATACCCGAAGTGGTCTGACGTAGATGTTATTGAACTAAAGCCTTGGATGGGATGGCTGGTTGTTTATGATGTCCCCAATATTCATTCAGATGTGGCATATCGTTTGGTGGGAACTTTCGTTGTACAAGCGGCAGGTTACGATCTGACGGGAAAGAAAGTATCAGATTCGTCTTATACACTGACGCCAGATAGAGTTCTTTATAATATCAAACGGATTATCGATCATGGAGCCGCATGTACTCAGAGCGAAGCGCTTATAGTTAGGAGTACTGGAAGCGCTTTGAGCACCGATCGACTTTGGCTTCCTTTCTCTGAAGATGGGCGATCGATCAACAGATTATTGCTCTATTTAGATCGTATCGAACATATCCCACATCATCTAAGAGGTGAGGTGTCCAAAGACGTCAAATAAGTCGCAATTTCTAGTGTTCAGCAGGCAACGTTCTGTTTCGTATTAGGCTCCAGACCAATAACCAGCAGCACACGGCGGCGACAATTCGGACGGCTGCCAGGAAGTTTTCGGCAAGCTTGTCGTATCCGGTTGCGATGCGTCTGAAATCCTTCAGGCGTCCGAACATGCGCTGGATGGCGTTGCGTCCGCGATAAAGGGCTGGGGAAAAGCAGGGTTTCCAGCGGCGATTGCTCTTCGGCGGAATGTTCGGGGCAGCTCCGCTTTCTTCGATCTGCCGTCGCAGGCGATCGCTGTCATAGCCTTTGTCGCCATGGACGATCCTGGTCACGGGTAGGTGTGGGAGCAGCGCTTCGGCAGCGACACAGTCCGCGACGTTACCGCCGGTCAGCACAAAGGCCAGCGGCCGACACGCGGCATCGGTCAGGGCGTGTATTCTGGTGGTTCGACCGCCGCGTGATCGCCCGACCGCTTGGACCTGTTCCCGCTTTTCCGCCGGAGGCTGAGCGGTGCGCCTCCACCGCCGAGCTAAATATCGGCGCTTCCGCTGGTGGCCCACCGGACGCGGCCAGAGCACGGAACACTTCGGCCCATCGCCTTTTGCCGCCCAACGCACAAAGCGGTTGTACAGGGTCTTGCGAGGACCGTAGGTGGCCGGAGCATCGACCCAGCGACAGCCAGACCGAAGGACATGCACGATCCCGCTGATCACCCGGCGATCATCGACACGAGCAAAACCTCGCGTGTCATTCGGAAGAAGCGGCTTCAACCGTCGAAACTGCTCCTCGCTCAGTCAAAATTCGCTCTCTGCCATCGCTGCGACCTCCATATTGAGCAACGGCGAATCTGATTCGTCCTTCTATGAATCTCTTTTATGGGTCCGGAGCCTAGAGACGGAATACCTTGGCGCTGTCCTGGCTGCAGGGTAAATTCGGTTCAAGAAATTTGCAGATTGTTTTAAGTCAGATCGTTGGAGCTATATTGAATCAGGTGGTCAATCCTCCGGAAGAATATTATCTGATGACCGTGAGGTCGATTTTTTTGCATGTCAGACGGATCCTGGATGAATATTCACTTCCGACCGGCGGGTTTTCAATTCAGTTAAATGCCTCTGGATTTCGCTAGCATGCCGCCCCGCCTGTGAACTTCCTGTGGGTCACGAAAGTTTTTCCCGTCAAACCGATAAAGAACGGTGGCTACCGCAGGCCTTGTCGGCGCCAGAGCTCGTGGATCGCGATGCCGTTCGCCCGTTCGAGCACTTCGGCGGCATCCAGGGCAAGGTCCTCCCGATAGCGGCGCGCGACGATCTGAACCGAGACCGGGAACCCGTCGTCGAAGCCGCTTTCTGATCCCGCGGGGGCAATCGCCGCGGGCAGACCCAGGTAATTGATCAGCCAGCTGTAGACCGACGCGTCGAAGATATCCTTGAGCTGGACCCGGCCTTCGGCATCCTCGTTCCAGGTGAATCCGTGGCGCATCATGAAGGGCGTCAGGATCAGGGGATAACGGTCTGAGAATTCGTTCCAGGCCCGGGTATAGCGCGTGCGCCGCGACATGGCGTGCAGCAGTCCCTCGGCGTCGAACGGCGGATAGATCGCGAAGTAGTCGGCGAAGATCTGTTGGATGACCGCGCTGCCGTGGTCCTTGATGGCTTGCCCCAGAAAGATCTCGCAATCGGCATAGAGCGCCGGCAGCGCATCGGCGGCGGCCTCCTCGAACAGCGGTGGCGTGGCCTCCTCCACCCGGTACCCGGCCCGGTCCAGGGCATCGGCAGCCCGGGTGATCGCGGCTGTGATGCCCGGTGCGATCGGGTAGCCGTTGGTGGCAGTGCAGACCGCGACCCGTATCGGTGCGTCCGGAGCGGGGCCCTCGAACGGGACCGGCACCTGCCAGGGGTCGCGCGGATCGAGAGCCGAGAGCGCTTTCGTGCCGATCCGTACATCCCGGACTTCCCGCCCGACCACGCCCTGAACCGACATCAGTTGGGCGAGCAGGGAGCGCTCCGCCTTGGCTGAGGGATTGTATGCCGGAACCCGTCCCAGGGTCGGGCGGATCGTCACCGCCGCACACTGCATCGCCGGGAACCGCAGGGAGCCGCCGATGTCGTTCCCGTGGGAGAGTGGGCCGAACCCGGCCGTCACCGCTGCCGACGCCCCGCCCGAAGACCCGCCCGGTGAACGCTCATCGTTCCAGGGGTTGAGCGTGCGGCCGTGCAGGTCGTTGACGGTTGTGGCGCGGAACGAGAATTCCGGTGTGTTGGTGCGCCCGATCAGGATCGCGCCGGACTTTCGCAGATTTCTGACCACCGGGCTGTCGGCGGGCGCGACCATGTCCTTGAAGGCGACCACACCGTTGGAATTGGGCCGGCCTTCGGTGTCCACATTGATCTTGACCGACACCGGCACCCCGTGGAGCGGCCCGAGGGGGGCGTCGGTCTGCAGGCTCCTGTCATGGTCGGCGGCGACCTCCAGGGCCTGATCGGTCAGGTCGTCGACGATGGCGTTCAGCCTTGGATTCTCCGCCCGCACCCGCTCGACCACCGATTTGACGGCCTCGACACAGCTGACCTCCCGGTCGCGGATCGCTCCGGCCAGGTCGCAGGCGCTCCATTGCCAGAGCGGAGCGGTGGAGGGTGTCGTGGACATGGCGCTGGCTCCGATTGGGTGGTGGACAGGACGGGCCGTCAGTGTGGAACGGGGTGTCCGGCCCCGCAACCCGGACGGGGCGGGCGCGGCCTCAGGTCACCGGCTTCTGGGGCCGGACCACAAGGGCCACCCCGATCGCGGTGACCACGATCCCGGCATAGGCCACCGGCCCGAGTTCCTCGCCAAAGGCCAGCCAGGCCATCACTGCGGTGGTTGGCGGAACCATGTAGAACAGGCTTATGACCTTCACGGCCTCGCCGCGTTTGATCATGGTCATGAGCAGGGAGAAGGCACCCAGCGAAACCCCCACAACCAGCCAGCCGAGTGCCAGGGAAAACTCGAGGCTCCAGGTCACCCGCATGGGCTCCAGCAGATACGCGGCCACGCCGGTCACGATGCTGGCTGTGAGGGCCTGGATCACGCTGCCGCTCACCAGGTCCATGTTCCCGCAATAGCGTTTCTGATGGATGGTGCCGTAGGAAATGCAGATCAGGGACCCGAGGCAGAGCGCAATGCCGACCGGCTGGAGTCCGTCCAGACTGGCCCGTTCCCAGAGCACGAGCACCACTCCGGACACGCCCAGGGCCAAGCCGAGCCATTGGCGCGCTCTGACCTGCTCCGAGAGCAGTTGGCTGGCCAGAAGAGCGGTCAGGATCGGCTGCAACCCGACGATCAGCGACGCGATGCCCGCGGGCAGCCCTTTCGAGATCGCCAGGAACACGCCCGACAGATAAACCCCCTGCACCAGGGCTCCGAAGACCGCTATATGTGCGATCTGTTTCGGGTCCGTCGGCCATTTCGACCGGAGCACCAGCGCGATTGCGCCGAAGGCGCATGCGACGAGCACGAAGCGCACGAACAGAAACGTGATCGGATCCGCGTCCGGAAGCCCGTATTTCGCGCTGATGAATGCGGAACTCCACAGCAGCACGAAGAGCGGCGGTGCGAGACGTGTCATCGGGGACATGGGGGGCTTCGGAGGTCAGGGGAAAATGAGGACGCCCCGATTGCTGTCGCAGGGGAGGCGGTTCCAGGATATTCCAGAATGACCCGTGACGTGCTAGATTGAAAGGGTCTGTGTTCGATGTCGCAATCCGGATCAGACGTTGCGATCTGAACTCAAACCATCGGTTTTGGTTAAGATGTAAAGGTTTACAGCTCCGTCATGGCCGTGTCCCTTGCGCAATCCGCGTTCCCTGTCAGCCCGCCGGCCTTTGCCGCCGCGGGCCGGGGTGCGGCTGCGCTGCGGGTGGAGCCGACGCAACGGGTGATCGCACCGGCGGTGACACCGGGTTCCGGTGGAGAGGCGCGGCCGCAGGCGGCGGCGCCGTTCGGAGGAGCTGCCCGCGCCGCGCTCGCGCGGGTTGAGATCGTCGGGCCGACCGGAGGGGGCCGTGAAACCGGTGCGCAGACCCCGTTCAGCGGCGGGCGCCCCGGCGTCCTGGTCGATCAGGGCGGCATTCAGCTGAGCCAGCAGGTCGGCGAAGGGGACGGGGCGGAGACCGCTGCGGGCGCGGTTACCGGACAGAGTCCGGACACCGAAACGGCCGATGCGCAGTCGACTTTTGCCCCGGGCGAGACCAGCGCCACCGGCTCGACGCTGACAGAGGAAGAGCAACAGGTGGTCGAGGAGTTGCAGGCCCGGGACGCCGAGGTGCGCCGTCACGAACAGGCGCATGCGGCGGTCGGCGGGCAATATGCGGGCTCACCGACCTATACCTACCAGCAGGGACCGGACGGTGGGCGCTATGCGGTCGGTGGCGAGGTGTCGATCGATTCCGCGCCGATCGAGGGTGATCCGGAAGCCACCATCCTGAAACTCCAGACCGTGCGCCGCGCGGCCCTGGCTCCGGCGGAACCGTCGGCGCAGGACCGGGCGGTGGCGGCGGCGGCGACGGCGGGCATCGCCCGGGCGCAGGCCGAACTGGCGGCGCAGAACCGGGCGGACCGGCAGGGCACCGAGGCTGAGGGCGAGACCTCGGAGCTTCCGGAGGCCGCGGCAGCCGACGGGGCCGGCGCGGCGACCGGGCCCGATGGTGGCGAGGATGATGAGCCGTTCTCGATCGCGGCTGCCGGCACCTCCGATATCGGCGGGCGCGCCGATGGACGGTTTGCAGGTCGGCCGGAGACTGGCGGGATCTCCAACGGGTTTGCCGGCGACCCGGCCGGCGCGACTCTGACCGGGGCGATCTTCGGCGGGGCGTCCGGCGGTCCGGGCGGCCAGCAGCCCCGGATCATTTCGATCGCGGTCTAACCGCCCTTGGGCTTCTCGGCAGCGTCTTCGGTGGGCGCGCGCTCCATGGCCGGGAGGGCCGCGTCATTGGGCGCCAATCCCAGGCAGTCCTTGAAGCTGTCGATGGTCTGGTCCGGCGTGTCGCTGCACAGCGCGAAGGTATTGCGACAGCGGGTGTAATCGGTGTCGTTTCCGGTGAACCGCATGTCCTCGCAGAAGTCGAGGAAGTCTTTGGCGATCGAGGTGAAGCTTTCGTCCGGCGCATCGGTATCGGTCGTCGGATCGAGCGGGCGGACCCGCAGGAACTGGGCGATCGCCTGATTGGCGCGGCGCAGCGGGATCTCGGCCTCGGCCCGCTCTCCCAGAATCGTGAAATAGGTGAAGTACAGCGTTTCGCCCAGCATCATCTGCCGCAGGGCGGGCGGGATGAACCCGGGCTGTGCCGCCCCCCAGATGATGAACTGGAAGGAGGATCCGTCCAGCTTCCAGAGCGTGGGATCGCTGCCGCTCTCCAGAGCCTTCAGTTCATCCAGGTCGAATGGGTCATTGGAATCAATGCGATAGATCGGCAGGCGGTCGGCGGACAGCACCTCGCCCGACCCCCGTTGCAGGGTGAACTCGCCCCAGATCGCGTTGTCCTTGCGTTTGAAGAGCAGAAACTGGAACCCGTCGGCGGTGATCACCCGAGCGAAGAGGATCGGCTTCCTGCTGATCGCGTCCTCCTGCACGTCGACGAACCACTGGATCCGCTGGGCGCTGGCGGAGGGCACGATCCCGAGAAGGCCGATCAGCACCGCAACCGCTCCGACAATCAGACCGAGATGTCTCATTCGCCTCCGGGGATTTGTATGCAACTATATACGTGTCTGGTGCCGCTCCTCCAATCCTAGGGGAGGTGCGCGGATCTCTGAAAGTAGCACACCATCGGGACCACGCATGCTGAGTGTCATCGGAACGGCGATTTTTCTGTACGGTCTGATGCTGCTGGCCTTGTTCACCTTTCAGCGGCGAATCCTGTTCGTTCCCAGTCGCTCCCGTCCGGACCTGGCGAGCGCCGGTCTGGAGGGATTTGCCGTCGTCGAGTGCCGGACCGAGGACGGACTGGACCTGGAAGGGTGGTGGCATCCGCCGGCCGACGGCAAACCGAGCTTTCTCTACTTTCAGGGCAATGGCGGGCATATCGGGATGCGTGCCGAAAAGGCGGCGATGCTGGTCGAGCAGGGGTTCGGGGTGCTGCTGGCCGGATATCGCGGTTATGGCGGCAATCCCGGAAGTCCGACCGAGGCGGGACTGGCCTCGGACGCGAAGGCCTGGGCGGCGCGCATCGCGGATCTGGGCGTGACGCCGGACCGTCTGGTTCTCTACGGGGAATCCCTGGGCAGCGGGGTCGCCGCCCGGCTCGCCCTGGGCCAGCCGGCGCGGGCGGTGGTGCTGGAGGCGCCCTATACAGCGATCACCGATATCGCTGCGGCGCGGTACTGGTTCCTGCCGGTGCGGGCCCTGGTCCTGGACCGGTTCAACACCCGCGCCGTCATCGCCGATCTGTCCGCTCCGGTGCTGATCGTCCACGGGGCCGAGGACCGGCTGATTCTGCCCGCACATGGCGAGGCCCTGTTCGCGGCCGCACAGCCCCCGAAACGTCTCGAGATCGTCGACGGTGCAGGCCATACCGATCTGTTCCAGAAGGGCGCGGTACCGCGGATCGCGGAGTTCGTTCTGTCGCCGCCGCAGCGGTGAGACCCAGCCGTTTCATGCCGCACCGTGAAAGGTGCAAAACCGGCCCACCCCTGGTCGCTATCGGGGGTGCATGCTATGTCCCTTCGGAAATCAGTGACACTTGAGACCGACGGAGCCCCTATGGCAGCCCTTCCGACATCCGTGGACGAGACTTATGCGCTGTTGAGCGGCGGCAACTATGTGGCGGACAGGTCGCTCGCCACCGCCCTGCATCTGGCGTTGAGCCTGGGACGGCCGCTGTTCCTGGAGGGCGAGGCCGGGGTCGGCAAGACCGAGATCGCCAAGGTCCTGTCCGGCACGCTGGGGCGCAAGCTGATCCGGCTGCAGTGCTATGAGGGACTGGACGTGTCCTCGGCGGTCTACGAGTGGAACTACGCCCGCCAGATGGTCGAGATCCGTCTGGCGGAGGCCGCGGGCGGCGCCGATCGGGAGGGGCTGTCGAAGGATATCTTCGACGACAGGTTTCTGATCAAGCGGCCGATCCTGCAGGCCCTGGAGGAGCAGCCGGAAGGCCCGCCGGTGCTGCTGATCGACGAGCTCGACCGCACCGACGAGCCGTTCGAGGCCTTCCTGCTGGAAGTGCTGTCGGATTTTCAGGTGACGATCCCGGAGCTGGGACCGATCGTGGCGAAGGAGCCGCCGATCGTGATCATCACCTCGAACCGGACCCGCGAGATTCACGACGCGCTGAAGCGCCGCTGTTTCTATTACTGGGTCGACTACCCGACCGCCGAGCGCGAGGCGGAGATCCTGAAGGTGAAGGCGCCGGACGCGCCGGCCGAACTGACCCGCCAGGTGATCGCCTTCGTGCAGCGGCTGCGGAAGATGGATCTGTTCAAGGTCCCGGGCGTGGCGGAGACCATCGACTGGACCCATGCGCTGGTTCAGCTCGACTATCTGGCGCTGGATCCGAAGGCGATCGACGGAACCTTGGGCGTGCTGCTGAAGTACCAGGACGATATCGCAAAGATCTCCGGCTCCGAGGCGACCCGGATGCTGGCCCAGATCAAGACCGAACTGGCGGGCGCGCCATCCTTGTAGCGGAACCGGCGCAGTGAGGGAAAACAGGTGAACGAACTGATCCCACCGTCCTCCGATCTGCCCGATGCCGGCGGCGACGGCAGCGGCAAGCTGGTGCAGAACATCATGATGTTCGGCCGGACCCTGCGCGCGGCCGGGATGCCGGTCGGGCCGGGCAAGGTGCTGGACGCGGTCCGGGCGGTCGAGGTCAACGGCATCGTCGACCGGACGGATTTCTACTGGACCCTGCACGCCGTGTTCGTGAACCGCCGGGACCAGCGCGAGATCTTCGATCAGGCGTTCCACGTGTTCTGGCGCAATCCGCGCCTGCTGGAGCGCATGCTGCAGATGATTCTGCCGGAATTCCGGGCCGATGTGCCGGAGGACGAGGAGCAGAAGAAGATGAACCGGCGGGTGGCCGAGGCGATGACGCCGCCGCAGGCCCCGCGGGATCGCGACAGCGATCAGCCCGAGGAAGAGAATATCGACTTCGACGCGGCGATGACCTGGTCCGACAAGGAACTCCTGCGGACCATGGACTTCGAAAAAATGTCCGCCGAGGAGATAGCGCGGGCCAAGCAGTCGATCCGGAACATGCACCTGCCGATCATGGAGGTGAAGACACGCCGGTTCCGGGCCAGTCCGCGCGGCAAGCGGGTCGACCTGCGCCGGACCCTGGGCGCCACCATGCGCACCGGCGGCGACGAGATCGATCTGCAGCGCAAGAAGCAGAAGACCCGGCATCCGCCCCTGGTCATGCTGTGCGACATCTCCGGCTCGATGAGCAAGTACAGCCGGATGATGCTGCATTTCATGCATGCGATCACCAATGACCGGGACCGGGTGCACACCTTTCTGTTCGGCACCAAGCTGACCAATGTGACCCGCTATCTCCGCAACCGCGATGTGGACGAGGCGCTGGAGCAGGTCGGCGAGCAGGTCGACGACTGGTCCGGCGGGACCCGGATCGGCCACAGCCTGCACACCTTCAACCGCTACTGGGGCCGCCGGGTGCTGACCCAGGGGGCTGTGGTGATGCTGATCACCGATGGGCTCGATCGGGATGCGGGCGACGGTCTGGAAGAGGAGGTCGAGCGGCTGCACAAGTCCTGCCGTCGGCTGATCTGGCTGAACCCGCTGTTGCGCTTTGACGGCTTCGCGCCCAAATCTATGGGGGTACGGGCACTCTTGCCCCATGTGGACGAGTTCCGTCCGGTTCACTCGCTCGACAGCCTGCAGGATCTTGCCGATGCGATCGGGCGTCCGAGCCTCCGCCGCAAGGCGGGCATGGAAGGCTGGATGGCCGAGGTCAGGCGCATTGAGGACGAGCAGCGCGCCCGAGACCAGAAGACCAGGGAGATCGCGAAATGACCGAAAACACAGCATTTGCCAGCGTTGACGACATTCTCGGTACGGCCGGGACCTGGCTGGACGAGGGCCGCAAGGTCGCCGTCGCCACCGTCATCAAGACCTGGGGAAGTTCGCCCCGGCCGGTCGGCTCGCGCCTGGTGGTCGATGCGGACGGCGCCATGGTCGGCTCTGTCTCCGGCGGCTGTATCGAGGGGGCTGTGATCCGCGAAGCCTTCGAAGTGATGGAGACGGGCGCGCCCCGCATGCTGGAATTCGGCGTGTCGAACGAGGAAGCCTGGGATGTCGGGCTCGCCTGCGGCGGAAACGTGCAGGTCTGGGTCGAACGGCTGGAGGCCTGAAGCGATGAAACGCGCCACCTTCGACGCCATCCAGACCGCCCGTGCCGGCAAGACGCCGATCGCGCTGGTGGTCGATCTGTCCGACGGAACCGAGGCGCTGGTCACGGCGGAGACCGTCGACGGCAGCCTGCCGGACGAGATCGTCGCGGAGACCCGCACCCGCCTGCGCGACAGCAAGAGCGGTGTGGTGGAGCGGGACGGCGGTCGCTGGTTCGTCGACTGCCACAATCCGTCCCTGCGGGTGATCGTGGTCGGCGCCGTGCATATCACCCAGACCCTGGTCCCGATGGCCGCTGTCGCCGGCTACGAGGTGGTGGTGATCGATCCGCGCGCCAGCTTCGCGACCCGGGAGCGGTTCCCCAATGTCCAGCTGGTCGATGACTGGCCGGACGAGGCGATGGAGGCGCTTGCGCCGGATCGGCGGACCGCCGTGATCACCCTGACCCATGACCCCAAGCTCGACGACCCGGCCCTGCACGTGGCGCTGCGGTCTGAGGCGTTCTACATCGCCTGCCTCGGCTCGCGCCGGACCCATGCGAGCCGGCTGGAGCGGCTGCGGGCTGAAGGCTTCGACGACGAGACGCTGGCCCGGATCCACGGACCCGCGGGCCTTGCGATCGGTGCGGTCTCACCGGCCGAGATCGCGCTCTCGGTTCTGGCCGAGATGACCGCCGTCCTGCATGAGGTTCCCCCACCGCTGAAGTCGGCGAATACCAACGCGGCCAGCGCCGCCTGAGGAGCGTACCCAGATCATGCGGTTCGGCGAGATCCCGATCGACGAGGCGGCGGGGGCAATCCTGGCGCATTCCCACCGGCTTGAGGCCAAGACCCTCAAGAAGGGCCGGGTGCTGACGCCGGACGACGTCCAGGTGCTGCGCGACGCCGGGTACGCGGAGATCGTGGGCGCGCAGCTCGACCCTGAGGACATCGGCGAGGATCAGGT
>JANSYC010000091.1 GCA_024742605.1 Alphaproteobacteria bacterium | reverse complement strand
TTCGAGGTGACCTTGATGCCGGATGGTGGCTTACCTTCGAAAGCGGCGCCGAACACCTCTTCGGACTCGCCGTCGCCATAACGCGGCGCCAGATCGATCAGCGTGATCCCGCCGTCCACCGCCGCCCGCAGCGTGGCGACGCATTCCTCGCGCGTGGTCGGTCCCCACAGATGGCCGAGACCGCCGCCGCCCAACGCCAGCCGGGAGACGGTGCCGAGCGAGGGGAGGGAGGTGGTTTTCATGGGTCTGCCTTCGGTTGAGATAGAAAAGGGCGTCCGAACCCGCCGGACGCCCCTATGTTCTGCCATGGTCACCGGCTCTCGCGAAACCCGGCGACCGGGAAAGCTACTCGGCCGCCTGGGCGTTTGCCGGAGCCATGCGCACCAGCGCGTCGTAGTCTTCCACCAGGCCGCGGGTCAATTCACCGGGGGTGAAGCTGTAGTCGCCGATCTGGCCGACCGGCGTGACCTCGGCGGCGGTGCCGGTCAGGAAACACTCGGTCGCGTCCGCCATCTCCTCGGGGCGGATCTGCCGCTCGACGATTTCGTGGCCGCGCGCCTTGGCGAGCTCGATCACCGTGCGCCGGGTGATACCGTCCAGGAAACAGTCCGGGGTCGGGGTGTGGATCTTGCCGTCCTTCATGACGAAGAACACGTTGGCGCCGGTGGCTTCCGCCACCAGGCCGCGATAGTCCAGCATCAGGGCGTCATGGAAACCCTCTTTCTCCGCCTTGTGCTTGGACATGGTGCAGATCATGTACAGACCGGCGGCCTTGGCGTGCACGGGTGCGGTATCCGGGGCCGGGCGGCGCCATTTCGACAGGGCCAGCTTGATGCCCTTCATCTTGGCTTCCGGATCGAAATAGGACGGCCATTCCCAAGCCGCGATCGCCAGATGAATGGTGTTGTGCTGCGCGGAAACACCCATCATCTCGCTGCCACGCCAGGCCACCGGACGCACGTAGCCGTCGGAAATGCCCATGGCGGCGATCGTCTCGTGCTTCGCGGCCTCAATTTCGGCGACCGAATAGGGGATCTCGAAATCCAGGGTTGCGGCGGATTTGTGGAGCCGCTGGGTATGTTCCAAAGATTTGAACACGCGACCGTTATAAACGCGCTCGCCCTCGAACACGGAACTGGCATAATGCAGCCCATGACTCAGGACATGCAACTTGGCGTCGCGCCACGGGATCAGCGCTCCGTCGAACCAGATGGATCCCTCGCGGTCGTCGAATGGAATCAAGGACATGCCAACGCTCCCAACCTATCGCGCGCCGTCTTTCGGACACCTGTCCGGGCGGCGCTGGTTAACACAAACGGTCCAAAAACCGTGCCCGAGGGTTCTTTTCTTACCCTCAATTCATGCCACGCCTAACATTCGTAGGAAATTAAGTCAACATGGTTGACGTAAAGGGAATGCCGAATCCGTTGTTTCTTCGCGAGGAGGAACTGCGCCAAGCGATCGAGATGATGTTCTTCGCCTACCGGGATTTTACCGGGGGACCGGACGAGGTGCTGGCCGAAATCGGCTTGGGTCGGGCCCATCACCGGGTGATCTATTTCGTCGGACGTCATCCGGGGATCACGGTCTCGGAGCTTCTCGCGATCCTGCAGATTACCAAGCAGAGCCTCAGCAGGGTGCTCGGTCATCTGGTGGAGGAGGCCTATATCGTCTCGCGCACCGGCGAGGTCGACCGACGCCAGCGCAAGCTGGAACTGACGCCAAAGGGCGTTGAACTGGAAAAGCGCCTGACCGCGATTCAACGGGATCGGATCGCCCACGCCTATCGAAACGCGGGGGCGGAGGCGGTGCGGGGCTTCAAGCAGGTGCTTCACGGTGTGATCGATGCCAAGGACCGCAGGCGCTTCGACATTTCCGGCGGGTCATGATGGCGGCGCGGACGTGACGCCCGACGCTCCTCACATCCTCGTTGTCGACGATGATGAACGGTTGCGTGCGCTGCTGAACCGGTTTCTCAGCGAGAACGGCTTTCGGGTCTCGGCGGCGGCCGACGCGGCGGAAGCGCGTGCCGTGATGGAAGGGTTGACACCCGATCTGATGGTTTTGGATGTGATGATGCCCGGCGAGGACGGGGTCAGCCTGACGCGCGCCATGCGGTCCGGCGAGGCGCCGGGCGGGGATGTTCCGGTCCTGATGCTGACCGCGATGGGCGATGCCGAGGATCGCATCGGCGGATTGGAAAGCGGCGCCGACGATTACCTCGCCAAACCCTTCGAGCCGCGCGAACTCCTGCTGAGGATCCGCACGATCCTGCGCCGCATGAGCCCGGTGGAGGCGGTGCCTGCCCCACGCTCCGAGGTACTCGAGTTGCGGTTCGGTGATTTCCGGTTCGACATGCGTCAGAACATCCTGTGGCGATCCGAGGCCGATGAGGAGACCACGGTGCGCCTGACCGAGGCGGAACTGAGCCTTCTGCGCTGCTTCGCGGAGGTGCCCGGCGAGATTATGGGGCGCGAGGATCTGGTGGAACGCGGTGCGGTGAACGGCGGCGAACGCACGGTGGACGTGCAGATCACGCGGCTTCGGCGCAAGATAGAACCCGATCTGAAATACCCTAGGTTCTTGCAAACCGTTCGGGGACGCGGCTACGTGTTCAGACCGGACAGCTGACCGCCCCGAAATCCGGGGTCGACTATTGGGTTCACTCTTCGGGGCCAAGGGAAGGCGGGCGCGATGGCGGAGGCCACCCAGGATCGCGGCGAACGCGAGAAAAGCCGTCTTGAACGGGCGGCGGCGGCCGGTTCGGAAGAGCGGGTCGTCTCCAGTTTTCATTTTGACCGGTGGTTCCGCTTCGACCGCTGGATCAAGCCCTATCTGCCGAAGACCCTGTTCGGCCGCGCCCTCCTCATCATCGTGACGCCCCTGGTGCTGATGCAGGCCTTCTCGGCTTATGTGTTCTACGACCGGCACTGGGACATCATGACCCGGAGGCTGGTCCACAGCCTCGCGGGCGACATCGCGTTCCTGATTCAGGAGCTGGAGCAGCCGATCACCTCAGACCAGGTGCAGGCCCTGTCCATTCGTGCACGCAATCATTTCGATCTAGAGCTGTTCTGGCAGCCGGACGCCATCCTGCCGAACCAGCCGCCGCCCGGCTGGCTGGACGCCACCGCCGACGCGATGGAGGAGGCGATGAGCGGAAAGGTGCGCCGGCCCTATGTCATGAACACCGAGTCGATCTATCGTCGGATCGAGATCCTGATCCAGCTTCCGAACGGTGTGTTGCAGGTGGTGGCCAACAAGAAGCGGCTGTTCTCCTCGACGACCTATATCTTCCTGCTCTGGATGGTCGGATCGTCCCTGGTGCTGTTCGCCATAGCGATCATCTTCATGCGCAACCAGATCCGGCCGATCCGGAGGTTGTCGATCGCCGCGCGCGCCTACGGGCTCGGGCGGGACATGTCCGACTTCAAGCCGGAAGGGGCGACCGAGGTGCGGCAGGCCGCCAGCGCCTTTCTGCAGATGAAGGACCGGATCAGCCGCCAGCTCACCCAGCGCACCGAGATGCTGGCCGGTGTCAGTCACGATCTGCGGACCCCGCTGACCCGGATGAAACTCCAGATCGCGATGCTGCCGAACGGTCCGGAGCTGGAGGATCTCTCGCACGATGTGGACGAGATGCAGCGGATGGTCGAGGGCTATCTGGCCTTCGCGCGCGGCGAGGGGACCGAAACGCCGATCGAGGTGGACGTCGCAACCCTGATCGCCGACGTGGTGAACACCGAGCGGCGTGACGGCAGCAGCATCACGCTGGAGATGCCGGACCCCGGAGCAACCGTGATGCCGGTCCGACCCGATGCGCTGAAGCGCGCGGTCGCCAATCTGATCCAGAATGCCAAGCGCTACGCCAAACGCATCCGGGTCGCGGTCGTGCGGGCGGGCGAATTCGTGGACATCACCGTGGACGATGACGGCCCCGGCATCCCGCCGGAGAAACGGGCCGACGCCTTCCGTCCCTTTGTTCGCCTTGAGCCCAGTCGCAATCCGGCCTTCGGCGGTACCGGCCTGGGGCTCACCATCGCCCGCGACATTGCCCGCGGCCATGGCGGCGAGCTGACCCTGCAGACCGCCAGCATCGGCGGTCTGCGGGCTGTGGTGCGGCTGCCGGTTTAAGCCGCATGCTGGACCCGCCTTGAAGCCACCCCGCGCGCCCCGTACTCTGCGCCCTCAATCTTAGACCCAGTTCGGGAGACGGTCATGCAGGTGGAACAGGTCGGCTCGGATCCGGCGGCGCGCGGTGCGGCGATTCAGGAGCTGACCGCACGGTTCGGCGATCGAATCATCACCGGCGAGGCGGTGCGCCGCCAGCACGGCACCGATGAGAGCTACCACACCCCGATGGCCCCGGACGCGGTGTTCTTCGCCGAGAGCACCGAGGAAGTGGCGGAGGCCGTGAAGATCTGCGGCACCCATAAATGGCCGGTCATCCCGTTCGGGGTCGGCACCTCGCTGGAGGGGGGCGTCGGCGCCCTGCGCGGCGGTCTGTCGATCGACATGTCCGCCATGAACAAGGTCCTTCAGGTCAACGCCGAGGACCTGGACGTGCGGGTTCAGGCTGGGGTCACCCGCAAGCAGCTCAACGAATATCTGCGCGACACCGGGCTGTTCTTCCCGATCGATCCCGGTGCCAACGCCACTTTGGGCGGCATGTCGGCCACCCGGGCGTCCGGCACCAACGCGGTGCGCTACGGCACCATGCGCGAGAACGTGCTGTCGCTGACCGTGGTCACCGCCGACGGCACCATCGTGAAGACCGCCAGCCGGGCCAAGAAATCCGCCGCCGGCTATGACATGACCCGTCTGTTCGTGGGATCGGAGGGTACGCTGGGTGTGATCACCGAGGTGCAGGTCAAGGTCTACGGCATCCCCGAGGCGATCAGCTCGGCGGTCGTGCAGTTCGACGATCTGGAAAGTGCCGTCAACACCTGCGTGCTGACCATCCAGTCGGGCGTGCCAGTGGCGCGCATGGAACTGCTGGACGACGTGCAGATGAAGGCTTGCGTGGAATTCTCCAAGCTCGAAGGGTTCCTGTCCAAGCCGACCCTGTTCTTCGAGTTCCACGGATCAGAGACCGGCGTGGTCGAGCAGGCGGAGACGGTGCAGGCCATCGCCACCGATTTCGGCGGCAGCGACTTCAAATGGGCGACCCAGGCCGAGGAGCGCAACAAGCTCTGGGAGGCGCGGCACAACGCCTATTACGCCGCCCTCGCCCAGCGGCCAGGCTCCAAGGGCTGGCCGACCGATGTCTGCGTGCCGATCAGCCGGCTGGCCGAGTGCATCATCGAGACCAAGAAGGATCTGGCGGAGACCGGCCTGCTGGCACCGCTGGTCGGCCATGTGGGCGACGGAAACTTCCACCTGGTCTACGTGATCGATCCTGAGAGCCAGGACGAGCTGCGCCTCGCCAAGGAGCATTCGGACCGCATGGTGCTGCGCGCGATCGCCATGGAGGGCACCTGCACCGGCGAGCACGGCGTCGGCTACGGCAAGATGGATTTCCTGGCCGAGGAACTCCCCAGCGCGATCCCGCTGATGCGCGCGGTCAAGAAAGCACTCGATCCGGACAACATCATGAACCCGGGCAAGCTGTTCCGGATGAACTGAGGGCCTGTATCGGAGCGTGCGAAAAGCGGGCGATCTTGGAACGGCGATCCTGAACTCCGCGGCTAGGTTTCGCTTGCTCTTGACGCCTGTGGACGAACACGCTTTGTCAGGTTTCCAAAATCCGTCCCACATCAGGAGATGTCCTAATGCCCCGTCAAACATCCGAACTGACCCTCGACGAAGCCCGCACGATCATCGCCGCCGCGTTCAAGAAAGGCGCCGAGCTGGGCCTGAAGCCTCTGGCCGTCACCGTGCTGGACGCGGGTGGGCATCTCAAGGCGGTCGAGCGGCAGGACGGAGCCAGCTTTCACCGTCCGGAGATCGGGATGGGCAAGGCCTATGGCGCACTGACCCTGGGTCTCGGCTCCCGCTCGATCGGTACCCGCGCCGAGCAGCAGGCCTATTTCGTGAACGCGGTGAACGGTCTGGTCGGCGGCAAGATGGTGCCGGTCGCGGGCGGTGTCCTGGTGCGCGACGCAGCCGGTGACATCATCGCGGCGGTCGGGATTTCCGGTGACACCTCGGATCAGGACGAAGCCTGCGCGATCGCGGGCATCGAGGCCGCCGGCCTGAAGGCCGATGCGGGCGCCTGATCCTTCTAGATTGTTAGCAGACCGCGCGCGGCTTCAATCACCCGTGCGGTCTGCAGATCCTGCATGAGCGATCCCGGAACACCCGCCACCTCGCCCGAACGGGTGAGCAGCGTGTCCGCGTCCACATCGCCCCGCACGAAACCGGTGATCGGGCCGCGCGGCGCGTAGTGCGCCTCCGTGCTGGGGCCGAACAGGCCGAGGGTCGGTGCCCCGCTTGCGGCCGCCAGATGCATCAGCCCGCTGTCGTTCGCCACGACCAGTTTGCAGCGCGCCAGGCAGGCCGCCAGCTCCATCAGCGGCGCGGTCCCGACCAGATCGATCCGCCGGTCCTCCGGTATCGCGCTGAGAACCGGGGCCGCCATCTCCCGCTCCTCTGGACCGCCCGCCACCAGGATCCGCGCGTCGGCAAGAGGACCCGTTTCGGTCAGCGCTTCGGTCAGTTCGACGAAGCGTTCCGCCGGCCAGGCCTTGGGTGGCCAGTTCGCGGTCGGACACAGCGCCAGGATCGGTCTTGGGTCATCGCCCAGGATGCCCGTCGCGCGGGCCCGCCGGGAATCCGAGAGCCATAGCCGTGGTTCCGGCGTGGGCGAGATGCCCAAGGCCGAGGCCAGTTGATCGACACGGTGATCGTGGGTCGCCGGTGCCCGGAACACCCGCCGCTCGCCCGCCACGACGGTCCAGGCAAAGGCCGAGCCGCGCAGATCCACCACCAGGTCCCAGCGGGTGCCCACCGCCTCGGCCCAGAGCCGTCGCCAATGCGCCCCCACCGGCCCTTTCCGCATGGGGATCACCTGCGCGACGCCGGGCACGTCCTGGAACAGCGGAGCGGCCACCGGTCCGCAGGCGACCGTCACCGCCAGCCCGCGCTCCAGCATCCAGCCGAGCACGCCGGTCGACAGGATCGCGTCGCCAAGCCGGGTCGATGTCACCAGAAGTCCGCGCATGCCCGCTTATAGAAGCAACCCATATCCGGTGAAACCCCGCTTGCCCAATGCCCTGAAGCTGCCTACCTATCGGGGGCACATCAAACGAGGCGAGCCCAGCATGACCGACGCGCAGTTCCATCTGTTCACGGACCGTTGCCTGATCCGGGTCGACGGGGTCGATCAGACCTCGTTCCTGCAAGGCCTGGTGTCGAACAATGTGGAGACGGTGTCACCGGAACGGGCGGGCTATGGGGCCTTTTTGACCCCGCAGGGCAAGTTCCTGCACGATTTCTTCATGGCGGTGATCGCGGGCGGTCTGGTGCTCGATACCGAGGCGGACCGGGCCGGAGATTTCCTGAAGAAGCTGAAGATCTACAAGCTGCGCTCGAAGGTCCAGTTGAGCGTCGCCGAAGATTGGGCGGTGGCGGCCGTGTTCGGCCAGGATGCGCTTGCGGCGCTGGGCCTGCCGGCGGAGCGTGGGGCGGCCAAGGCGTTCGCGGGAGGGATCGCCTTCGTCGACCCGCGACTGGCGGAGATCGGCGCGCGGGTGATCCTGCCGGCGGAGGGGGCGGCGGATCGCTTGACCGAGGCCGGTCTGACGGCGGGAACGGTCGAAGCCTACGATCTGCGGCGCGTCGGTCTGGGCCTGCCGGACGGCGGCCGCGACATGGCGGTCGAGAAGACCGTGCTGCTGGAGGCCGGGTTCGAGGAACTGGGCGGTGTCGACTTCAAGAAGGGCTGTTACATGGGCCAGGAGCTCACCGCCCGGACAAAATACCGCGGCTTGGTCAAACGCCGTCTGATGCCGGTTGCGATCGACGGCCCGATACCCGCTCCGGGAACAGAGATCACTCTGGACGGCAAGGAGGCGGGCGAACTCCGCTCGGTCGTCGGCACCGATCAGCACGGCGAAGGGCTGGCGATGATCCGGCTGAACCGCCTGGACGAGGCCTTCTCCTCCGGCCTGCCGCTGATGGCGGGCGAGGCAACGGTGATCCCCCGCAGGCCCGCCTGGGCGAAGTTTTAGAGCGGCGGCCCTTCCCGAATTCGACATATCCCCGTCGCCCATGGATAAACGGGAGCGGCAAACCCCGCTAGGGTGCGGGCGCGTTCGGGCGTTCGGGCAGGTCTAGGTTCTGGAGAGTACGGATGGTTGGGATACGACGCGGCGTGGTGGGGAAGGCCAGCTATTCCCTGTTCGCCTTGGCGCGCAACGCGCTGAGCTATCACGAGGACTGGCGGGAAGCCTGGCGCTCGCCCGAGCCGAAGAAGCACTACAAGGTGATCATCGTCGGTGGCGGCGGGCACGGTCTTGCGACCGCCTATTACCTGGCGCGGGTTCATGGCATACGGGACATCGCGGTCTTGGAGAAGGGCTGGATCGGCGGCGGCAACACGGGTCGGAATACGACCATCATCCGCTCCGGCTATCTCTGGGACGAATCGATCGCACTCTACGAGCATGCCCTGAAGCTCTGGGAGACCATGAGCCAGGAGTTGAACTTCAACGTGATGTTCAGCCAGCGCGGCGTGATCAATCTGTCCCATTCGGTCCACGAGATGCGGGAGATGCGCCGCCGGTACGAGGCAGTGCGACTGAACGGCGTCGATATCGAGATGCTGTCGCCATCCGAGATCAAGAAGATGGTGCCGATCATCAACATCGATCCGAACATTCGATACCCGGTCATGGGCGGTATTCTGCAGCGCCGCGCCGGCACCGCCCGGCATGACGCGGTGGCCTGGGGCTATGCGCGCGGGGCCGACGACATGGGCGTCGACATCATCCAGAATTGCGAGGTCACCGGGTTCCGCCGCAAGGCCGACGGCGCCATCGAGGGTGTCGAGACCAATCGCGGGTTCATCGGCGCCGACAAGGTCGGCTGCGTTCCGGCCGGACATTCCGCGGTGCTGGCCGAAATGGCGGGCTTCAAACTGCCGATCCAGGCGCGACCGCTTCAGGCCATGGTGTCGGAGCCGGTCAAGCCCTGTATCGACACGGTCGTCATGTCGAACGCGGTCCACATGTATATCAGCCAGTCTGACAAGGGCGAGCTGGTGCTGGGGGCCGGGACCGACAGCTATAACTCCTACGCCCAGCGCGGCTCCTTCAACATCGCCGAGCATCTGATGGCGGCGACGGTGGAGCTGTATCCGATCACCTCGCGTCTGCGGATGCTGCGCAGCTGGGGCGGGATCGTGGACACCTGTCCTGACGCCTCTCCGATCCTGTCGAAGACTCCGGTTCCGGGGCTGTATTTCAACTGCGGCTGGGGCACCGGCGGGTTCAAGGCGACACCGGGTTCCGGGCACGTCTTCGCCGACCTGATCGCCAATGATCGCCCCAACGCCATCGCCGCGCCCTTCGCGCTGGACCGGTTCCGCACCGGCTATCTGGTCGACGAACACGGCGCCGCCGGCGTGGCGCACTGAGGGAGGACCGAGAGATGCAACAGATCCCCTGTCCCTGGTGCGGCCCGCGCGACGATTGGGAATTCCACTACGGTGCCGAGGCCCATGTGGCCCGCCCGGAAACCCCGTCCGACAAGTCCGACGAGGACTGGATGGGCTATCTCTATCTGCGGTCAAACACCAAGGGTCCGTTCCGGGAGCGCTGGATGCATGCGGCGGGCTGTCGTCGCTGGTTCAACGTGATCCGGAACACCGTCTCTCATGAGGTTTTCGCGGTGTACAAGATCGGTGAGACCCCGCCGCCGCTGCCGGGCGAAGCGCCCGCCGCACCCGACACGACGGAGCGCTGACGTGACCGGCATGAACAGTCCCCACCAGACCAACCGGATCACCGGCACCCACGTCAAGGGCGGCGGTCGGGTCGACAGATCGCGCCCGGTCAGCTTCACCTTCGACGGCACGAGTTTTTCGGGCTTCGAAGGCGATACGTTGGCCTCGGCCCTGCTCGCGAACGATGTTCATTTGATCGGCCGCAGCTTCAAATATCACCGTCCTCGGGGTCTGCTCGGACTCGGTTCGGAAGAGCCCAATGCCCTGATCCAACTGGCACGTGGCAACCGGACCGAGCCGAACACCCGCGCCACCCAGATCGAGCTGTTCGACGGGCTGGTCGCCCAAAGCCAGAACCGCTGGCCCTGTCTCAAGTTCGATGTGGGGGCGGTCAACCAACTGTTTCACAAGCTGTTTCCGGCCGGGTTCTATTACAAGACCTTCATGTGGCCGGCTTCCTTCTGGATGGCGTACGAGCATGTGATCCGGCATGCGGCGGGCCTTGGCAAGGCTCCGGAGGGCCCCGATCCGGATCGGTACGAACGGATGCACGCCCATTGCGACATTCTGGTGGCGGGCGGCGGCCCGTCGGGTCTGGCGGCGGCGCTGGCGGCCGCGCGGACCGGCGCCCGCGTGATCCTGGCCGATGAGAGCACCGAGTTCGGCGGCTCGCTGCTGTCGGAGGACGATGTCGAGATCGACGGTCTCCCGGCCGCGGACTGGGTGGCGCAGGTGGTGGCGGAGCTTCGGTCGATGCCGGAGGTCACGCTGCTGACCCGCTCGACCGTCAACGGCTATTACGACCACAACTACCTGACCATCGCCGAGCGGGTGACCGACCATATCGGCGCCGTGGTGCCGAATGTCCCGCGCCAGCGGATCTGGAAGGTGCGGGCCAAGCGGGTGGTGCTGGCAACCGGAACGATCGAGCGGCCCTTGGTGTTCCGCGACAACGACCGGCCCGGTGTGATGCTGTCGAGCGCGGTGCGCGGCTATGCGGTGCGCTATGGCGTGCTGGCCGGACAGCGGCCGCTGATCGTGACCTCGAACGATGACGGTTACCGAACCGCGCTCGCGATGCACGACCGGGGCGCCCGTATCGCCTGCATTGTCGATCTGCGCACCGAGCCGGACGGCGCCTTGGTCGATGCCGCGCGATCACGCGGCATCGAGATCCATGCCGGTCATTCTTTGGTCGGAAGCCTGGGGCGCGGCCGGGTGCAGGGGGCCGAGATCGCCCGGATGACCGGTGACGGCACCGGGCTCAACGGGGCGGTCCGCCGAGTTGATTGCGATCTGATCGCGATGGCCGGCGGGTTCAATCCGACAGTGCATCTGTTCAGCCAGTCGCGCGGCAAGCTGACCTGGGATCCAGAGCGGTTTATCTTCGTGCCGGGGACCAACCATGAGCCGCAGGTTTCGGTGGGCGGCTGCAACGGCGATTTCACCGTGGCCCAGGCGATCAAGGACGGCCTGCAGAAGGGTGTCGAGATGGCCCGCGAAGCAGGGTTTACCGGCCGCAAGCCGGCGGCGCCCGAGGTCTCGGAGCCGAAATCGACCGCCGAGCGAACCCTGTGGCTGCTGCCGTCGACCCGGCCAGTCGGCCACAAGGGTAAGCATTTCGTCGATTTCCAGAACGATGTGACGGCGGCCGATCTCAAACTGGCGACCCGCGAGGGCTATCGCTCCATCGAGCATGTGAAGCGCTACACCACCACCGGCATGGCGACCGATCAGGGCAAGACGTCCAACGTGAATGCCCTGGCGATCGTCTCCGAGACATTGGGTGTGGATGTGACCCAGGTCGGAACCACGACCTTCCGGCCGCCCTACACGCCGACCACGATCGGCGCCTATGGCGGTCGTGACATCGGCGCTTTGTTCGACCCGGTCCGCACCACCGCCATGGACGGGTGGCACCGGGAGAACGGGGCGACCTTCGAGCATGTCGGCCAATGGATGCGGGCCTGGTATTACCCGAAGAAGGGCGAGACCCTGCGTCAGGCGGTGGATCGGGAATGTCTCGCGGCCCGGACGGGCGTGGGTCTGCTGGACGCGTCCACGCTGGGGAAGATCGATGTGCACGGCCCGGACGCCGCCGAATTCCTGAACCGCATCTATTCGAACGCCTGGCTCAAACTGGGGATCGGGCGCTGCCGCTACGGCCTGATGCTCAAGGATGACGGCATGGTGATGGATGACGGGGTCACCACCCGCATCGCCGAGGACCGGTTCCACATGACCACCACCACCGGCGGGGCGGCGGGTGTGCTTGCGTGGATGGAAGAGCATCTGCAGACCGAGTGGCCGGAGTTGAAGGTTCATCTGACGTCGGTCACCGAGCAATGGGCGGTGGCCAGCATCGTCGGGCCGAAATCCCGCGACGTGCTTGCCAAGCTGAACGATCTCGATCTCTCCAACGATGCCTTTCCGTTCATGAGCATGCGGGAAGGGACGGTGGCGGGCATCCCGGCCAGGGTGTACCGGATCTCGTTCACTGGCGATCTGGCCTTCGAGGTGAACGTGCCGCGCCGCTACGGCCGGGCGCTGTGGGAGGCGGTGATGGCGGCGGGCGCCGAGTTTGACATCACGCCCTACGGCACCGAGGCGATGCACGTGCTGCGGGCGGAGCGCGGCTTCATCATCGTCGGACAGGATACCGACGGGTCGGTCACGCCAAGCGATCTGGGCATGGATTGGATCGTCTCAAAGACCAAGCCGGACTTCATTGGGAAACGGGGTATGGCACGTCCGGACCTGCAGGACCCGCACCGCAAGCAACTGGTGGGCCTACTGACCGAGGATCCGAACGAGGTGCTGCCGGAAGGCGCCCATGTGGTCGCGGATCTGAAGCCGCAGCCGCCGATGGTCATGCTGGGGCATGTGACATCGTCCTACTACAGCCCGAATGTGGGCCGGTCGATCGCGCTGGCGGTGATCAAGGGCGGGCACGGGCGTCACGGCCAGACGCTCAGCGTTCCCCTGGTCGGCCGCAGCCTCAAGGTGACGGTGTGCGAGCCTGTATTCTTCGACAAGGACGGGAGCCGGAAAGATGGATGAGGCAAGGGCTCTGAGCGCGCTGGATGGCGTGACCGGACATAGCGGCGGTGCCTGGGATGCCGGTATCGTGCTGACGGAAGTTCGGTTTCCGACTTTGCTGAACCTGCGCGGCACCGCAGCCGATGCCGCTTTTGGCGCTGGCGTCGAGGCGGCGCTCGGCGTTGTGTTGCCGGCGGCGCCCAATACGGTCTCGCAAGCGGATGAGAGGGCGGTTCTGTGGCTGGCGCCCGACGAATGGTTGGTGGTCGCCACGGGAGAGGTCGAGGGCCTGCAGGGCAATCTGGAAGACGCGGTCTCCGGTGTGTTCGCCACGGTGGTCGATTTGTCCGATAACTACGTTTGCATCCGGATCGAAGGCGCGCAGGCCCGTCGGGTGCTGCAGAAAGGCTGGACCCTGGATCTGCACCCGCGTGCCTTCGGGGTTGGCCAGTGCGCGCAATCGATGCTGGCTCATGCGGGGGCGATCCTGCGGCAGACCTCCGATGTTCCCGGCTACGAAGTGATCGTGCGGCCCTCCTTCGCGAAATACACCTGGGATTGGCTGGTCGACGCGAGCGCCGAATACGGTCACCGGGTGGGGTAGACCCAACAAGGATTTGACTCGCCTGACGCCTTGGTCTTCAACCGTTGCAGTTTGGGATACGGTTTCGGAAGATCTGGAGAGGATCACGCATGTCCATGTCGAACGGATCGGAAGAGCATTCGACCGTGATAGGGTCGCGATTGAATCTGGGATGCGGTGCGAATCCTATAGAGGGTTGGATCAACCTGGATCGCCGCGCCGGTGCGGGTGTTGATCTGGTCTTCGACCTAGAGCTTTGCCGCTCCGTTCCTCTGCCCTTCGAAGAGAACTCGGTGAGTGCGTTTCGCGCCTGGCATCTGATCGAGCATATGGACG
>JANSYC010000080.1 GCA_024742605.1 Alphaproteobacteria bacterium | reverse complement strand
CTTCTCTGATTTCAATCCGCTTCGGGTCGATCGGCGCCGGCGCGGAACGGACTGGCGGGATAGGTGCCGAGGATGCGTACCTCACCCGGCGGACAGAAGAACTTCAGTTCCTCCAGCGCCAGCGCCATGTGCCGCTCTTCGGGGTGACCCTCGGCGTCGACGTAGAACTGCGCCGCCTCGAACGAGCCGCCGACCAGATAGCTTTCCAGCTTGGTCAGGTTGATGCCGTTGGTCGCGAACCCGCCGAGTGCCTTGTATAGAGCGGCAGGCACGCTGCGAACCTTGAAGACAATCGTTGTGACGTTCGTGCCACTGCCGACCGGCGGGACGACGCCCTCGCGGGCCATGATCAGGAAACGGGTCGTGTTATGCTCGGCGTCTTCGACCGAATCCTTCAGGATATCGAGTCCGTAGACCTCGGCTGCCAGGCTTGACGCGATTGCGCCGACGGATTTGTCACCCAGTTTCGCGACCTCGTCGGCGGCACCTGCATTGTCCGCATGGTTGACCCGTTTGAGCTTGTGATCGTTGATTAAGCCACGACATTGAGCAAGACCCATGGGGTGCGCTCGGACCTCTCTCAGATCCTTTAAAGTGGCCCCCGGCACTCCCAGCAGCATGTGGTTCACCCGCTGAAAATGCTCCCCAATGATGAAGAGCCCGGATTCGGGCAGCAGATGATGAATATCGGCCACCCGGCCGGCCACCGAATTCTCGACCGGCACCATCGCGCGGTCGGCGGTGCCGTCCTGCACGGCTGCCAACATATCCTCGAAGCTCTGGCACGGCAGCGTGTCGAACTCCGGCAGGGCGCTGGTGGAGGCAAGGTGGGAATAGGCACCCGCCACGCCCTGATAGGCGACGATCGGCTTGTTGGTCATGCGTATTCTCCAGAGGAGGTCTGAGGTTTGGAGGCGAGAAGCGCCCGCGCCCGGTCAAGCTGTGCGGCGGTATCGACGCCGAGTGGAACAGTTTCAACCCGGGCCACTTCGATCCGCATCCCCGCCTCCAGCGCACGCAGTTGCTCAAGTTTCTCGCGGCGCTCCAAGGGCGAAGGCGGAAGAGAGACGAAACGATCCAGCGCGGCCCGGCGATAGGTGTAGATGCCGATGTGATGGAAGACTTCGCCCTCGCCCCAGGGGACCGGATACTTCGAAAAATACAGTGCCCGGCCAAAAAATCCGTCGTTTTCCCAGGCGGCGACCACTTTGTTGACGCTGGTCTCGTCGAGATCTGTTGGATCGGCGATGGCGGCGGCAACCGTGCCCATATCCGCTTCCGGCTTTCTCACCAGTGCGTCCACCGCAGCTCGCGTTGTATGCGGTTCCAGAACCGGCAGGTCGCCCTGTATGTTGACGATGATGTCATGGCTGCCGTCCGGATCGGCACGCTCGAGTGCCTGGTGAATGCGATCCGTGCCTGAGGGCAGATGGGGGTCCGTCAGAACCGCCTCTCCGCCCACCGACAGCACGGCTTCGGCGATCGCGGCATCGCCGGCGGCGACCACCACACGTCCGACATCCGCCTCCAAGGCGCGACGCCAGACCTGAACGATCATGGGTTCGCCATGGATGTCCGCAAGAGCCTTCTCCGGCAAACGGGTGGAGGCGAGCCGCGCGGGAATCAGCACGATTGGGCGTGTCATCAGGGCGTTTGTCCCGAAATTCATCAGGGTTTCGCGGCACCATGCCGCATCTCCGTGCGGTGATACGCCAGCCGGCTCAGGTTGCACAAGCCGCCGGTGCGGAGTAAGCCGTACGTTTATATGGACGACGCATGCGTTCGATGTTGAGGGACGGCGTCGCCATGGCTATGTTAGCGCCGCGTGGAGGTTGGGTTCAGAGAGCCGTATCCGCGCGAGACATATTTGCGAGACGAGGGGACCTGAGTTCATGGCGTCGCTTGAAACCAACAAAGTATTGGCCGCGGTTCTGTGCGCGGGCCTGCTGGCAATGGCGACCAGCAAGGTCGCTGAAGGCCTGCGTCATCCCCATGAGCTGGAGGAAAATGCCTTCAAGATCGAGGTCGCCAATGCGGAGCCGAGTGGTCAGGCAGCCGCCGGCCCCGAACCGGTCGAGCCGATCATTCCCATCCTTGCGTCTGCAGACCCTGCCGCCGGCGAAAACCTGTCGAAGAAATGTACGGCCTGCCACAGCTTGGATGACGGCGGCGGCAATAAGGTTGGTCCGGCCCTGTGGGATATCGTGGGCAGGGAGAAGGCAGCCATGGACGGCTTCGCCTATTCGGATGCTCTGGCCGGTTTCGACGATCCGAAGATTTGGACCTATGCGTCGTTGAACAAGTTCATGTACAAGCCCAAGGAATATATCCCGGGCACCAAGATGAACTATGCAGGTCTCAAGAAGGTGTCCGACCGTGCCGACCTGATTGCCTATTTGCGGACCCTGGCCGGCAGTCCGGCTCCGCTGCCGACCGACGAAGAGGTCCAGGCGGCCGAGGCCGAGTACAAGGCGGCGACCGGCGGCTGACCCGTCCGGTCCTAACCGCCATCGTGCGGAACGGAACACCACATGCCGTCGCTCGACACCCTTGAGATGGTCGCGTTCGTCAAAGACCTGGCGGATGCGGCAGCCCCGATCGTTGCAAAGTATTTCCGAACCGGCTTGGCCGTCGACCGCAAGGCGGACAACAGCCCGGTGACGGCGGGCGATCGGGCCGTCGAGGCGCGGCTGCGGGAAATGATCGAGGCACGGTTTCCCGATCACGGCATCGCGGGTGAGGAATATGGTGTCGTGCGCGGTAACTCCCGCTACGTGTGGTCTCTCGATCCAATCGACGGGACGAAATCCTTCATCTCAGGACGGCCGTTTTTCGGCACGCTGATCGGTCTGCTTGAAGATGGCGAGCCGATTCTGGGAGTGGTGGATTGCTCGTTTATCGGCGAACGTTGGATCGGCGGACGGGGTGTGCCGACAACGTTTAACGGAGCGCCCGCGAAATCCCGGACCGGCGTGAGCATGATGGATGCCACATTGGCCGCCACCTCGCCGGATATGTTCGAGACGCTAGAGGAGACGGCCGCGTTTGCGCGCCTGAAGGATCAGGCGCGTCTGACGCTCTACGCCGGCGACTGTCACAATTACGGACTGCTGGCGTCCGGCCACCTGGATCTGGTCGTTGAAGCAGGTTTGCAGGATTATGACTACCTCGGCCCGTGTGCGGTGATCGAGGCCGCGGGAGGGATTGTCACCGATTGGCAGGGCCGTCCTGTCCGCCGCGATTCAACCTCGAAGATACTCGCTGCCGGTTCCAAGGAGTTGCACGCCAAAGCCCTTGCGATCCTCAACGCCGTCTAGAACCAGCTTTCAGTAGACCGACTTCGGGTCGTAGGTTTTCGCCGCCACCATCTCCAGAGACGCCCCGCCGGTGCCGTCGGACACAACCTTGCGATAGAAGCAGGAGCGGTGGCCTACGTGACAGGCGCCAGGCCCGACCTGCTCGACCGTCAATAGCACCGCATCCTGATCGCAATCGAGGCGGATCTCTTTCACCTTCTGCACGTGCCCCGAGCTCTCGCCCTTCCGCCACATGCGGGCGCGGGAGCGTGAGTAGAAGTGAGCCTCGCCGGTCTCGATGGTGGCGGACAAGGCCGCCGCATCCATCCAGGCGATCATCAGGATTTCGCCGGTCTCCGAATCCTGCGAAATGGCAGCCACCAGGCCATCCCTGTCGAACTTCGGGGCCAGGGCGGTGCCTTCCTCGATCTCCGCCGTCGAGCCGCGCGTGGCAAACACGGTCATTTACCCGAGCCTCTCAAACATCTTGACCCACATACCCGCGCGCGGAGCGAGCGAGGAGACATAGATCTGCTCTTCCAGTGTATGCGCGCCGCGTCCGTCGGCGCCAAGCCCGTCCAGCGTCGGGACTCCCACTGCGGCCGAGAAGTTCCCGTCCGATCCTCCCCCCGTGAGCGGGGTCGTCTCCAACTCGAAACCGGCCTCGGCGGCGGCCGATTTCGCCTCCTCGAACAGCGCCATGATCGCGTCCGACCGTTCGTAGGGGGGCCGGTTCATGCCTCCACTGATCTCGATCGTCACGTCAGGGTCATGAGACTTCCGATCTAGGATCTGGGCGACCAGCGCTTCGCCGTCTTCGGACGAGACCACCCGTAGATCGATCTCACAGGTCGCTTCGCGCGGGACCACATTGACTCCGGTCCCGCCGGAAATCAGCCCGACATTCGTCGTCACGCCCCGATCGTAGTCGGTCAGTGCCTCGATCTCGAGGATCTGGTGGGCCATTTCCCGGATCGCTGAACGGCCGTCCGAATGCTGGGCACCGGAATGGGCGGGACGCCCCGTGATGGTCATCTCGAAGCGCCCGACACCTTTTCGGGCGGTCACGACCTTGCCGCCGTCGCGGGCGGGTTCGGTGACCAGAACGTACTTGGCCTTCTTCGCCTCGGCTTCGATCACCGCACGGCTGGTCGGGCTGCCGACTTCTTCTTCCGAAACGAACAGGAAGGTGACCGGCAGGGTCGGCTTGCTGCCCATCCGCTGCAGATGGCGATATGCGTAATAGGGCAGGTAGGCGCCGGCCTTCATGTCATAGATGCCCGGACCGAAGACGCTGTCACCCTCACGCCGGATGGGGTTCGCCCCCTCCTTGGTCCCCATCGGGTGCACGGTGTCCATATGGGACAGGACCAGGATCGACGGCTTGCCCTCTTCCCAATCGGGGGTGCGGGCGATGACGTGGTCTCCGAAGCCATCGCGCCCCGGTACCCGCTCCATGTTCAGTCCAAGACCTTCGAACTGAGCCTCGACCGTGGCGGCGAGCTTGTTGACCTCCTCCGCGTGGTAGGTCGGGGTCTCGATCTCCACCCATTCCAGGATGCCCTCCAGGATCTCTTCGGCGTCGATCTTCGGCTCATTGTCGCGTTCGGCCACGGACATGTCGGTGGTCTCCGGTAGGTTTCTGTCCAAATCGACGCGTATCCTAGGCGGGACAGGCGGGAGGTACCAGCGGCGGGGCGGCATCATTCCCTGCACTTGGACGCCTCAATAGCCGGCGGACCGGTCGACCAGGGAAAGCAGAGGACGCCCGTCGAGAAACCGGGCGGCGTTTTCCACCACCAGTTCCGCCACCAACACGTCCCGGTTCGGATGCAATCCGCCGACATGGGGCCAGACGTCGATGCCGGGGGTTGTCCAGAACGCGTGCTCGCTCGGCAGGGGCTCGGTTCTGAACACGTCCAGAACGGCGCCGGCGATCACCCCATCGGTCACGGCGCGTACCAGGTCGGCATCAACCACGGAGGCCCCTCGTCCGAAATTCAGCAGATAGGCGCTGGGCTTCATTTGCGAGAGCCGCGCCGCGTTCATGAAGTCCTTGGTCTGGTCCGTGGTCGGCAGCAGCAACAGAACGAAATCCGACTGGGACAAGACTTCCTCCGTGCGATCCGGGGTGAAGACCGAGTCGACATGGTCTGCGGGAGCGCCCGACCGTCGGGTTCCGATGACCCTGATCTCGAGCGCGTCGGCCTTGCGGGCCAGTTCCTGTCCGATGGTTCCAAGACCGATAATCCCCAGAGTCTTGCCTGCGAGAGGTTCCGATGTTCGTCGGGTCCAGCGGCTGTCCCGCTGGTCGAGCGCGGCGGCAACGATCGGCTTGGTCAGGTGAAAGAGGGCGGCCAGAATATTCTCCGGCATTTGGACCCGGTGCACGCCGCGGGCCGCGCAGAACGGAAGATCGTCGGGCAGATCCGGGCGTGAGAGCCAGCCTTCCACCCCGGCCATCGTCGCCTGCAGCCATTTCAGCCGAGGCATCCGCGTGAGCAGCCCCGCAGGTGCCGCCCAGGCCAGCATCGCGTCGGCGGCGGCCAGATCCTCTTTCGAGGGCTCTTCGTCTCGTTCCACCGGGATCAGGCGCATCCGCTGGTCCAATCCGGCGACACGCATCGCCTCGACATAGACTTCGGGATTGTCGATCCAGAGGATCATCGCGGGCTGGTCGGTGGTCATTGAGAGGTCTCCAATTCCGACGTGCTGGGAGTTAGCCGGATCATGGTGACCGGTTTTGACAGACCTCGTACCATTGCGTCTTCCGGTTCGGGAAGGGTCCCGGCGTCGAACAGTTCGGTCAGTACCTGCGCCACTCCGGGGTCCTCAAACATCGATCCCGAGACCACCACCTCTCCCGATCGGGCCAACCCCTGAAGGCGCGCGGCCAGATTGACCATGGTACCGAAATAGTCGAGCCTGTCGTTCAAGGTCACGGCGATGCAGGCACCGGAATGCAGTCCGACCTTGATTGCCACTTCTCCCAAGCCGCTCTGACGCCGGAAGTCGTCGACTTGCCTTTGAACCGCCAGCCCCGCCCGCATCGCGTCCGCCGGATCTGCGAAGGCCGCCATCACCGCATCACCGATGGTCTTCACCACCGCGCCACGATGTTTCCGGACGATGGCGGCCAGAAAGGCGAAGTGCTCACGCACCAGGTGATAGGCACCGGCATCGCCGACCCGGTCATAAAGGTTGGTCGAGCCGGCCAGGTCGGTGAACATCAGGGCGACTTGAGAGATCGAGACCTCGTCCCCGGGCCGCAAGACCTGGTCCGAGAACAGGTCCTGAAACGCCTGCAGTGTCGTGACCTCATGGGCGGTCAGAACCTCGGCCACCCAAGCGCGGGATTCGACGACGGCGGTCCGGGTCCGGTCGCCTCGGTTCTCAAGCCGAATCGTGCCCGGCGGCGAGGGCGCCCCGAGGCTCACATGCTGTCCGTCCAGGATCAGACTGGGGAGCGTTTCGTCTGAGATCTCGATGTCCTGCTCGCCCCCGGGTTCCAGAGTCCGATACCGATAGGGGCCCGGGGCCGTCTTGCAAGGTAGGTCCCTCGTCTCTCCCGGTGGTACCGCAGCCTGCAACAGGACATGCGGCAGACTCATCGGACCGAACAGACAGAATTCTCCGTTCTGGACCCGGCGAATGGCGGGTGAGGGATGGAAGGACAGCTCCACGTTGCGGGCGAAATCCCGCTCGTATGACACGTTGCAGCTGTTGCAATGGACTTTCTCCGGCAGTTGATCCAGCCGATCGGCCGTTCCCTTCGGTCCCCGGCAGCGCGGACACAGCACATCCCAGCGGCTTTCCAGAAGACCGGCCCGGACCGCCTCAAGACACAGTTCAGTGGTGTTGTGTGGCTCGACCTGCCATTGCCGGGCGAGGCGTTTCGGCCGGATCGCCATCAGGTCCATCTCCTGAGCCTGCACCACGAAATCCGACAGACGCCCGGACAGGCCGTGGTCGTTTCCGCTGTCCGAGAGTTTCTCGATCGCTCGCGACCGTCTCGCCTCGCTGCGGGCGTCCGGCTTGGCCGGGCTGATCTGAAAGGGGCGGTCCCGGCGGCGTGCCGCGAAGGCCCGGATGTCATCCATGAGCTTGGTGAAGCCGCGCTCGGTCTTGGAGAAGAACCCGCTGGCCAGCAGCGCACGCCCCAACAGGCCCGACGGCTCGGCGGTCAGGGTGTAGTGGCAGATACACCCGTCGTCCGAGGGTTCCAGTTCCGCTTGCGCGATCAGCACCCGAAAGGGGCCCTTCGAGAACCTCCGCTCGTGGCGGAACCAGCGGTCTCTGACCCACTCCACCGGCACCTCTTCCCAAGCGAGACTGAAGCCTCCCACTTTGGCCTCGGCGAAAAACCTGACGCTGCCGTCGTCCTGCTCGACCTCTCGGATGGCATGCTTCGGAAGGCCGGCTGCTTCATTGAATCGGGCAGTGTCTCCCAGGCCTTCCCAGACCGCTGCCGGAGGACTGTCGAAGGTCCAGGTGAAAGTCCGTGTGGTCATATGACGTCCCACTGCGCCGACATGCCGCCGGCTGCGGGCCGGTTTCAACTCGCGGTCGACGTGGTCGCAAGCTGCTGTTTCGCGAGATACTCGTCACCGAGCGGTCCGTAAAATGCCGCCGAAAACCCTGCCGCGTCGCGCGACGGAATGTTGAATGGCGGCTTGACCCCGCCCTTGAAATGGGTACGGACGAGGTTCTGCCAAGTCGAAATCGGCTCTAGGTTCTGTGCGGCGCAAAGATGATCGAACCATCGCTTGCCGACGGCGACATGGCTTATCTCGTCGTCATGAATCATTTGCAGAATATCGGCGGAGTCCGGATCTCCGACCTCGTGCATTTTTGCGACCATGGGCGGTGTCACGTCCAGACCGCGGGCCTCCAGTACCAGCGGAACGATCGCCAGGCGAGCGAGCGCGTCCCCCGCCGTATTTTCCGCCGCCTGCCACAAGCCGTCATGCGCCGGCAGGGCACCGTAATGGGACTCCAGGGCCTTCAGGCGATCGGCGAGGGCCAGGAAATGCTTGGATTCCTCGTCCGCAACCTGGACCCAGTCGTCGAAATAGCTGAGCGGCCAGTCGAGTTCCGTGAATCTGGCGATCGCATCCCACGACAGATCGATGGCATTCAACTCGATATGCGCCAAGGCGTGCAGGAGTGCGATACGTCCGGCGGGTTGGGCGGTGATCTTGCGTTTCTTGACCTCACGCGGCGGGCGGAGCGCCGGGGCGTCGGGACGCGACGGTCTCGCCGGTGGTGACGCCGCTCCGATGCCCTTGATCTCTCCCGCACGCCAGGCCCGCGCGACCTGGCGACCGGCTTCCGCCTTCACAGTTGGGTCGCCGGTTTCCAAAATCCGAACCGCAGATGCGGCAAGCCCCTCCGAGCGCCTTACCGAGGGTGACGGACTGACGGGGTCGGTCAATCGAAGAACCCCGCTATGCTCAGGCCTTCTGTGCCTTTGCGCTGCAGGTAGAGGTCGATGTTGACCGAATATCTTGGCGATTCGTCGATCGGAATCACGCCATGAAAGGCGAACGCCGGAAACAGGACCATTTGCCCTGCAATCGGTCGAACCGTGAGCGTCTTCGGCTCGAACGCCGTCGCAAAATTCGGGCGCCCAAGTTCCAAATAGCCGGCTCGTGTCCCAGGAGCCTCGGGGACCGTCTTGGGATAGAATACCGCTGAGACCAATGGAAATGCAGCCTGGTTGTAAGGCTGGGTGCCTGAATGATAATGCGGACCTATGACCGGGCCTTGGAGGATTTCGTTGATATGATACCCAATGCTCCCCCGACGATCTGCCGCCCGTTCAGCGCTGATGCCGAAGAGATCTTGAGTGAGGTTCTTTTCGATCAGGTGAGACCAAAAAGAGGCGCACCGGCTTTCGATCAGGCTCCTCCAATCACCCAGGCCTTCGGGAAAGTTCTTGCTGGATAGGGTGCCCGCACGGAGGCGTCTCTCGGCCTCGGGGGGATAGGCGCTCAAACCCTCCACCGGTAGGACCGTATCTGTCTTCTCCGACCAGTCCGCCGCCCTTACCAACTCGTCGAGAATGGCCGCGTTCCAGTCCGCTCCAGTTTCCGGGTGTGGCGTTTGTATGATCGGCGTGACGATGACACAGTTCTTGGTGAATGTGGTCCTGTATTCCGGATCGAGATTGAAAAGGACGAAGTGGCGCAAGGCACGGAATTCCGGCATGTAAAAGCGATGACCGGCCAATTCCGGCTGGTCGAGGAATGCTTTGGCACCAACCAGATCGCCATCCCTGATGTGTTTTTTAAGCGTATCTGTGTCCCACATCACATCCCGCATGCGGTGCGCTGGCATCAAATTCGGACGGCTGGCCTTCACGGCGCGATGGATGCGTTGACCGTGCCGCTTGGGGTTGGTTTGGTCGAAGACGACGCTCATGCGGGCGAAGGATGCGGCGAGTTCGTGATCTTCGATTTTGAGCATTGCAGCTTCGGCATGCAGCAAGGCGGGATCGTCCGGAAAGTAGCATGCCCAACGTCTGGCAAAACGGCCTGCGGCTCTCGGTTCGTCCGCGTGAACCAGGGTTCCCAACTGGTCGGTGGCACGCGCGCCAGATGCCGGGGACGGCTCAGAACTCCGCATGTGCTCGTTTCTTGATGTGCCAGCTGCTAGAGCGTTCGCAGTCATTTTCGAGCCTTCCAAGCAGGTGGCAGATGATGGATGAAAACTGTCCATTTCGACCTGCGAGGTCAAGTTTTCCATGTTTCCACGATGTCGAGACGGGACCGCTCATTGCCAATTCCATCGCCGTTGGGCACAGGCTAGTCTACCGGTCCGACATAGACCCCAGGAGACTTTCATGCCGAGCCGCGCAGACGCGATAGACGCGATCGAGAGCCATTTTGATACCAACGGTTTTCGAGAGGAGCTTGCGATCCTTGTTGCGGTGCCGAGCTCAAGCCGTGAGGAAGAACATGAGCCGGATGTGGAGGCCTATCTCCAAGCGCATATGACGCCAGCGTTCGAAGCCATGGGCTTCACCGTCGAGCGACATGAAAACCCGATGCTTCCGCGCGCGCCGTTTCTTGTAGCCAAGCGCATCGAGGACCCGAGTCTGCCCACACTTTTCTGCTACGGGCATGGTGACACCGTGCCCGGAGAGGAAGGGCGCTGGCGGGAGGGGCGCAATCCGTGGACGCTTGATGTCACAACTGACGCCGGGGGAACGGAGCGCTGGTACGGGCGAGGAACGGCCGACAACAAAGGTCAGCATGCGATCAACATGGCGGCGCTGCGCCAGGTGATCGAGACCCGCGGCAAGCTCGGCTACAACGTGACCTTCCTGGTCGAGATGGCCGAGGAGATGGGGTCGCCCGGCCTTCAGGAATTCTGTGTCGCGAACAGGGAGTTGCTCAAGGCGGACCTTCTGATCGCGTCCGACGGCCCGCGGCTCTCGACCGAGGTGCCGGATATTCGTCTCGGCACCCGGGGGGCGCTCAACATCCGGATGCGGCTGGAGTACCGGGACGGCGGTCATCACTCGGGAAACTGGGGAGGGCTTCTGGCCAATCCGGCCATCGTGCTGATGCACGCCATCACCTCTCTGGTCACCGCCAAGGGCGAGGTCACGCTCGGAAGCCTGAAGCCGAAGCATCTGCCGAACTCGGTCCGGGCCGCACTGGGCCCGGTCAA
The DNA here is from genome assembly GCA_024742605.1 of Alphaproteobacteria bacterium. Classification (GTDB taxonomy): domain Bacteria; phylum Pseudomonadota; class Alphaproteobacteria; order Thalassobaculales; family Thalassobaculaceae; genus JANSYC01. The sequence continues at coordinate 7,416 of JANSYC010000080.1, read as the reverse complement.
GGTTGTCCCGGGACCCGATGATCCCGCGATTCAGGAATGGTGGGGCGAACCGGGCTTGAGTGCCGCGGAAAAGGTGTTCGGCTGGAATACCTTCGAGGTCTTGTCCTTCATCTCCGGCGACCCGGACAAACCCCAGAACGCCGTGCCGCCCTTCGCCGAGGCGATTTGCCAGATACGGTTCACGGTCGACACCGATCCGGACACCTTCATCCCCGAGATCCGCAAGCATTTCGAGGTGCAGGGTTTCGAAGACATTCTGGTCGAGCCGGCGCGGAGTTCGATGCTGCGGGCGTCCCGGCTGGACCCGGATCATCCGGCAGTGCCGTGGGCCGTCGCCTCGATCAGCAAGACCCTTGGGATAGAGCCTGTCGTGATCCCGAATTCGGGCGGCTCGCTTCCGAACGACATCTTTCTGAACCTGGTCGGCATGCCGACCCTGTGGGTTCCGCACAGCTACCCCGGCTGCTCTCAGCACGCGCCGAACGAGCATGCCCTGGCCCCACTGATGCGCGACGGCCTGAAGATGATGACGGGTCTGTTCTGGGATTTGGGAGACGGCTTTCCGGAATAGGGTCGTGCTCTAGCGTTGTCCCGGATATGCCGACGGGACCGCGTCGACCGCGGGGAGCAGGTCCGGGCGCCGCTCTTCCACCCAATCCTGGATCAGGCGTCGGGCGATCGAGTCCCGGCGCGGCAGGAACTTGTCCAGATCCTGGAACCGGGCGAGATCCTCGACCGAATACCAACCGGCGTCGCCGAGCTCATCATCGTTGCGGTTGATCTCAAAGCTCTTCGCCTGGGCATGAAAGCCGAGCATCAGCGAGGAGGGGAATGGCCAGGGCTGCGAGGAGTGATAGCGGACATCCCGCACGTGCACTCCGCTCTCCTCCCAGACTTCTCGCGCTACGGCCTCTTCCAGCGTCTCACCGGGTTCGACGAATCCGGCGAGGGTGGAATACATGCCCTCGGGCCACATCTTCTGACGGCCCAGCAGGCACCGGTCGCCGTCATGCACCAGCATGATCACCGCCGGGTCGGTTCTCGGGAAATGCGGCGCGCGGCAATCCTCGTTGGTGCAGCTGCGCTGATGACCACCCTTGCGGATCTCGGTCGCGGTGCCGCAGACACCGCAGAACCGGTGCCGCTGATGCCACCACATGACGCCGCGTGCATAGGCCAGAATGGAGCCCTCGAACCGGCCGAGCAGCGGGCCGATCTGGCGCAGATCCATGAAGGCGCCGTTTGCCGAGAAGATGTCCATAGCCTCGGTCTCTTCGAGAGCGGAGAGGTCCAGCGCAACGTGCGAGACACCCTCGTAGTCACCGAGGAACACCACGCTTTCCGCTCGAGCGATCAGGTGGTGATGCTCGACAACCGAAAGCAGGGCCGCGCTGGGCGTTCCGTCGGTGTCCTGAACCAGGCTTCGGGATCGCCAGACCGGGACCAGCCGCGTGGTCGAGATCTCCAGGAGCTCCGTCAGCCAGCCCTCCCGTTCCCGAATGTGTGCGGATCGGTCCAGTCCGCTGAATCCGTAGATATTCGGCCGCTTGGTGATCAGGTCCGTGACGGTCGCATCGCGGAGCGGATCGAAGGAGGGGGGGCGTGTGTGCTGCATGACGCGGGAGTTTACACCGCTCACGCCCTGGCGCCAGGGGGCTTGGCCTCCGGGAGGAGTCGGGCGGCCGTCGCGCAATCGCTCCTGTCAGATAGCCAAGAAAGCAGGGGCGGGCGAGCCGACCGAAGGTCCGCTCATGTCAGGCCGGCGGGCAATTCCAGGCGTTCGCGTGGGATCGGATGGCTCCACTCGCGTCCGGCCAGCATCTCGGCGGCGATCCATCCCCAGTCGTCGCAGGACTTTGCCCCCTTGCCGTTGCCGCCGACCGCTAGCGCGATACGGTTGTCGAGCGCGTAGTCGATATAGGGCAGGCCGGTCGCCGTCCATGTCACGGCACAGGTGGCGGTGTGCCAATGATCGCACCGCGCCAGCACTGGGATCAGTGTGGTGAGAAACCCCTGGAAGTCCCGTCGGTTGGCGGCCGACCCCTCGCTCTTGAACCAGCCCTTCAGATCTGCGAGCGCGCGGAACTCGGGGTCGTCGGTCGTGCCGATGCCGATCTTGAGATAGGTGTGGCCATCGGGGTAGCGGATCGGCGGCAGGATGTAGGCTCCGGTTTCCGCGTGGCTCATTGTCGGCATGCCGGCGAGTTCACGGGCGACGTCGGCCTCGATCCGCACGAGCACAACGGTTCGCCCGAACACCCGCAGGCGCAGGTCCCGTGGCGCCAGGCCGCAGACATCGGTGAAGCCGCCGGTCGCGATCAGCACCTTCTCCGCCTTGTAGATCGTGCCGGTCTCGTCCTCGATTTCGACACCGCCGGTGACGGGGCGAATCGCGCGGGCCTCGCCGGCGATGAGTTGCGCTCCCCGCCTGCGGGCCGCTTCGCATTCCGCGCGCACCATGGCGCGCGGGCTGATATGTCCGGCGTTCCGGCCTTCGTGCAGGCCTTCGGCGTCGTCCGCAACACGCAGGAACGGATAGCGTGCTCGAATGCCGTCGGCGTCCAGACCTAGCGTGTCGGCACCGTTCGCGCGGCCGTGGGTTTCGCAGTTGGCGAGGTAATCGCTGCCCGCCGCCCCGAGGCCGAGAAACTGGGAGTTGGTGAAGAAGGGAATGCCGCTCTCCGCCTCGATCTCGGCATAGCGCTCGATCGAGCGCTTGGCGGTGATCGACCAATTCGGGTCGGGATCGACGACGCGGGTCATCCGTCCCTCGTCATAGTGGCTGGCGAACACTCCTGCATGGGCGGTCCGGTCGACAGGCTCGTCCGGGCCGAGCAGGGCGACACCGTCCGTCAGGCCGGCCAGATGGCGTCCGGCCGCGCTGCCGATCATACCGCGGCCGATCACGATGATGCGGTGCATGCTTGCTCCTATCCGAGCGCGTGGCTCGACAACGCGAAGATGCGCTGATGGTTTTCAGGCGGGCGCCAGGAGCCGCGCACCATCACCGGCGATTCCCCTTCGATGGCGACCAGCCCGCCGGCTTGCAGATGGGCTGCGAAATCTGGCGCATCGGACGGACAGTCCACCCTGGTGAAGCCCGGGCGCGCGGCAGCCCTGAACAGCCGGATCGCGTCCTGTTCGCTCTCGGCGACGATCGGGCCCACGGTCGAGCCCCGTCCGAACGGCCGCTCGATGGCATAGCCGGTGATGCGACCCTGGTTGACCTGGACGAATGTCCGGCCGATGTCCGTTAACGCCTGTAGCAGATCGACCCGGTCGGCCCCGGACGCTGTCAAATCTAGTGCGAGGATTGCCGGGAGATCCTGCGACGTCGCCGGCCGGATGACCGGGTCCTCGCTGGGCGCTTCGGAATAGGTTCCCTGGATCTGCCGATTTCCGCCGATTGTCAGGAAGCCGAGCTTCTCATAGAGCGGAAGTCCCGCCTCGGTTGCAAGCAGGACCATTGTGCGACCGGCCGAATCGGTCAGGATCTGCTCGACAAGCCGGCGGCCAATCCCCCGGCCCTGACTCTGCGGGTCGATCATCACGAGGCCGAGCCGGGCGAGCTGATCACCGAACGTCCACCAAAGGGCGACCCCCATCATCCGACCGTCCGCATCATCGCGGACGATCCGACCGCGGCCTAGGCGCATGAACAGATCCACGTCCTCCCGGCGGTGCGGCCATTTGAGCGTCCGGACCAGGATGGTGACGGCGTCGAGGTCTCCGGCGGTAAGCAGAGGTACGGAGACTGCGGGGGGGCAGGTCATGTGGCCCTCCCTGCGTCTGCTGCGTCCCGTGCGCGGCGCAGCGCAAGGTCGGGATCGCCGAAATGGATCTTGAGTTCCTTCTGAATGTCGTCGATCCCTGCGTCGGCGATCATGGAGGCGAGGCGCAGATGCTCCACCGCCAGATCGGTGCTGCTGCGGTATCCGCCCATCAGCCGATGCAGGCAGAGCCGGGTCTCCACTTGGACGGTTGCGTAGGTGCGTGAGAGCCGTGCGCTTCCGGCGGCGTCAACCAGGGTGCGGTGGTACTCGAAATCGAGATCCCCGCCGGCCGCCCAGTTGCCGGACTTCATCGCCTTGTCCATCCGCTTGGCGATGGCCCTAAGGGCGGCTGCCGTGCCGGCCCGATCGCCATGGTCGACGATTCGCCGCAGGGCGGCCGTTTCCAGTGCCGCGCGGACGAAGAAGACATCCAGAACGTCCTCCTCGCTGACCTCGATCACGAACACGCCGCGATGGGGCTCGCTGCGGAGCAGGCCTTCCTGAACCAGACGCTGCATGGCTTCCCGCAGCGGGCCGCGGCTCACCCCGAACGCGAAAGCCAGTTCCACCTCGTGCAGCTGCGCGCCGGGCGGATGGGCACCGGTCCGAATGTCGTCGCGCAGCCTCTCAGCGATCTGGCTCGACAGGGGAGCACGGACAAGAGGCCGGGGTGCGCCCATCGTGTTCACGCGAGACCGAGGGCGGCCGGCAGACCGGAGAGGTCGGAGATCTCGGTATAGCCGTAGGCGGGGTTGCCGGGTCCGTGCCCCCGTTCGACATAGACGCACCTGCCGATCCGTAGGTCATGGGCTGACATCAGGTCGTAGCGCAGGCTGGAGGAGACGTGCGCCACATGCTCCGGGCCGCAGCCGAGCGTATCGAACATGTACTCGAACGCCTGCAGGCGCGGCTTGTAGGCCCGGGCCTGTTCTGCCGTCAGGACCGCATGGAACGGTGCCCCGAGCAGGTCGACATTGGACTGGATCTGCGCGTCGGAGGCGTTCGAAAGGATGACCAAAGGAAAGCGTTCGGCGACCCGTGTGAGCGGGGTCGGGACATCGGCATGCGGACCCCAACCCGGGATCGCGTCGACGATTGCCTGGGCATCCGCGGGGCGGAACGCCAGCGACCAGCGCCTGCAGGTCCGGTCCAGGGCGCGGTGCAGCACGTCCCGGTAGGGCTTCCAGTCACCCAACACCTCGTCGAAGCGGTAGGCGGAGAAATCTCTCAGAAAAGCGGTCATGCGGTCTGCGTCGATCCTGTCGGCAAAGTGCGCCCGGGTGATGTCGCCGACCCGAAAGTCGGTGAGCGTGCCGTAACAGTCGAAGGAGACGAAACGAATATCGGGGCGGGCCATGGATGCGGGTCCAATTTGATCGACGAGATCGAACCATCTGGCCAATTTGTAGGATTGTCAACAATCAGCAAAAACAGGTCATGTGCGCCCTGTGCTGCTCCAGTAGAACTGGGTTCAAAAAAATGCCCGGTAACCTATTGATTACCGGGCAAGTTGAACAGGGAGGCTTCACGTCTGGGAGACGTGGGACACCGGCGAACCGGTGCCCGGAGTTCCGAGCGGGGGGCTCGGAACAGATGCTGCGTCGCAACATCCGATGAGCTAGAGATAAGTCGTAGGTGCGCGAACGACCAATTCCATTTGGTCAGTCCGGATATGCATCTGGTGCATGGCTTGGTCTGCGTGCTTTGCACAAGCCGTGTGGCGGACAATTCTTATTTTAAAACTGAGACTTAGCCACTTCCTGGATGAGGAAGTCCCGCAATACCGTGATCCGCTTTGAGTGCCGGAGTTCCTCAGGATACACGAAATAGGCTGGAACCTGCGGCCCTTCCATGTCCGGGACGACCCGCACCAGATCCAAATCGGTATTCGCCATGTAGTCCGGTAATGCCGCAATGCCCACACCGGTCTGAACCGCGCGGAAGATGGCGAAGAAGTTGTTGACCCGCACCACGTTCTGCGGCCGATGGCGCGGCCCGGCCGCCACCGTGTCCATAAGCCAGTTGACGTTCGGGAACGGCGGATGGGCGGTTTCTCCGTAGATCACAAGTCGGTGGTCGCGCAATTCGGCAGTGGTCTTCGGAACCCCGTGTCGGACCAGGTAGCCCGCACTGGCATAGAGATGGAATTTGATGGTCTTCAGATGCCGTTGAATCAGGTCCGGCTGGCGCGGCGGGGTCAGCCGGATCGCCACATCGGCCTGCCGCATCGACAAATCGAGTTCGCTGTCGTTCAGGATCAGCGACAGAGTGATTTCGGGGTAGAGCTCCAGAAATGCGCCGATCCGCGGGCTGACCCAGTTCGATCCCAGGGCGACCGTCGTGGTCAAACGAAGGGGGCCTTTCGGGCTGTCTTTGCCTTCGGACAGTAGGGCCTCGGTCGTGGCCAGCTTCGCGAACACATCGCGGGCGGTGTTGTAGAGGATCTCGCCCTGCTCGGTCAGGATCAGGCCGCGGGCATGCCGGTGGAACAGGGGGACCTTGAGGTTTTCCTCGAGATGTCCGATCTGCCGGCTGACGGCCGATTGCGACAGGTTCAGGGTCTCGCCGGCATGGGTGAAGCTACCCGCCTCGGCGACCGCGTGAAACACACGAAGCTTGTCCCAGTCCATTGCCGCCCCTTCCGGAGCGCGATCCCCCAATTTGGAACGCGTGCGGTCCCGAACAGGGTGTAGATCGCCCTCCACCTATATGATCCGGCTCCAAAACCGGGACCGCGCCCAAGCTGATCGTCGCTTCTGTCTACCGCAGACTGGCGGCGAGGCAAAGCTCGCAGGCGGAAAATGCCTCCTATTCAGCAGCTTGGCGGGCAGCGTCCTCCGCCTCGGCGATGAACTTTTCGGCTTCGAGCGCTGCCATGCATCCCATGCCTGCCGCAGTTACGGCTTGGCGGAAGACTTTGTCGACGCAGTCGCCGGCCGCAAAAACGCCTGGGATCCGCGTCTTGGTCGAATTCGCGTCGGCGAGAAGGTATCCCTCCTCGTCCATCGGCATCTGGCCCTTGAAGATGGCGGTCGCCGGGTCGTGCCCGATCGCGACGAACAGACCGTCGGCCGGAATGTCGGAGATCTCGCCGGACTTCAGGTTTTTCACCCGAACCGCCTCGACGCCGGCCATCGGGCCGTCGCCGCCCAAGACCTCGTCGACCGCGCTGTCCCAGACCACGCGGATCTTGTCGTGTCGGAACAGCCGGTCCTGCATGATCTTCTCGGCGCGCAGGCTGTCACGCCTGTGTACCAGAGTCACCGATTTGCAGATATTTGCAAGGTAGAGCGCCTCCTCGACGGCGGTATTGCCTCCGCCGACCACGACCACATCCTTGTTCCGGTAGAAGAACCCGTCGCAGGTGGCGCAGGCCGACACTCCGCGCCCGTTGAAATGCTGCTCGCTCGGCAGACCCAGCCAGCGGGCCTGCGCACCGGTCGCAATGATCACGGCATCGGCCAGGTAGACAGTCCCGCCATCACCGATACAGCGCAGAGGGCGCACGGAGAAGTCCACCTCGGTGATGATGTCATAGGCGATCCGTGTGCCGACATTCTCCGCCTGCTTCTGCATCTGCTCCATCAGCCAGGGGCCTTGGATCGGATCGGCGAATCCCGGATAGTTCTCGACATCGGAGGTG
>JANSYC010000087.1 GCA_024742605.1 Alphaproteobacteria bacterium | reverse complement strand
TTCCCCCGTCGATCCGGCTGCTTAGGGTCACGCGCGGCGTGTCGCTGGTGTTGTACTTGATCGCGTTCGACATCAGGTTGATGAAAACCTGGCTGAGCCGGTCGGCATCGGCTCTGATCGGCGCCTCTGCCACGGCTGTTCCAATCGATATCTCGACCCCTGCGCTGGCAGCCATGCCCCGGCAGGTATCGACCGAACGGGCGAGAACGTCCGCCGCGTTCACATCCTCCAAGCGCAACGACAACTCCCCGCTTTCAAGGTGCGACAGGTCAAGGATCTCGTCCAGGAGCCGGGTCAGGCGAATGGTCTCATCATGAATGATGCCCAGGAACTTCCGCCCCTGCTCGCTGTCCAGATCGGCCCCATCCATCAGGATCTCAGAGAACGAGCGGATGGAGGACATCGGGGTTCGGACCTCGTGACTGACCTGGCTGAGGAAGTCATCCTTCTGGGCGTCGAGCTGCCGCAGACGCTCGTTGGCCTCGCGCAGGGCGACCATGGTCGTCTGCAACTCCTTGGACTGGACTTCCAGCTGCTGGGAGTACTCGATCACCTGCTGGGTCTCGTCCACCAGTTTGATCAGCTCGTCCATGCTGATGGTCTCTCCGGTGGCCACCTGGGAGATCATCACCCGCGCAGACGCGGCACCCACGCCGCCCGCCATCAGCCGTTCCAGATGCGCGATGAACGCCGCATCCGGGCGCGGCAGATCGTCGGCCAGGCCCTGCCTGCGGGCGAACTCGGCGAACACCCGGCGCGCCTCTTCGGCCCCTAGAATGCGCTGCGCCATGATGTAGAGGTCATCGATGGTGGCCGACCGCCGGATGAAGCGGGATTCGCTCCGGGTCGGGTTGCGGAACACGTCGACGAACAGGGTGCCCTGCAGACGGTCCAGCGTGTTCTGGCTCTGCAGCAGCGAGACGAGCACGAACAGGCCGAGATTCAGGCTGATGCTCCAGAACACCGAATGGACCAACGGATCGCTCGCCTCGATGCCGAACAGCGCCTCCGGTCGGAGCATCGAAATACCCCAGGGGCCGTCGGCGACCAACGCGTGGGTGATGATGCCGCTGCCCTCGAAACTCGGAAGCACCAGCGTATAGCTCCAAACCAAAAATCCCGCGAACAGTCCGGCTGCGGCCCCGCCCTTGGTCGCCGCCCGCCAGTAGAGCCCACCGATCAGGGCCGGCAGGAACTGGGCGACCCCGGCAAACGCAATGAGCCCCATCGCCGCCAGCGCGTCCGACTGCGCGCTCAGCACGAAATACACGTACCCCATCAGCAGAATCAGCACGATGCTGATCCGGCGGCTGACCAGGAGCAGCTTCTTGACGTCCCCGCTAACCGCGCGGGACAGCAGCGGCAAACGCAAGGCGATCGGCATCACGATCTGGTTGGAGACCATGATGGACAGCGCGATACAGGCGACGATCACCATCGACGTGGCCGACGAGAAGCCGCCGATGAAGGCCAGAAGGGCAAGCGCGTGCTGGCCCTCCGCCATCGGCAGGGTCAGCACGAACATATCGGGGTTCGAACCTTCCGGCAGCAGCGCGAGCCCGGCGATCGCGATCGGAAGCACCGAGAGACACATCAGAAACAGGTACAGCGGAAACAGCCAGGACGCCGTCCGCAGATGCCGCTCATCCGCGTTTTCGACCACCGTGACCTGGAACTGCCGCGGCAGGCACAGGATCGCGGTGCCGGCCAGAAAGGTCAGTGTGATCCAGCGCGGACCGAACACCGCATCCGGGCTCAACACCCGGTCGGCCGGCGGGAGGGCGAAGACCTTTTCCATCCCGCCTGCCACGCCGTGGACCACGAAGGCCCCAACGGCGAGCATGGCCACGAGCTTGACCAGAGCCTCGAACGCGATGGCGGCCACCACTCCGTGATGCCGTTCGTTGGCGTCGATATTGCGGGTGCCGAACAGAATGGTGAACAGCGCCATGCCGGCCGCCACCCAGAATCCGGTGGTGATGTTGAGGCCCTCGCCACCACTATTACTGACCACCTCGAAGCTGGTGGTCACCGCCTTGAGCTGGAGGGCGATATAGGGGGTGCTGGCGATCACGGCGATCACCGTGACCAGAACCGCGAGCCGCGTGCTCTTGCCATAGCGCGAGGAGATCAGGTCGGCGATCGACGAGATCCGGTGCACCCGTCCGATCCGCACCAGCTTGCGCAATACGAACCACCAGCCCACGAAGACCAGGGTCGGGCCGATATAGATGGTCAGGAACTCCAGCCCGTTCCGCGCAGCCGACCCCACCGCGCCATAGAAGGTCCAGGATGTGCAGTAGACTGAAATCGACAGGGTGTAGATGAGCGGAGAGGGCGCGATACCGGTCTTGCCGCCGCGCGCCCTCCGGTCGCTGACGAAGGCCACAAGGAACAGCAGCGCGACATAGCCTATCGCCGTGGTGAGAACGACATTGGCGGACAACATCCGCTCAGGCTCCCGGCGAGCGATCGATGGCGTCGATGTCGGGGCCGAGCGCCAAATCGTCGTCGCGGCCGCCCGGCTCCGGCGCGCGATCGCTGATCCGGGTGGCCAGCACGGCAGTCAGTCCGATCAGGACCAGCCAGACGCCGAACACATAGACAACGATCAGCGGCATGCCGAATAGCGAGGTGCGCTGGTTGAACACGTCCAGCATCGGCGGCATCAACAGCCAGATGCCCAGAAAGGCCAGGATCAGAATCGAATCCCGGATTTTGGTAATGTTCATGGTGGAACTCCCGCGCCTCACGCCGCCGACGCGGCCGCCAGCTCCAGCACTCGAGCGACGAGGTCCCGATTGGCGAAAGGTTTGGTGACAAAGGCGTCCGCGCCCAAGTCTTCCGCCGTCTTGCGATCCTTGTCCTGCCCCTTTGCCGTCAGGACCATGACAGGAATCGCCTTCAACGCGGGATCTGCCTTAATTCGCTTCAACACCTCGAACCCGTTCAGCTTGGGCAGCATCACGTCGAGGATCACCACATTGGGTTTCTCGACCAGAAGTGTTTCCAGGACCGCTTCGCCGTCAAACACCGCGGTCACCAGGCACCCCTCCCGTTTGAGGATAAAGGTCAGTGATTCCACGATATTCGGTTCGTCTTCCACGATCAGCACATGTGCCGACACGTTCCATTCCCCCCGCATTTCAGCGCAATCGGCTTTGTTCCGACCGCTTTATTAGCGTCTAGTGTAGCGCCGATGGTGGCTGCGAGGAACGCGTTAATCCGTCCCTGATCCACATCACAGTTAGAGTCCCAGGATTGGCTCCTCCTCACGCTGCATGCAATCGGTGCGCGGACAGAGCCGGCAACTGGGACCGACCTCGGACGCGGCCTGGGTCGCCACCAGATCGATCCCTTCGGCATAAACCGTGCGATCCGCATGAATCGCGTCGCAGGCCAACATGACCGAGTAGAGAAACTGCGGTTCATGAAAAGTGGCGGGCTGCTTGGTCACAGTGCGCGCGATGAACAGAAAGCGACTCTGATCCGGGAACGCCGCCAGCTGACGCACAACCCGACCCGGCGTCTGGAAGGCGCCATAGATCGCCCAAAGCGGGCAGGCATGGCCGTGACGGGGAAGCGGAAGACCCGGCAACGGAAAGCGCTTCGTGGCGTGACCGGCGGGGTTGGAGCGCAGAAAGGCGAAAGGCACCCCTTCCGACCCCGGTTTCCGAAGGGTCACCAGACGATGGCAGATCTGTTCGAATCCGGCCGTGTAGCGCTGGCGCAGGATTTCGAAATCATATCGCGTGGACTCCGCATCCTCGAAGAACCGGTCATAGGGGAACAGCATCGCGCTGGCCGCATAGGAGCCAAGAGCGCGAAAAGCCTGACTGCGCGCCATGTCGGTGGTCAACCTGGGGTCTTCGATTTCGGCCTCGATCGTTTCGGTCAAGCAAAGCTGGGCCGCCAGCCGGGCGAGTTGGAACCGGCGGGTCGCGATCGCCGCATTGTCTAGAAACTCCATGGTCTTGGTTTCGGGATCATACCGACACTGATTGTGAAATCGTTCCGAGCGGCCCTCGGGGCTCAGTCCCACCGGCGACCGGTTGGCCATCGTCACCCCGTGCCGGGCGCTCAGAAAATCGATCAAAGCGCTCAGGAACGTTTCGCCGTGTGTCTGGACCTGCCTGCGGAGGTCTTCCGCCGCCAACTCCAGCGCGGGAAAATAGTTTCCCCGCTCAATAATGAAATCGTCGACCTCTTCGGCGGGTGTGACCGACCGTGTGTCGGCGGCGGACAGGTCGAAGAATTGGGTCAGCGTCTGAGCGACACCGGCGAGTTTCGCGCTTTCGCCCGCCATGATCGCATGGAAACGCCGCTGCTGATCGGGCGCCAGATCGTCAACGTGCTCGAGGATCTCGGAGGCTGATCGGATCGACGTGATGTGGGTCAGGATCTGATGCACCGCCTCCCCGAGGGCCGGATCCCGGCTCATCCGGTCCGACAACGCGTCCACGGTCTGCGCCTTGTCCACATATCCGCGATGGAGCGTGAGCAGCGCGCGCGCCCATCCGGGATGACGGGCAACCAGATCGCTCGCCCCGTCTTCCGACAACCGGGCCGAGCGCAACAACGGATCGGCCGCCAGTTCCCGCAGATCGTCGATCAGGCGGCGTTCGGTCTTACCGGCAAGGGTCTCCGCATCCAAGTGCAGCTCGCCCGCAATCCGGTTCAGGAGGGCGCCCGCGATGGTGCGTTTGTTTGCCTCGATCAGATTCAGGTATGACGGGGAAATCCCGATCGTTTTGGCGAGACCGGCTTGGGTGAACCCCAATTCCTTGCGTCGCTCCCTGATCTTGAAGCCGAGCAGTTCGCGGACCATACCCCCTCCAAACGACTGTTTTCCGCGTCAGCCTTTTGTCAACAATTTACGTTCGCAACTGCAGAAACTGTCTCAGTTTGACAAACTTATTCTTTTATAACAACAGTTTATTTGAGAGTTTTGCAAATTGATTTACAGTTCAGATCAGTGGTGTTCGTTTTACGGCAGGCCAACCGACGAGTTTGGAACGCGGCTTAATGCGCCGCCCCCTACTCGGGGCAGTTTCTAAAGGTCAGCTACCGCCACGCGATCCAAGACGGATCAGGAAGTCCAACAAGACTGGTCTCGGCAGGCGTATGCCAAAGGCCGACGAGGCATCGAACGGGAGGATCCACATGACGTTATTCAAGCAAGGCGTAAGCCGTCGCGGGTTGATGCGGGGCGGTATCGCTCTGTCGGCCGGCCTGGCCGCACCACAATTCTTCGTCCGGGGCGCAGGTGCTGCAACCTATCTGAACGAGCCGACCGGCTCGACCGTAACATTCGGCTTCAACGTGCCGCAGACCGGCGCCTATGCCGACGAGGGCGCTGATGAGCTGCGCGCCTATCAGCTGGCGGTCAAGCATCTGAACGGCGAGGGCGACGGCGGCATGCTGAACACCTTCACCTCGAAGGCGCTTGAAGGCAAAGGCGTGCTGGGCAAGAAGGTCGCGTTCGTGACCGGCGATACCCAGACCAAGTCCGACGCCGCCCGCGCGTCCGCCAAGCGGATGATCGAGAAGGACGGCGTTGTGATGGTCACCGGTGGCTCCTCCTCCGGTGTGGCGATCGCGGTGCAGTCGCTCTGTCAGGAAGCGGGCATCACCTTCATGGCCGGCCTGACCCACTCCAACGACACCACCGGCAAGGACCGCCGCCGGAACGGTTTCCGCCACTTCTTCAACGCCTACATGTCCGGTGCCGCCCTGGCTCCGGTGCTGAAGGCGAACTACGGAACCGACCGCAAGGCCTACCACCTCACCGCCGACTACACCTGGGGCTGGACCCAGGAAGAGTCGATTGCGAACTCGACCGAGGCCATCGGTTGGGAGACCGTCAACAAGGTCCGCACCCCGCTGGGCGCCGGTGACTTCTCCCAGTACATCACGCCGGTGCTGAACTCGGGCGCCGACGTACTGATCCTGAATCACTACGGCAAGGACATGGTGAACTCGCTGACCCAGGCCGTGCAGTTCGGTCTGCGCGACAAGCAGGTCAACGGTAAGGACATGGTCGTCGTGGTGCCGCTCTACAGCCGTCTGATGGCTCAGGGCGCGGGCGCGAACGTGAAGGGGATCTTCGGGTCCACCAACTGGCACTGGTCGCTGACCGATGCGGGCTCCCAGGCGTTCGTGAAGTCGTTCGGCGCCGAATACGGCTTCCCGCCGAGCCAGGCCGCTCACACCTGCTACGTTCAGGCACTGCTCTATGCCGACGCCGCGCAGCGGGCCGGCACCTTCGCCCCGTGCGAGCTGGGCAAGGCGCTCGAAGGCTTCGAGTTCGACGGTATGGGCAACGGGCCGACCCTCTACCGGGCCGAGGATCACCAGTGCTTCAAGAAGGTGCTGGTCGTGAAGGGTAAAGAGAACCCGTCCAGCCAGTTCGACCTTCTCGAGGTCGTGGAAGAGGTGCCGCGGGAGCAGGTCACCTACGACCCGAATATCCCGCAGTTCGCCGGCGAGCTCGGCCCCTGCAACAACGGGGCCTGATCGGCCCGGTTGCGGACAGTTTCCGGACGGTCACAGGTACTGCGCGTCCGGACCGGAGGGGGCCTCAGAGACGAGGCCCCCGCACGGGTTTCAATTCTGTCCGATCTCTGGTTTTCGACGGAACGGTGCGCCCGAGCACGCCGGTCCTGTTTTCGACTGACATTTCGGTAGGGAAAGCGGCGCCATGGACGCTTTGTTACTTCAGCTCCTGAACGGGCTCGACAAGGGCGGCGCCTACGCGCTGATCGCGCTCGGGCTGACCTTGATCTTCGGCACATTGGGCGTGGTCAACTTCGCCCACGGCGCGCTGTTCATGTTGGGCGCGTTCTGCGCGGTCACGCTGCAGAAGCTTCTGACCATCTCGCAGCGGGTCAAGGACGAGAGCATCACCTTCTTCGATGCCTATAAAGAGATCCCCTACCTAGAGATCTGGTACGGCGAGACCGGCACCATGATCATCGACCACGCGGTGCCGCTGTCGATTCTGTTCGCCATACCCATCATGCTGCTGATCGGCCTGATCATGGAGCGCGGCCTGATCAAGCACTTCTACAAGCGCACCCACGCCGAGCAGATCCTGGTGACCTTTGGGCTCGCCATCGTGTTCCAGGAGATCATCAAGGCCCAGTTCGGTGCCAACCCGATCCCGACCCCCGCACCTGAAGCCTTTGCCGGCAGCGCCGATATCGGCCTCTGGCTCGGCCTGGGCGAGGCGGTGGTCTATCCCTGGTGGCGCCTGATCTATCTGCTGTTCTCCGCAATCGTGATCGGGGGCGTGTTCGCCTTCCTGCAGTTCACCACCTTCGGAATGGTGGTGCGCGCGGGCATGGCCGATCGCGAGACGGTCGGACTCCTGGGCATCCATGTGGAACGCCGGTTCACCATCGTGTTCGGGATCGCCGCCGTGGTGGCCGGTCTGGCCGGCGTGATGTACACCCCGATCCTGCCGCCCGACTACCATATCGGCATGGATTTCCTGGTGCTGTCCTTCGTCGTGGTCGTGGTCGGCGGCATGGGCTCGCTGCCCGGCGCGGTCGCGGCCGGCTTCCTGCTCGGCATTCTGCAATCCTTCGCCTCGATGAACGAGGTGAAGGAGATTTTCCCCGGCATCGACCAAATCATCATCTATCTGGTCGCCGTCATCATTCTACTGGTTCGTCCTCGTGGCCTTTTGGGTCGCAAGGGCGTGATGGAGGGCTAGGCGATGGCCACGACACCGCAGACCACGCCGAACCAGGACCGGCTCCTTTTCGTCCTGTTCGCCGCCGCCGTCCTGACCGCCCCGCTCTGGGCCTCCGTGATCGGAGCGGGATACCCCGATCTGCTTCAGAAATTCGCGATCTTCGGAATCCTGGCGATCGGATTCAACATCCTGTTCGGACTGACCGGCTACCTGTCCTTCGGACACGCCGCCTTCCTGGGCATCGGATCCTACGCGGCGGTCTGGTCGTTCAAGCTGTTCACCGTGAACGCCCTGCCGGCGGTGTTCTTCGGCATGGTCTTCGCCGGGCTGTTCGCGCTCGTGATCGGATATATCAGCCTGCGCCGCACCGGGATCTACTTCTCGATCCTGACACTGGCCTTCGCGCAGATGTCCTACAATCTGGCGTATTCGGTGCTGACCCCGATCACCAACGGCGAGACCGGCCTGACCATGAACCAGGACGACCCCCGGTTCATCGACAATCTGTTCTTCGCGCCCGAGGGCAACGCCCTGCCGAGCACCAACCTGTTCGGCATCGAGATGACGGGGTTCTCTGGCTTCTACTTCTGCGCGGTGGTGCTGATCATCGCCTTCTACATCGCCATGCGGATCTCGCGCTCGCCGTTCGGGATGATGCTGCGGGCGATCAAGTCGAACCAGAATCGGATGAACTACACCGGCTTCAACACCCGGCCCTATGCGCTCACGGCCTTCGTGATCTCAGGCGTGTATGCCGGTCTGGCCGGCTCGCTGATGGCGGTCACGGATCCCCTGGCGGGCGCCGAACGGATGCAATGGACGGCCTCGGGCGAGGTCGTTCTGATGACCATTCTGGGTGGCGCCGGAACCCTTCTGGGGCCGGTCCTGGGCGCGGGAATCATCAAGTACTTCGAGAACATTTTCTCGGCCTACAACGCGCAGGTTCTGGAACGGATTTTCGACTTTCTGCCGGACGGTATCGACCATGCGGCCGCCTCGGTAGCGGGTCTGTTCGTCGGCGAAGGCTGGCACCTGACCCTGGGTCTGGTCTTCATGCTGATCGTGATCTTCCTTCCCGGCGGCGTGATGGAGGGCTTCACCCGGCTGCGTGCCAAGTTCAGCAAGCCCACCGTTGAAAGTTCGAGTTCCGGCTCGACCACCAGCCCGGCCAAAGACTCGGCCTGAGGAAAGGAATCCAAGATGTCGATCCTCACCGTACAGGGCGTGAACAAGTCGTTCGCCGGTCTCAAGGCCCTCAACCAGGTCAACCTCAAGGTCGAGGAAGGCGCGGTCCACGCGATCATCGGGCCGAACGGCGCCGGAAAGTCGACCCTGCTGAACTGTTTCGTCGGCCGCCTGGAGCCGGACACCGGCACCGTGACCTTCAACGGTCAGTCGCTGCTCAACCGCCGGCCCCATGAGATCAACCAGCTCGGCGTCGCCCGGGTGTTCCAGACGCCGGAGATCTTCACGGATCTCAGCCTGCTGGACAATGTGATGATCCCGGCCTTCGCCAAGCGCGACGGGGCGTACACCTTCAATTGGGTGCCGCGCGTGGACGGCGACGCCGAGATGACGGACAAGGCCCAGCACATGCTGGAGGACGTCGGCCTGGCCGATAAGCAGCGGATGCTGGCGGGCTCGCTCTCGCGCGGCGACAAGCGGCGGCTGGAGCTGGCCATGTGCCTGGTTCAGGATCCCAAGCTTTTGCTGCTGGACGAGCCCACCGCCGGCATGTCGCGGGCCGACACCAACAACACCATCGATCTTCTGAAGCGGATCGGCGAACGCAAGATCACCAAGATCGTGATCGAACACGACATGCACGTGGTGTTCTCTCTTGCCAACAAGGTCTCGGTTCTGGCCCAAGGCACCGTGATCGCCGAAGGCACGCCCGATGAGATGCGCGGCAACCCGAAGGTTCAGGAAGCCTATCTGGGGGGGGCGCACATATGACCGATGTGACGGAGACCAAGACCGTGACCGACACCGAGAATGGCCAACGCGTGACCGGGGGTAACCGGGACAACCAGAGTCAGACCCAGGGCCCGAAGGCCCCGGGCCGGGAAGGCGAC
This sequence comes from Alphaproteobacteria bacterium, assembly GCA_024742605.1. Lineage (GTDB taxonomy): Bacteria > Pseudomonadota > Alphaproteobacteria > Thalassobaculales > Thalassobaculaceae > JANSYC01. The sequence continues at coordinate 4,713 of JANSYC010000087.1, read as the reverse complement.
GCCTTTCTGCAGGTGCGCGATATCCACGCCTACTACGGGGAATCCTACATCGTTCAAGGGGTCACCTTTGACGTGCGGGAGAGCGAGATCGTGGCTCTGCTCGGCCGGAACGGCGCCGGAAAGACCTCGACCCTGCGCACCATCGCGCGCACCGACACCCCGGCCCTGAAGCACGGGGAGATCTGGCTGCACGGCGTGCCGTTGCACCGGAAGCGCTCGTTCGAGGCGGCCCAGGAGGGTGTGCAGCTGGTTCCCGAGGACCGGCGCATCATTCAGGGCCTGACCGTTGAGGAGAACCTGATGCTGGCCCAGGTCGAGGAGCCGAAGGGTTGGGAACTCGAGAAGATCTACCATCACTTCCCGCGACTGGCCGAGCGCCGCAAGCAGGACGCCGTGACCATGTCCGGTGGCGAGCAGCAGATGCTGGCCGTCGCCCGGGCCCTCGCCCGCGAGATCAAGCTCCTGCTCCTGGATGAGCCCTATGAGGGGCTCGCCCCGACGATCGTGCAGGAGATCGAGCGGATTCTGGAGGGCGTGAAGGAGCTTGGCATCACCACCATCATCGTGGAACAGAACGCCATCGCCGCCCTGCATCTTGCCGACCGCGCGCTGATTCTGGACATGGGCGAGATCGTATTCGACGGCACCGCGCAGGAGGTCCTCGACAATGACGACCTCCGGCACGAGTACCTGGCGATTTAAGGCGGGCGACTTAAGGCGGGCGGTCTTGGTCCTGCTACTTAGGCCCGCGCGCTCCCCACAGTCAGGCCGCCGCAGACGTAGAGCACCTGCCCCGTCGTAAAGCCGGAGCGGGCGTCGAGGAAGAAGCTGACGGCGTTGGCGATGTCTTCCGGCTGTCCGAGACGGCCGACCGGGATCGAGTCGAGAATCTTCCGGGTGCGCGGATCATCGGCCGGATTGGCCGAGTGCCAGAGCGGGGTTTCGATGCTGCCGGGACCGATGGCGTTCGCAGTGATCCCGTCCCGGGCCATTTCAAGGGCCCAGGTCTTTGTGAGGCCGTGCAGGGCCGCTTTGGAGGCCGCATAGGCGCTCCGGACTTCCTTGCCCAGGGCCGCGCGGGACGAGATCGAGCAGATCCGCCCGAATTTCGCTGCCCGCATGCCCGGCAGCAGCGCCTTTGTCACCTGGATGGCGCAGCGCACGTTCAGCCGCATCACCGCGTCGAAATCCTCGAGCGTGGTGTCTTCCAGGGTATGGGGCCGAACATGGCCCACATTGTGGACCACGCGGGTGATCGGCCCGTCCTTCAGCACATCGGTCAAGGCACGGTCCAATCCGATTTCATCCATCAGATCGACCTCGACCCAGCGGCTCTGTACCGCCGGTTCGGGGGCGACGTGATCCAGAATCACGATCTCGTAGCCGTCCGCTTTCAGACGCTCGACGATGCCGCGTCCGATCGAGCGTGAGCCGCCCGTCACCAGGGCCCGTTCCATCATTCCATCCTCCGGTGTGATACTGAGTCTAAACTCGTGAATTGAACACCGACCAGGGTTCGAGTTCCGGTGCCGGCCACGCCGCATACCACGCTTCCACATGCGGCCTCAGTTCGGTGTAAAGGGCCGCGAACTCGGTGTCGACCTGGGTTTCGCGCAGTCGGCTGCCCAACTCCTCGGCGGCGGCGAGAAAGTCGAACCTGGTCGGCAGTCCGGCGTCCAGAACCACGTCTCCGTCGACCAGCACGGTCTGCACATCGCCCTGCTTCGCCCGCTCGACCAGCAAGGCCAGCGGTTCGGCTTCGGGGGCCACATAGGGCCATGTGATGCGGGTGAGATCGACCAGCACCATATCGGCCGCCAGTCCCGGCGCCAGGCGCCCCAGCCGCCCCTCCTCGCGGAGCAGTTTGGCCCCGCTTGTGGTCGTCATCGCGAAGGTTTCGGCGATGGTCGGGGCCGGCCCGCCGATCCGCGTCGTCCGGTGCAGGCGGTGCGCCAGCCGCATCTCAGCAAACATATCCTCGTCATCGCCGATCGTGGTACCGTCCATACCGAGCCCGACCGTCACCCCGGCCACCCGCAGCGCGTTAAGCGGTGCGATACCCGAGCGCAGACGCAGATTGGAGCTGGGATTGTGGGAGATCGCGGCGCCGGTCTCCGCCAGCAGTTCAATATCCGCCTCGGTCGACCAGACCGCGTGGGCGAAGGACATGCGCGGCGACAGCACGCCCAGGGCCTTGAGATGGGCCGTCATGGACCTGCCCAGCGCCCGCTCCGCCTCCAGGCGCTCATAGAAGCTTTCCTGAACATGGGTCTGAATTCCCACATCATGACGGGCGGCAGCATCCGCGATCCTGACCATAAGGTCGTCACCGACCCATTGGGGACCCGGCGGGCCGTACCAGGCCTCTGTCCGTTTCATGTCCTTCGCGACCCGGATCAGGTCCTCGACGATGTCGAGATAGCCGTCTTCGGATCCGCGATCCGCATCCAGGTAGCGCCGCTGCACCTTCGCCCGGAGACCGGCGGGAAGGCTGGCGACGAACGCCGCGTCTTCGCGATGAACCAGACGGCTGTGGAAGCTGACACCGCCCGCCAGACGGCCCCGCAATCCGGACTCCTCGTAGGCGTGCAGTCGGGCGAGCAGATCGTCATGGCCGGCCTGATCGGCGGCGCCAACCGAGGCCATGTCCACCACCGAGGTTACGCCGGTCTGCAGGAGCCGACCCGCCGCGACCAGCACCCGGAGTCTTGGATCCATATACCTGATGCGGGGATTGCCCAGAATCCAGGGCTCCAGAACCCCGTCCTCGATGCCGTGCTGAATATGGGTGACCGCGTTCGAGTGATGATGCGCGTTGATCAGACCGGGAATGACCGCAGCCGTTCCGTCGCCGATTACCGTGGCGTCCGCATGCTCGATACGCAGGCCCTCATAGGCGCCGACCTCGAGGATCACACCGTTCCGGACCGCGACCGCCGCGTCCGCGAGGACATGCGGTTCGGGCTGGCCATCGGGTTGGACGATCACCCACCGCCCCCGCACCAGCGTCGTTCGATCATCGTGCATCTCTGCAGCCTTTCATCATGGCATCATCTGCTTGTCAGAAAATCGAGACATCGAAGGGAAAATTGTCACATTAGTAAGATAGTATGTTCAATCAGAACCGTCGTTTCCATTAACAATAAGATTTGGCTTTTTTGGACACCAGCAATCTACCCATTCCGTTCATGACCTCGAACCAGGAACCGGACCACCTGCCCGAACCGGCGGGCGCGGACGCCATGACCTGGATCGACCCGAACCTGCCATGTGAAGTGGTCTATCACATTTTTTCCGCCTATCCCGATCTGCCCGGGCTGGCGGTCCTGGAAGACGATCTGCCGGTCGGCTTGGTGGATCGGTCGGACTTTCTCTTGAACATGGGCTGGCAGTACGGCTGGTCGCTCTACGCGAAACAGGCCATTCGGCGCCTGATGGACCCGAATCCGTTGATGGTTGAAGACGGCACGGACGCCAGGACCACATTGGTCGAGTTGCTCGCCGGCGAGAACCGCAACGTCCGGCAGGGATATCTGGTTGTTCTGAACGGACGCTTCCAGCGGGTTGAGACCACCAACGACCTGCTTCGGCGGATCGTCGAGCACATGCATACCGAGAACCATCGGTTGCGGGACGAAACCGCCAAATCCCACGCCGCGAACCGAACCAAGTCCAGGTTCCTGGCCAGCATGAGCCATGAACTGCGCACGCCGCTCAACGCGATCATCGGCTTCTCCCAGATGATCGCCGGCCACAAGGCCCACAAGCTGACCGGACAGCAGATCGCCGACTATGCCGGCGATGTGATGGCCAGCGGCGAGCTGCTGCTGTCCCTGATCAACGACATTCTGGACCTGGCGAAGCTGGAAGCCGGCAAGATGGAGGCGTCGCCGACCTTGAGCGACAGCCGCCGTCTCCTGGAAAGCTGCATCCGCCTGATGAAGCCCGATGCCGCGAAACGCGAGGTCTCGATCGATACCGAGACGCTCGACGGCCTGATCTATGCCGATCCGAGGCAGGCCAGCCAGATCATCGTCAATCTGCTGTCCAACGCGGTGAAATTCACGTCCTTCGGCAGGCCGGTCACCGTCACCGGACGGCTCGCCGGCGATGTCTTCGAGGTCACGGTCGCGGATCAGGGACCGGGCATCCCGGATGGCGATCTTGAGCGGATCTTTCGACCGTTCGAGCAGGCCGAGACGAAAACCGATCACAAACCGGACGGGACCGGTCTCGGGCTTGCGATCGTCGGCCACCTGGCGGTGATCAACGGGGCCTCCATCTCCGTGGCGTACGGCGTCGACGGCGGTGCCGTGTTCACGGTCGCGTTTCAGACCCACCGCGCCGGGTTCGATGCCGCCACCGCCTCGCCCTGAGAGCGCATGGCGACGGTCCGCCGGTCACCCGCGCCCGCCCGCGAGCTTGATCCGGTCGGGATGGCGCCGGAGCTTGAGCATCGCCCAGATTCCGACCGCCGGTCCGAGGGCCAGCGGCGCGAACGCCCAGTGCCAGCCCAGCAGATCGACCAGATGCGGCATCATGTGGATGGTGAACAGGGTCAGCAGAAACCCGAGCGCGGTCTGCAGGGTCAGCATGGTGCCGACCAGATGCCGGTTCGACAGCTCCACGATCGAGGCGGAGAACTGGGCCGAGTCGGCGACCACGCTGACGCCCCATACCAGACAGACAACGGACAGTAGGACCGGGTTGCCG
>JANSYC010000069.1 GCA_024742605.1 Alphaproteobacteria bacterium | reverse complement strand
TTGCAACTCCAACCTACCGGAGACACGCGATGACCGCCTCATTCAAGCCACCCATCGGGACCTTGGGCTCCGGTCGATACGCTCCCTATGCCCAACGCCCCGATGGGCGCTTCGTACACCACGTGGGGGGACACAAGCCGTAGGATGCGTGCACAGTTCCATGGAATCGGAAAGGTGACGAGGGGCTTTTGGCCGAACAACGCGTTGAGTTCATCAGCCTGCAGCACAATGGTCTTCAGGACTCTGTAATATCAGATGTTTGGAGATATTGGCGGGGAAGTTGTGGCGATCGGATCTGTCCATCACGAGCAGATATAGACCCGATCGACATTCCCAAACTCCTTCCGCATATCGGGTTGATCGATGTACTGGACGGCGGGCAGCGGTTCCGATACCGGCTGATTGGCACTCATATGAACGACGTGTTCGGCGCCAACTTTACAGGTCAATATCTCGATGAAGCTAAGGAAGGGACCTACGCAGCTTTTCTTCACGAGATGTATGCCGCCGTTGCTGGACGCAAGGAGGCGTTGTTTTCGGAGAGTGTCTTTGGTTATCGGCCGGATCGTTTCCTGAATATCCGTCGTTTAATTCTTCCACTCGCTGTCGACGATGATTCACCAGTAAATATGTTGTTGTTTTCAAACACCTTCCAATCACAAGCATCTCTCGCGCCTGGAGATGTGAGACAGACATTAAAGGGCGTAGATCGCCCGTACCGTTCCGATGACATTGTGGAAATTCAGGATGTTGACCGGTATTGGCTGCGATAACGAAAGGGTACTTCAGCGTTCCGGAATTGTTCTTCCTTAACGTAGGATTCCGCCCTTTCCCGCAAACGGCCCCTTAAATGCGGCCCTATCCCAAATTACGCGACGATCGCGTCCGGTACGAAGGCGGAATCGGCGTCGTAATAGTGTCCGGCGCGCAGGCAGAAAGCCGGCCGTACCAACTTGTCGGCCACCACCTGCTCACCACTGTTGTCGGACAATTTGAAACGTCCGGTTTCGATATTGAGGACACTTATGTCGGCCTCACGGCCAATGACCAGCGCCCCCAACTCGTCCTCCATCCGCAACATCTTAGCGGGATTTGTTGTGACCATAGCGACGATATCTTCGAGAGGAATGCCGAGATGAAGCAGCTCCGACATGGCGATCGTCAGGTTAAACGGTGCCACCCCGAAGAAGGGATTCGCGGCCCGCTCGGAACCGTCGGAGGCGTCCGGGATCGAGACATTGTAGCCGTGCATGTCGGCGCCGAGGGTGAAGGGCATGATGCCCGCGCCCAACACACGACGCGCGGTCTCGAAGCTGAAATGGGAGCCGTGTCCGACATCGATGCGCAAGCCTTTCTGATGCACCGCTTCCAACAAGATCGGATGCACCTCGCCAGTCTCCGAGACGAACCCGCCGGGGTGACGCGTAAATGGATGCGCCAGGATGTCGCCCGGCTTCATGATCGGCAGCAGCGTGTGGATCAACTCATCCGCGGAGGGTATTTCGGCGCTATCGGCGGTCGGCCAGAGCTGCCCGAGATGAATATACAGCGGCAGATCAACTGCGGTTGCGATCTCCTGGCCGATCTTGACCACCTCCATGCCCCAACGCGATTGCCCACCGATCTCGGCATGCGCCTTGATACCCTTCACGATGTCCAGGTTCTCCCGGGCCGAGCTTATGGTGTGCTCGGCATTGACCCCGTTCGGGCCGTAGAGATCGGGATACAGATGCCCTTCCAGGCCGCCGACCAGATAGGTTGAAATGAATGCCAGCACGCGGCTGATTGAGGGCTCGACGATGAAGTTCCGGAACCCGCCGATCGTCATGCAGCTCGGCCCACCTTGATCTATCAGCGTCGTCACCCCAGAGGCCACACCGACCATGTCCGGTGACAAGCCGAACTTTCCGGTAACATATTGGTAAACGTGAGCGTGGGTGTCGATCATTCCGGGAATGACGTATTGCCCGCTCACATCGATCCGTCGCTTGCAGGCCGACGATGCAAGACTGTCGGATATCGCGGCGATGACGCCGTCACGAACACCGATATCGAAGCGCCCTTTGCGGCTTGAAGCAGGATCGATAACCGTCCCATTCGCAAGCACGATGTCGAAGGTTTCCACCTCGCCCATAACAGCCTCCACCATCAAAAAAATACCGAATTGACTTCAGCATATAGGCTCATGCCAAGCCACGGCAATGTGATCAGTTGTAATAACAAATATTATAATTACACTCGTTTCGAGATTTGCCTACATCATAGGCTGCCCCTCGTCGGACCGGAGGAAATTTATGGACAATAAACCGGAGCGGATGGATCGGACGTCTGGTATGGGAATGGGCATCGGCAGCAGCCTCCAGCGTAAGGAAGACGACCGCTTTTTGCACGGCAAGGGCCGCTACGTCGCGGATATGCGCCTGCCTGGGATGCTGGAGATGGCATTTCTGCGCAGTCCATTGGCCCACGCCAAAATTCGCTCCACAGCCAAACCTGCGAATACCGAGGGCACGGTTTTCTTGGCTGGCGATCTCGAAGGTGTGTCCGGAATTCGTGCGGTGTCGGGCCTGCCGGGGTTTAGGCCATCTACCCAGCCGATTTTGGCGTTCGACAAAGTTCGCCACGTTGGGGAGCCTATCGCCGTCTGCCTCGCGGAAACCCGGGCTATGGCAGAGGATCTGGTCGATCGGGTCGACGTAACCTTCGATGCCTTGCCCGCCGTGCACGACATGACCCGCGCGCGGGATGCGGATGCCGCCCTGTTGCATGAGGATTGGGACGAAAACGTCTTTCTGGAAAGTGCTGTCGACATCAATTTCGAGGCGGCCATTGCCGACGCGGATGTGGTCGTCAGCCGGAGCCTTCAAACCGCGCGCCAATGCATGGCACCGATTGAAGGGCGGGGCGTTCTGGCGGTGTGGGACCGCAACCTGGAAATCCTGACGTTGCACTCGGCGACCCAAATGCCGCACATCGTCCGAACTGGGTTGGCCGACTGCCTTGGAATGGATCATGGCAAGATCCGGGTGATAGCACCCGATGTCGGGGGTGGCTTTGGCTACAAGGGTATCCTGCTCGCCGAGGAGGTATGTGCTGCGTTCCTGGCGATGAAGTTCGACCGTCCGATCCGGTGGGTTGAGGACCGGCGGGAACATCTGACGGCGGGTGCGAATTGCCGCGAGCACCAGTACGAGATCACCGGCTACGCGAACGCGGATGGCGAGCTTCTGGCGGTTGATTGCTCGGCCATCGTCGATTCAGGCGCCTATTCCAGTTACCCGTTTTCCGCCTGCCTGGAGGCGGCACAGGTCGCCAGCATCCTGCCGGGGCCGTACATCATGCGGGGATATCGCTGCAAGACCTGGTCGGTTGCCACCAACAAGCCGCCGATCCTGCCGTTTCGTGGTGTTGCACGCACCGGTGTGTGCTTTGCGATGGAGGTGTTGCTGGACGCGATCGCCCGCGAGCTCAAACTCTCGCCCAAGGCGATCCGGCAGAAGAATCTGGTGCAGCCGCAGCAGATGCCCTTCACCAATATCACCAACAAATTCTTTGACAGCGGCGACTATCCCGAAGCGCTGCGCCGGGCTGCCGCCGCCATCGATATCGACGGAATTCGAGACCAGCAGAAGGCACAGACCGGCCGCACCCGCATCGGCGTCGGCCTCTCGATCTTCTGCGAGCAGGGCGCACACGGAACCTCCGTCTACCACGGGTGGGGCATTCCGATGGTGCCGGGGTTCGAGCAGGCGACGGCGCGGTTGACCCCTGACGGTGGACTTGAGCTGCGAGTTGGCGTGCACAGTCACGGTCAGGGGCTGGAGACCACGCTGGCGCAGATCGCAAACACCGAGATCGGCATCGACACTGACAAGATCAAACTGGTGCATGGCGACACCGCCTATACACCGTACTCGACAGGGACTTGGGGCTCGCGCTGCATCGTGATGGCGGGCGGGGCGGTTGGCAACGCGTGCGCCTCGCTGGGTGAGCGTATTCGTAAGATCGCCGGCCACCTGCTGCAGGCGGATCCGGACACGATTGTGCTGGAGGGCGGCATGGCCCGCGCCGGGAACAGCATGGTTAGCGTCGAGGAGGTCGCCCGCACCTGGTATCTGAAGCCGCAATTGCTGCCGGACGATGTGGATCCGCGCGGCCTGGATGTGGTGGAGGGATATAAAACCGTCAAAGACACCGGCACGTTTTCCTACGCCTGCCACGCGGTGAAAGTGGAGGTCGACCTGGATCTGGGCCATGTCCGGTTGCTGGACTATGTCATCGTCGAGGATGCCGGAGTGATGATCAATCCGATGATCGTGGACGGACAGGTCTATGGCGGGGCGGTTCAGGGGATCGGCACCGCTTTGTTCGAGGAAATGCCGTTTGATTCGTCCGGACAACCGATGGCGTCCACCTTGGCCGACTACCACCTACCACTCGCCTCCGACATTCCGAAGATCCGGATCGAGCATATGGAAACGCCCTCCCCGCTCAGCCGGTTCGGCCAAAAGGGCATCGGGGAGAGCGGCGCGATCGGCCCGCCGGCCGCCATCGCGAACGCGGTCAACGACGCCTTGTCGGAGCTTGGGGCCGAGGTTCACGCGGTGCCGATCACCCCGGAGCGGGTGCGGGCGGCGATCTACGCGGCCGAAGGACGGGCCTCTAGCACTGCGGGAGCGGTGTCATGAAATCCGTCGCGTTCTCCTATGCCCCGGCCCACGAGATCGGCGACGCGCAGGCGGCCCTCGGCCATGACGGGATTAAGCTTGTTTCGGGCGGACAGTCTTTGGGGCCCATGTTGAACCTGCGGCTGGTCCGACCGTCGGGCTTGGTCGACGTGTCAGGGGTGGAGGCCTTGCGGCAGGTCGTGGAAACCGACGGTGCAGTCCGCTATGGGGCTGCCATTACACATGCGGAAATCGAGGACGGGCTGGTCCCGGATGCGACTGGGCATTGGCTGCGGTATGCGGCATCCCGAATTGCCTACCGCGCGGTTCGCAATCGCGGCACGCTGGGCGGTAGCTTGGCACATGCGGATCCGGCGGCCGACTGGGTCATCGTGATGACGACCCTGTACGCGACCGCGTTGGTGCACCGTCCCGGTGTCGGCGAGGTTCGGATTCCGATGGAAGACTTTGTCACCGGCGCGTTCCGGACCGCCTTGGGACCGCAGGATGTTCTGGCAGCCATTGAGGTTCCTAGGCCCGGCAAAACGGCATCATGGGGCTATTGGAAATACACCCACCAAGAGGGCGAGTTCGCCAAGGCCAGCGCTGCCGTCTTCGTAGACTCCGATACGACCCGTTGCCGGATCGCGGTGGGGGCCTTGGGACGGCAACCGGTTCTTTTGAGGGAACCGGACAGCGTGATTTCCGGGGCGGTGTCTCCGTCCCAAGCTCTTGGTGACGCATTGCCAGATATGTCGGCGGCCGATCTGCGGCTCCACGCGATCGCCTTGGCAAAAGCATTGGAGCAGCGGTCATGACCGTCCAGACCATCACACTGACTGTCAACGGAAACTCGGTCGCTCAAGCAGCCGAGCCTCGCACCCATCTTGCCGATTTCCTGCGAGAGGATCTTTTGCTGACCGGCACCCATTTGGGATGCGAGCAGGGGGTCTGCGGCGCCTGTACGGTCTTTGTGGACGGCCGACCATCTCGGGCGTGCATCACGCTCGCAGCCTCCTGCCAAGGTGCGCATGTTCAGACCATTGAAGGCTTCGACGACGACCCGCTGATGGCCAAGCTGAGGGACGCGTTCAAAAGGCATCACGGCCTGCAGTGCGGCTATTGCACACCGGGAATGCTGGCCACCGGATACGATATCGTCCGTCGCCTCCCCGATGCGGATACCGACCGCATCAGGCGCGAACTCGCGGGCAACATCTGTCGTTGCACCGGGTATGCCGGAATCGTCGAAGCGATCTCCGATGTGTTGGGGAACACGCCGCCTTCCGCAAATGTGCAGCCGCAAACCAGGGAGCGCACTGGTGCGGCTGGTAAGGCCGACATCGCATTGGCGTCAAGCGCGCCTTTGCCATCAGAATCAGTGGTGCGGGATAGTGAAGACGCGAACCTGCCAGGCATGGAGGCGTTCGCGAACGCGCCCACCCTGTCACGTCAATTGTCGATCGCAGCCCCATTAGAGGATGTCTGGCGCATCCTTTCGACGCCCAACGAGATCGTCGCGTGTATTCCTGGCGCAGCCTTGGATGCAAACCCGGAAAAAGACCTGTTGCAGGGCACCTGCGTGGTCGCGATGGGGCCCATCAAAGCCGCGTTTCGCGGGATCGCAAGATTGACGTTTGAGCCCGCGAGCCGATCCGGACACGTGGTCGGCCGGGGGCGCGACAGTTTCACCCGTTCGGTCTTGGAAGGCCGACTGAATTTTGCGGTCGCGGAGGTTTCAGCTCACGCAACCGAGCTGACTCTGGATATGGCCTACACGCTAACCGGCCCGCTCTCTCAGTTCAGCCGGCCCGATCTGGTTGCAGAGATCGCAGACGATCTGCTCCGGCAAGTGGCGAAGGGAATTGAAACGCGCGCCGCTGGCGGAGTGGCCGCCCCCGCAAGCCATTCGAGCCTGAACGGCTTTTCTCTGGTTTGGAGGATCGTTAAAAGGAGGGTAAAGCGTCTCTTCTCTTGAACAGCCCTTTCCTGCAAAAAAGAGACAGGCGTATAGGAATAACGATTCAGATGATAGCTGAGAACAAGCCTAGGACCGAATGGCGTGAAGGCTCTCTCAAGGCGCGCCCCGGCGTGCTGATCAGGCGGCTCCACCAGATCCACACAGCCCTTTTCTCGTCTGAATGTGGTGAGGAGAACATCACACCGATGATGTACTCGGTGCTGTCCGCCACTCGTCAGTTCGAGAGCGTGGATCAAACGACGCTGGCGAATGCGGTGGCCATCGATAAAACGAACATGACCGATATTCTCGACCGCCTCAGAAAGCGCGGGCTTATCCGGCGGCGGATTTCGAGAGCGGATCGACGCGTTCGTCTGACCACGCTGACCGAGGACGGCCACAAGATGCTCAATCTGCTCGACGCCAAAGCGGAGCGGGCCCACGCCCGTACCATCGAGAGCCTGTCCGAAACCGACCGTGCCCGGTTCATCGAAATGATGACCCAAATCATCAACGCGAATACGCCTGAGATCGACCGGTAGACGGTTTGGAGTAAAACCTGACGATGCGCCCTCCTTTTATCGAGACGTATCGTCAGGTGTTCCTCCAACCCCACGCACCCCGTCATACAGGTGAAGACCATGCCGCATTCGTCTGCTGCGACCGAGAAGTCCTATGAGCAGTTGATCGCCGTCGTTCCAACACTGACGCGGATCGCGCCTCTTAAGTCGCTGATGCCGTTGCTGCCAGACGCGATCTTACTGCACGCGGGTCCGCCCTTCGCCGATCAGGAGGATCTACCGGCGCCGGTCCGAAACGCTTTGTTCGCGGCGGCGGAGCATGAAGGTTTGGTCGCCAACGGCTCGGATGTCATGGCGTTGATCGCAGACGGCCGGGTCATGCTCCGACCGGCGCAGGATTTTGGAGTGGTCACGCCGCTTGCCTTCGTCGTCGGCCCCAGTATGTATTGCTTGGAAGTTCGGGATGCAAAGGCGCCTGGTCTTGCTCGTTTTTCGCCCCTGAACGACGGCCCGATGCCGAACGCGCTCCGTTTGGGGGCCGTCCGTCCCGAGGGGCTCGCTCTGCTTCGCCGTATCACCGCGTCCATCGGTGGGGAGCTTGCAGAGGGGTTTGAAGGGCCGGTGCCGCTGCTGCCGATCTTGAACACAGCACTCGGCAATGGGGACGATCTGCACGGTCAGGTCGCCGCCGCCCAGGGTTTAGTGGCAGCCCTGTTCACGAAACCTCTCAGCTCTGAAAGCTCGCAGTACTTGGCTTCCGCGAACCAGTTCGCCTTGAACGTCATCATGGCTGCCTGCGCGCTGATGATCGGTGCGGGTGCGGGTGCCGAGAGTGCCGGGATCACCGACAGCGAGATGGTGATCGCATGCGGCGGAAATGGTCTACAACTCGGCTATCAGATCGCCTCACGCCCTGGGGCATGGATCACCCTTCCAGCCAACCCGCCGCGTGGCCCCAAGTTTCCCGGCAAGGATGACGCGGTGGCCCTACCCGCGATCGGAGACAGCGCCGTCATCGACGCGCTCGGGTTCGGCGCCGCTTGCCTGCGCCTCTCTCCAAGCTTGGCTGAGGCATACGCGGGCCATGTGCATGAGGATTATTATTCGGACTCCGCGCATGCACCCTTTGTCGGCCCCCATCCGGGTTTTGACGACCAAAGCATTAGGATGGGCCTGGACCTGACGCGCCCCCGATCCTGCCTCGGTATCAACCTCGGGATGGTCGAGCGCAGCGGGACGCACGGCTTGATCGGGCGAGGCGTATCGCCGTGGCCGGATGCCGTCTGACGACCGGTGGGCGATACTGTCAGCGACCAGTTTCAGCGGTGAAACACACAAGCGGATCCGGAAGCAAAATCGTGTCACCCTCGACACGAACATCAAAGCGCTGCAAGGCGGGCAGCGCCCACCCTGGGCCGCATTCGCCGGACTTCAGGCAAAAACCGGCGCGGTGATGGGGGCACCGCAACCATCCGTCCACCACTTTACCGCGCCCCAAACGGGCGAACTGATGCGGACAAAGACCTTGGTAAGCAATCACATTCCGTTCCAAGCGCACCAGGATCACGACAGTCTGATCAACCACAACCTCAAACGGATGATCGGGCTTGAGATCGCCCAAGGATGCCACTTCAAGCCAATTGAGTTGATCTATCGCCATCTGCAATCCCACAGCTTATGAAGCGTTGCACAACAGGTGAAATCTATGGCTCTCTCTTCAGTCCCGGACGCTGATTTTATCCGTCCAACAACGTCATTCTGGCAAGACCTTATTCCTGTCGGTGACCCCAAAGGAGACCTCACACCGCCGTTTCGGTACGGGTATCCAGCCAAGCTGCCCGACGGCCGTGCTTTACTGCTACCGCTGCGCAAGCTCCCGGACGGTACTCGTGCCGCCGCCTCGTTGATCGCCAACCAAGCTGCATTTTCAGTGGTGGATGCTTTGGTGGACGTTATGGCGCCTCTCGCTTCGGAGCGGGGCGCGGAGCACATTGTCGGTCTGCCAACACTCGGCCTGGCTTTTGCCCCCCTGATCGCTCAGAGGCTCGGGCATCCCAATTTCATTCCGATGGGGTATTCGCGTAAATTTTGGTACGAGGACAATTTGTCGGAGCCGGTCCATTCGATCACCAGCCCCGACAAGACAAAAAGGCTGTTCCTGGATCCCAGTATGCTCCCTCGTCTGGCCGGACTACGTGTGGTGATCGTGGATGACGCGATTTCCAGCGGATCGACCATCCTGTCCGCGTTTACGCTGTTGTCCAAACTCGACTGCGAGGTGGTCGGCATCGTCGTCGCCATGCGGCAGGGATTGGTTTGGAAATCGGCGCTGGAGGCAAAATTCCCAGGGTCTTCGGATCTGGTCGCCGGCGCGATATCGGCGCCTCTGTTCGAGAGGGTCACGGATGGGTGGAGCCCGCTGAAAGGCAGCTTTGAGGACACGGCCAACGGGAGTGGCGCGCATTAGAGCACGATCGATCTGTTTGGAATCACTTCGTGATCCCAAATTGATCGATCCGGCTCTAGATTCCCATGTAGGATTCCCGGATTCTCGGGTCTGCCCCCAAATCTTCCGTCGTGCCGGACATGGAGACCCGACCGGTCTCGATGACGAAAGCATGATCGGCGATCTCGAAAGCCGTCATGACGTCCTGCTCAACCAGAAGGATCGTCAATCCCGTCTTGTTGATCTCGAGCAGGGCCTCGCTCAGCCGATCGACCAAGCGCGGCGCCAGCCCCAACGACAACTCGTCGATCATCAGCAAGCGGGGACGCGACATGATGCCCCGGCCAATGGCGCACATTTGCTGCTCGCCGCCCGACATGGTCACGGCGTCCTGCCTTGAGCGCTCCTTCAGGATTGGGAAGAGGTCGTAGACAAAGGCGAGATCGTTACGGATGTCTTGCAGGTCGTCGCGAAGGTAGGCGCCGAGCATCAGATTATCCTCGACCGACAACCCTTTGAACAGCCGCCGACCTTCGGGAACATGTGCGATACCAGCCCCAAGCACGACATCGGACGGCGCATTCGCGAGCTCTACCCCGTCCAGCTTTATGCTGCCTGCGGTCGGCTTCACGAGGCCTGAGATGGTGTTGAGCAAGGTCGTTTTTCCGGCGCCGTTTGATCCCACAATACAGCCGATCTCGCCCCGCTGGATCGACACCGATATGTCCCATAGGACGCGAACATCCCCGTATCCGGCTTGCACGGAATTCACCGCGAAAAAGGGATCAGACATGGTGTCCCTCCGCCTGAACGCGGGCTGCGAATTTGGACCCCAGGTACGCTTCGACGACTCTCGGGTTCCGGATTACGTCGCCAGGATCTCCGTCGGCGATAAGCTCCCCGTGATGCAGCACCAGGATCCGCTGGGAGATCGACAGCACCACCTTCATCAGGTGCTCGATAATCAGGATCGTCACGCCCCGGTCGGCGATTTTGCGGATCAGCTCCAAAGCGCCATCGATCTCGGTCGCATTCAGCCCGGCGTTCACCTCGTCAAGCATCAACGCTTTCGGGCGCATCGCCAAGCTTTTCGCCAATTCCAACCGCTTCCGATTTGGGAGCGCCAGCGATGAGGCGGGCGTATCGGCGAAATCCTCTAACCCGACGAACGCCAATTCCGCGCGGGACATCTCCAGCGCAGCGTTGACCGACCCAGCCTGCCCCCCGAACAGTGCGCCCGCCGCCACATTTTCAAGTACCGTCATGCGCGGGAACGGTTGCACGATCTGGAAAGTCCGCGCCAGCCCACGTCGCGCCGCTTGATAGGCTTGCTGGCGGCTGACGTCTTCGCCGTCGAAAAACACTTTCCCCATGCTCAACGGATGCACGCCGGTGATGAGATTGACCAGCGTGGTTTTCCCGGCACCGTTCGGGCCAATGAGGCCAATGATCTCGCCTTGCTGCAGGCTAAACGAGACATCGTTCACGGCTCGGATGCCACCGAAGCTCTTGCCGACATGCTCAAGTCGCAGAATCTCGGTCATGACGTGCCATCCATGGTCCGTGGCGTCCGAGCCTTCTTATTGATGAGTCTTTTGAACAGCCGATTGTAGTCGAGTTTCAAAAGCCCGTTCGGCAGGAAGAAAATCAGGAACACGATGATCAGGCCCAGAATGGCCCGGTTCCATTCGAGGAAGTTCGCCCAAAAGACTTCTTCCAACAGAATGAACGCGCCGGCCCCGACAATCGGTCCAAACACCGTTCCGGCTCCACCTAACAACACCATCACCGGGACCTTGACGGTCAAAAGAATGGAGAAGCTGTCGGTCGGATCGATATAGCCGATCCAGGATGCATAGACGGCCCCCACCGTACCGCAGAAAACTGCCGAGAGGGTGTAGGCGATAATCTTGTAGACGGTAGTGTTCACGCCCACCATGTTCGCCGCATCTTCATTCTGACTGATACATTTAAGCGCGAAGCCAAGCTTTGAGCGGTCGACGTAGATCGATGTACAGAACGCCAAAACCAGGATCGACAGCATCACGTAGAGCACGAACGAGGCGACTTCTTGCGGGTTGCCCTGAAGTAATGGGACGTTCAATCCGTCGCCTCCGCCGGTCAGGCTCCCCCAAGACGATGTGATCAGGCGCGTCACTTCAACGATCGCGATCGAGCCGATGGCGAAGTAGTGACCCTTCAAGCGCAGAATGATCGCCCCTAGCAGCGCCGCGAACACGGCAACGAAAACCGACGCCAGGACCCAAGCGAGAACGAGCGGCACCCCGTTGCGCTGTGCGATAGCACCGACATAGCAGCCAATCCCGAAGAATGCCGCGGTTGAGAACGATGGATACCCGGTGAACCCACCGATGAAATTCCAGGACACGGCCATGGCCGAAAACATAGTCAGGGAAATCGCTATCCGGATCGTATAATTATCGGCGAACAAAGGTGTGGAGGCGATCAATGCCAGCCACAGCACAAGAGCCACATAGTGCAATAGGCTCTTCATCATTCGTATCCCTTGACGCCGGCAATGCCGCTGGGCCGGATGACCAGCAGGACCAACATCAGCACGAAGCCGACCGTTATGGCGTTCTGCGGTCCGATCGTATAACCCGCAATACTTTCGATCAGACCCAGAGCGATGCCGCCGATCAGGGCGCCGGGCACGCTACCCAGGCCTCCGATCACGCAAATCACGAAGGCCTTGCCGAGAAACACTCCGGTCAGATTGGTGGTGACCGGAAAGACCATGGAGAACACAGCCCCCGCCGCACCGGCCATGAAGGCGCCGATCCCGAAGGTGATCGCGTAGACATGGTTCACCCGGATCCCCATCAGCGTTGCCGCTTGGCGGTCCATCCGAACCGCGACGATGGCTCGTCCGATTTTCGAAACCCGCATCACCAGGAACAGCAAAGCCGTGAGACATAACGCCAAGCCCATGCCCAGCAATCGGTCGACCGGCAGATAAAGGTCACCGATGTTTAGGGTTCCGAGATCAAGTGTGACGCGGCGGGGCGTGGCGGTGAAAAACACCGTCATCAGGTTGTAAAGAATCATATCAAGGCCGAAGGTCAGCGTCAGCGTGGTCAAGACCGGCGCCGTCACCACCTTGTTGATAAAGAAGTACTGCAACACATACCCGAGACAAAACAGGGTGGTTGCGATGAAGGGCAGTGCGAGGATCGGGTTGATACCGAAATACTGCCACGCGAAAAACGTCAGATAACCGCCCAAAATGATGAACGATCCATGCAACATGTTGATGACGTTCAGGACACCCCAAACCAGTGAAAAGCCAATGGCAATGCAGGCGTACAGAGAGCCTAGTACGATGCCGTTGAGCAGAATTTGTACGATGTCCACGGGCTCGCTCGCCTCATTTGAGGGGTCTGTTTTGGAAACTTAGGCGGAGGAGCGGGGCGGCTGTCCTGAGGAGGCCGCCCCATTCAACTGATTACTTGATCATCGCGAGATCTGCATCGGCGATCGCAGCCGGATAGAGAACCTTCACGGCTTCTCCCTGAACTTGGATGATCGGCATTTCACGGCCCTGGTTCATTCCATTGTCACCGAAGTCGATCGGACCGTAGAAGGTCAGGATGTCGGTTGCGGCCAGCGCATCGCGAACTGCCGCCTTGTCCTTGGACCCTGCGGTCTGAACCGCATTCACCAGAACGTCGGCCGCAGCGGCACAAGACCCATGCACGTAGTCGGGGTCGGAGCCGAACGCTGTTTTGAAGTCCTCATAGAACGAGGCTGTCGTGCTCCACGGACCAACGGCGTCGGTATATGCCGTCGCATGGTGCCACCAGGTCGCGCTTGTCACACCGTCGGCAAGCGAGCCCAAGCCCTCGGTGAACTCACGATAAGCTGGTCCCGTCACCATCGTGATGATCGGAGACGTCACGCCCAGCTCAGCCAACTGCTTGCGCCCCAGGATCAGGTCTTGGGTGTAGCCGGTCATGTAGACCCAATCCGGATCGGCGGCCTTGATGGCGGAAACGGCGGAGGAGTGGTCCATCGTGTCAGCTGCATAAAGCTCGTTATAGACCACCTCGATGCCACCGGCCTCGGCTGATGCGGCCAAAGCCGTCGCCATCGCCTTCGGGAACACACCGTCCTTACCGTAAACCGCAACGGTCTTGAGGTCAGGTTTCTTCGCCTTGAAGAACTCGACCATGGATTCGGTCATACCGGTGTTCGGAGCCAAGGTTCCGAACAGGTATTTGAAGCCCTGATCGTAGACTGACACCGAAGACGCGACGCAGGCGAGCATCGGAACCTGATAACGCTCTGCAACTGCTGCCACGATTTTTGTGTGACCCGATCCGAACGGCGCCATCAAGACGTCGACATTATCATCGGTGACCAGCTTTTCAGCCAGCTGGCCTGCGCGCTTGCCATCGGTTTGGTAATCATACTCGACGAATTTCACCTGCATTTTCTTACCGGCAACCGTGATCCCACCGGCCGCTTCGATCTTGTCCAGCCAGAGCTTCCAGACGTCCTGTTGCTTCTTTCCCTCATCGGCCAAGCCACCGGTCAAAGCCAGTGGTGCGCCAATCACCAGCACATCATCGGCGGCAACGGACGGGCTCATTCCAACGGCGACGGCAAAACCACAGGCGAGCGTCGCGATTTGGAGGGGTGTTCGAAGATTCAATCCCATTACCATCTCATTTATCCTTATCTGAGAGTCAGGAGGCAACGACGTGAAAGCCAGCTGCTGGGCCTATCCTCCGCAATAAACGTACCAAAGTCGTAATCATCACTATTAGTGTTACATTTTTCAGAATTGGGCGCGTGAAGCTACCTCTCCAAGGTTAAGAGATAGGCGGCTTAGTGATTCAAAGATCAAAAATTGAGCACTCCTGTGGTCACTCAAATCTTGATCGACGCACAAACTGAAGGGCTGTCTGCCGACGCTTGTTAGGGCAAGACGTGCTTGGGTAGAATGCAATGAATACCCTTATTCACATCGACCAATTGCGTCACATGAAGGTCTGCGGCCAAACTACAAAGCGAGTAGGCGTCCTGTCGGCTCATCCCGCTCAATCCGACAATCAGGTCGATCATCTCCCGCAAGGCTTGGCGCGCCGCCTCGTCCAGATCGACGTTCAGGCCCATCGTGATCCATGCGGCCTCGGTCTCCGCACGAGGCATCGTGAGGCTCATATCCTTGCGCACCGTAAGCTGTACGTCGCCGGACAAGCAGGTCTCAATCGCGGTTAGACAGACTTCTCCATGTCCTTGAACCGCATGGCCGTCGCCCGCCGAGAACAGTGCACCCTTGTTGAAAACCGGGAAGTAGACGGTAGACCCCGTGATTAGATCCTTGTTGTCCATGTTGCCGCCGAACTCGCGCGGAACGATGGAATCGCAGCGACCAAAACTTGGCGGTGGAGCCACACCGAAATTTCCGAAGAACGGACGCAACGGAATCTCACCACCCCACGACGGCCGTGCCACCATCGCCTCTCGGTCGAGAGGGATATGCATCAGACGCCGGTCGGGAAAATCGTCAGGTAAGGAGCCGAAACCGGGCAGTTGCAGATTCCAGCCCCAATCCTGGCGGAACCTGATATCGATGATCTTCACCTCTAAGACATCGCCAACCTCAGCGCCATCCACATAGATCGGGCCCGTCAGGAAATGCGGCCCGGGCCCCCGTTCAGCCTTGCGGTGCACGTCCAGGTGGCCCTCTACAATCATCGCCGAGCCGGATGGCATATCCTCGGGTTCGCCGGAAAGCGTCTCAATGGTGACAATATCTCCGGATGCCACGGTCAGAACCGGTGGCAAGATCGCGTCCCAAAAGCCCCAATGCACGGTGTCGGAGTTCGACGGGAGATGATGTTTCGGGGTCATAACGGCCTCCATATTGTCCGAATTGGCTTCCGCACCGTGACCTAGCCTTTGACCGCACCCATGGTGAGGCCGCGTACGATATGGCGCTGGAGCAGGAACACGGCGATGAGAACCGGGGTTAGGGCGACGACGCCGACAACGGCCATTTCGCCCCAGCGCACACCCTGGGTAGTGATCAGGGTCGGAATCGCTACGGGCAGCGTCTTGACCGCTTTGCCGCCGAGCATGAACGAGAACATGAACTCATTCCATGCGAAGATGAAACACAGTACCGAGGTGGCAACGATGCCGTTGCGCAGAAGCGGCAAAATCACCCGCCGAAAAACCTGAAACCGGGACCACCCTTCCAGCATCGCAGCCTCTTCCAGTTCGACCGGCAGGTCTCGGCAGAAACTTCGCAGCACCCAAATGAAGAAGGAGAGGTTGAACGTCATATAGGCGAGCGTAAGGCCGACGAAGGTATCCAAGAGATCAATGCGGGCGAAGATCAGGTAATAGGGAATCACCAGACAAACCGGCGGTGCCATGCGCGAGGCGAGCACGAATAGGAACAGATCGTCCCGACCCTTCATCTCAAATCGAGCGAAGGCATAGGCCGCCGGGGTGCCGACAATCACCACCAAAAGCGTTGAAATGGTCCCAAGCAGGATCGAGGTGATGAGATACTCATGAAACCCCTGCTCAATCACATAGCTAAAATGTTCCAGCGTCGGCGTGAACAGCCATTCGGTCGGCCGAGCGAACATAATGTCCGTCGGCTTGACCATCATCATCATCATCCAAATGACGGGGAACAGAAGGAAGACGGCTGCGATCACCACCAAACCAGTCCAGAATACACGCGTGCCCGTGTTCGTTTCCATTGTTCAGCCCTTCGATCAGAACGCGTTCAGTTTCTTTTTGGCAATCTGGTAGAACACATTGCAGAACACAAAAAACAGCAGCCAAACCACGACCGCCAGTGCTGAAGCCTCTCCGATATTCCAAAACTCGAACGTCATTTTATAAGCCAGAACGGACGGCATCTCCGTCGACGTCCCCGGGCCGCCCCCAGTCAGAATGAAGACGCTGTCGAACACCTTGAACGCATCGATCAGGCGCAACAGCCCAATCACCACCAGCAGCGGTGCCATCATTGGCAGGGTCAACCGGAAAAACGTCTGGACCGGATTGGCACCATCGACCGCCGCCGCCCGATACGGGTTTACTGGCAGCGCCTGAAGGCCTGCGAAATAGGCCAACATCATGAACGGCGTCCACTGCCAGATGTCGACGAAGATCAACGCATAGAGTGCAAGGTCCGGCGAGGCGAAAACGGAAGAGCCGTCGATCAGTCCAAGTGGCTCGATGACATTGTAAGACAACAGACCCCAAGATCCCGCCAGCATGATTTTCCACAAAAGACCGACTATGATCGGCGCCATCATGGTCGGGATAAACAGCAATGGGATCAGAACAGATCGCCCCCAGATCGGCCGGGACAGGATCAGTGCCCCGGCCAACCCCAGCATGAATTCCAAGGGCACAGCGATGGCGACAAACAGAACCGCCACCCCCATTGCATTCCAGAACCGGCCGTCCGACAGCAATTCGACATAGTTCTCAAAGCCGGCAAAATCGCCCAAGCGGCCGAATTTCATCTCGTGAAAACTGATGAAAACCGCAAATACAAAAGGCACTAAGGAAACGACCACAAGGGTCAACATAGCGGGCGCAATCAGCAAATACGGATACCACACCGGCTCGGAGCGATGGGCCGATTTAACGCTTACTTTTCCGGCTTCAACCGTGCTCATGACCACCCAGGTTCGTAACCGTGATTGCAAATTCAGTTCGGCTTGGGGTGGCCGAAACAGCCACCCCGCCCCTTTTCATCCTGCGGTCGATCGCCGCTACTGAAGCAGACAGGTTTCGCAGATATCCAGCATGGCTGCCTGCGCCTTGGCGGCTCCGGCCTCCGGGGTCAGTTGCCCCAATCCGATTTCCTGGGAAATCCCAGTCAGCACGTCATACAGCTCGTAGAACTCGGGCATTTTCGGCTTACCTTCGCCGACTTCCAGCGACGATTTCATAGCGGCAAATAGGCCCGCCAAATTACCTTCCTGCATCACCGGCAGAGCCCAGCTGCTTTCGCGGATGGGAACGCCGCCACCGCCTGCATTCAACAGCGCCTCCTGCTGACGGCGTTCGGCCAACCACTGCAGAAACAGGAAGGTCGCCTCTGCGTTCTTACTGTGAACGCTGATAACGGTGACCGATGGCTCAGCCTCAACCGAACGCTTGTCCTTCATGCCTGCTTTGTAGGGCATCGGGCCGTAGACAAATTGACCTGCAAACGGCGATGTCCCCGGCTTGTCGATGCCGAGCACAAAGTCGGACCAGGCGATCGCTTGCGCGGCAATCCCATTCCCCATCACGGTCGGGACGTCGACCAAGCTGTATTCCGCCATACCCGGAGGTGCGAACTTCCAGAGCTCGGCCCACGCGGCGATTGCAGCGATATTTTCCGGCCGGTCGAAGGTCGGCTTACCCTCGGCATCGACGATGTCGCCGCCAAACGATTTGATGAAATTACCCCAGAGCGACAGGAAGGTAGAGCCACCCTTAACCCCCTCCATCACGATGCCGTAAAAGTCGCTTTCAAGGGTCTTTCCAGCCAATGTCTCACCGGCGGGGCGGGTGAAGAACTCGGCGATATCACGCAGTTCCTCAAACGTCTCGGCCGGCTTAAGGTCGTAGTTGTACTTGGCCTTGAACGCCGCCATTTCATCCGGATGGGTCAGCAGGTCACCGCGTGCCCAATAAACCTGATTGTAGTTCCAGTTGGCTAGGCCGTACTGCTTGCCGCCGAAACCACCAGTCGTGGAATAGGAAGGCTCAATCAAGTCCGCCGCATTGAAATTCGGATTCATCAGCGCCGGATTGGACATCATCGGGTCCAGCGGCTGCAGCACACCGGCCGCAAGCATTGGGCCTAGCTGAAAACCGTGCAGCATAATCGCATCGTAATAGCCGCGACCCGATAACATATCGGCCTGGCCCTTATTCACCACGTCGAAATGATTGAGCAGTTCGAACTCGACAATGATACCGGTCTCTTCGGTAAACCCCGGGACAAGTGTCGCCAGTGTCTCCTGCAGTGGCGTGATCTCGTCGAGAATACGAATGGTCGTTCCAGCGTAAGGTTTTGCTGCTTCCTTGTAGCTCCAGGCCATAGCAGCGTTGCTACCGGGCCCCAAAACCAGACCTGCGGACAGGGCCAATCCTAATCCAACAGTTTTACGAAGCATTTTATAGCCAGTCCTGTTCATACAAATAACTCCCAATTGTCTGTGAAACATTCGGCTTCACTGGGTTGAGATTTCTTCTAAGGCTTAGTTAGGTCGATCGATTTTCCAGTAGTGCCGTCAAAGGCGACGGCCTCTTCAACACGTCCCAGCGTGACGTGGTCGCCCAGCGATCCATCAAAATAGTCCCGCGTTTTGGCACGCAAGATTTGTCCATCCAGAAGGGCGCTGATCAGCATGTGTTTTCCGAAAGGCTCGGCGGCATAGATTTCGGCGCCATCGTTTTCGGTCGTTTTTTTTTCAAAAACCAAGGCGCGCGGTTTGATGCCGAGAGTGACATCTGCGGCCTTAGTCGCCCTATGTAGCTGGGTTAAGAGAGTCGAACCGAGTCGAACTCGCTGGCCACCGTCGGTTTCCAGAAAACCCTCGACACCAATCGTCCTGATACGACCGTGGATCAGGTTGATCGGAGGGTCGCCGATAAGCCTCGCCACCTCGACCGAAGCCGGGGTGTCCCAAATCTCCGAGGGCGTCCCCGTCTGTTGGATTTCGCCCTCAACCAGAACGACCACTCGGTCGCCAACCGACAGCGCCTCCAACCCGTCCGGTGTAACCCAGAGCCCGGGCACGCCGCGGCCGGCCAGCATCCGTTTGATTTCCCCCCGCAGTCGATGCCGGAGCTTTGCGTCTAGATGTGAGATAGGTTCGTCTAAAATCGTCATCGATGCGTCGGTTTGGATCAGCGCTCGAGCAAGACCGACCCGTTGCTTCTGGCCACCGGACAATTCCGACGGCAATCGGTCTTCCAAATGCCCGATGCCGACCGCCGTAAGTTGTGCAGAGACTAAATCCCGAAGTGCCGCCGGGGTCAGATTCGAACGCCGCCCTGGAACCTGAAGCGGGGAGGCCACATTTTCGAAAACTGTCTTATGGGGATAAAGAGCATAGCTTTCAGACAGGTAGGACACTCTGCGGCGGCCCAGAGTGATGTCACTGAACCGCGCGGCGCCCAGTGCGATGTCTCCTCGATCGGGGTGCTCTAATCCGGCAATCAGGCGACACAATGTGGTCTTACCTGCGCCACTCGGCCCTGTGATAGCCAAGACCTCTCCCGGCTCTACCGACAGTGAGACGTCCCGCAGCGCCTCCACCGACCCAAAGGACTTCGAGACCGCGTTGACCGACAGGGTAGATTGGTCCAAACGCGTCATGGTGTGACACCTAGATTCCGCCCGGATTCCGAATCGAAGAGCATGATGTGGGCATCGCTGAAGATCAGATGGGCGCGATCACCTGTGCGCCAAGAACTCGGTCCGTCCAATTCGGCGCAGAGCGACTGCAGGCCTTCCCAAGACAGTGTCAGCGTGTCGCTGTCCCCGCGCGGCTCGATATAGGTGACCTCTGCGGTAAATCCTTCGGACGTCGATCTGGATCCTGTACGACTGATGCGGACATGTTCAGGTCGAATCCCAAGAATGACCGGTCCACCGGTTTTTCTCCGGCTCAACAGACGGGACGCGCTTGGGCCGGCCTGAACCGTCCAGCCGGAGTGCTTGAAGACATACCTGTCCCCCTCGATCACCGCATCGACTTGGATCAGATTCATCGGCGGTTCACCGATGAAGTTTGCGACAAATAGATTAACCGGGCGGCTATACAGATCGTCAGGGGTTCCAACCTGCTGCAAGGCGCCGTGGTCCATAACCGCAATCCGGTCGGCCATAGCAATCGCTTCGCTTTGGTCGTGAGTGACGAGGATCGACGTGAGGTTGGCTGTCTGCTGAAGGCGTTTGATTTCAGACCGCAACTGAACCTTCTGATCGCCGTCCAGATGGCTCAACGGCTCATCGAAAAGGATCAATTCGGGGTCGCGGACAAGGGCTCGGCCAATCGAAATGCGCTGCTGCGCACCGCCCGAAAGATCGCTGACCCGCTGGCCCAGCATATCGCCGAGGCCGAGGAGGTTGATAACTTCATCGACCCGACGGTCCGCAACGGAACGGGGTACGCTACGAACCTTCAATGGGAATTCAATGTTCTGTCGGGCCGACAGATGCGGATAGAGCGCGTAATCCTCGAAAACCATCGCGATATCGCGAGCACCCGGCGCGAGTCGGGAAACCGGACGGTCGTCGAAAAAAATCTCACCGCGGCTGACCGACTCTACGCCTGCAACCATTTTCAGAATTGAGCTTTTGCCGCATCCGGACGGCCCCAGCAAAGCCAGCATCTCGCCCTGTGGGCAAACCAAAGTCAGATCCTGAACCGCAGTGACGGTGCCATAGACCTTGCTGACATCCTGAAAGGTTATCGCCGCCATATCAGAGCGTCGCCGGGGGGGTCACAATTCACACTCGCAAATGTTTCTCATATCGACCTCTCCACCGGCTAAACTGAGTCACTACCATCGCTTGTGCCGCCTATTGCTGCGCCGCACCATTTTATTAGGGCAGTCAACAGTTTCTGTTGTCAATAAGATATTCGTAGGTATTACTAATTAAAATTTTCCATTCCAATTCTGTGCGGTCGAAGTCAGGGGATCGCCACATCCATCCAGCGGGCGTTGCCACGAACTCTGAGCCGGGCCTTGTCAGAAGGATTTGGTTTGAGGCGGAGAGCCTGGTTCCGTAGCCTGTCGGCATGACAAAATCAGACCCTTTCAAGGGCTTTCAAAGCAGCCCCGAAATCATCCGCCTCGCAGTGATGCTGTATGTTCGCTTTCCGCTTTCGCTGAGGAATGTCGAAGATCTGTTGCACGAGCGCGGCATCGATATCAGCCACGAAACTGTGCGGTTCTGGTGGAACCGCTTTGGCCCGTTGTTCGCCGCTGAAATCCGTCGGAACCGAGTGCAGCGGATGCGGTCGTATTCGAACTGGCAATGGCATCTGGACGAAGGTGTGCCGCGAGGCACCCACAGCAATGTGGGGGCCGAGCTGCACGGAAGATGAGGGTATGGCCCCTCGAAACCGACCGTCAGGGGTAGGTTTCAAACCACTGCAAGCTGCGACG
>JANSYC010000155.1 GCA_024742605.1 Alphaproteobacteria bacterium | reverse complement strand
TGGAAAAGGATACGGCTCTGGTGGAGGCGGAAGCCGAGTCGGGGGCGGTTCGGGTGGACAAGGGGCTCCCGGGTGCTTGTTTATCGAAGGCCCGATTTAGCCTTGCATGGTACAATTTACCTATGGTTCTACCCCCACCCTAAACACGGTTACGGGCGTGGATCGCCCACGGAGATCGTGCGAGCCGGTTGAGACCAGAGCGGTCGGGTCCAATTCCGCCGCTTCGACAGCGTCACCGCTGGCAAGCACGATCACTTCGGCGCTGTCATCGACATCTTTACCGAGCTGTTCGATGCGGTTCGCCGCGTTCACCGTGTCGCCCACCAGGGTATAGTTGATGCGGCCCGGCGCGCCGATGTTTCCGGCCAGGGCCGGACCTGAGTGGATTCCGATGCGGATGCGAACCTCCTGCCGTCCGTCGGCGCGCCTTTGGGCGTTGTCGAGGCGGACCGTCTCGGCGATCGCCCGAGCGGCGCGGAGGGCGCGGGCGGCATGGTCCGGCTGTTTCGACGGCGCGCCCCAGAAGGCCATGACGCTATCGCCGATATACTTGTCGATGGTGCCGTCCTCTGCGTCGACGCATCCGGCGATCAGCGTGAAATGATCGTTCAGCAGGTTCGCGACTTCGGTGGCGCTCAGATGCTCAGACAGGGTGGTGAACCCCGGAATATCGGTGAACATGACCGTCACCTGGCGGGTCCGGGCGGCGAGCCCCTCGCTGTTGCCGTCGCGCATGATCCGGAACACCAGTCGCCGGGGCACGTAGCTTTCGAAGGAGTGCAGTGCCGTCACCATCCGACCGAAGGCCCCGGAAGCGTCGTCCAATTCGGAAATACGGGTCCTTGGAAGTAGCGGCGGCGGGTTCAGATCAAGGCGACGGATCCGTTCCGATGCAATCGCAAGGGCGGCGACCGGCAGCCTGATGGCGCGGGCCAGCCAGAGCAGGGCGAGCAGGGTGAGAACGAGCACAAGAACGCCCGCGAGCCCCATCCGATACAAACGGTGAAGGAACACGTCCGCTTGCACCGTGGAGACAGCCACGCCGAGGGTCCATTTCTGGGGAGAGAGCCCCGGAAGCTCCTGTGACAGGATCACGAAGTCGCCGGTGTCGGTGTGGACGATCTGCGCATCAAGGTCGTGATCGTCACCGCCCAATAGGCTCGCCGGATTGAATTCTCCGGCGACCCAATGCTGGAGTATCTCGTCGTCGACGTCCTGAACGCTGGGCAAATCTCTCTCAGGATGCTCGATCTGAGGTCCGGACACCATCCTGGGATGCGCGATAAGGCGCTTCTGACTGTCCATGATGAAGGCGGTGCCGACGGAGGTGCTCAGCTCATCCAGATAGCGCGACAGCTCGCGCGTTGAAATGCCGGTAACCACCAGGCCCCGAGGAACCCCGTCGATAATGATCGGCGCTTGGGCGTAGATCACCGTCTCCTCGAGTTCGATCACCCAGACGGGAGCGCCCCAGTTAACGGCATGGATTTCCATCGCCTTTTTCATACGGTCGAAGTCGAATCCGGCCTCCTTGACCGTCCCGCGAAAATACAGCCGGTCACGGCCGAGCCGGATCGCCTCACCGTTGTCGAGAAAGACCCCTATGCCTCGCAATTGCGGGGCGCTGAGCAGGGTCATGCGCAGCTTCTCGATCATTTCGTCGGTCATATGGAGATCCGTGGTCTCCAACAGCTCCGCCACTGCGTGCACATTCACCGCGGCCGGACGCAGGTGATTGGTGGTGAGCTCGGTCAGGGCCACCATGGAGTCCCTGGCACTGTCGCGCAGCAGACCCATCGTGTTGCTACCCGCGGCGTAGAGCCCGGCGAAAAGCACGGCCGCGATTGCGAGTGTGACCAGGCCGCCGATGCCGCCCAGCAGGAGTGCCGTGATGGACAGCCGAGCCTTCGGACGGAGCAGGGGATCGGGGACTCCGCCCGTCATCGATCGCTCGGACGGCTGGCGGGGACGCAAAAACGAGGGTGCATGAAGCTCTCCAAACAGGCGCCGGTAGGCCGCGCAAACGGTTACCCGGCTTGCGGAGCGGGCTGCCTGCCATTATCAAGCGCCAAGTCCTGTCAGACCAGCGACATCATCTAACCCCGGTCCTACCATGGCCTCGCTTGCCGAAGAACATGCCCGCCGCCGGACGTTCGCGATCATTTCGCATCCGGACGCCGGAAAGACCACGCTCACCGAAAAGCTGTTGCTGTTCGGAGGTGCGATTCAGCTCGCCGGGGCCGTGAAGGCCAAGGGAGACCGCCGCCGCGCACGCTCGGACTGGATGAAGGTCGAGCAGGAGCGCGGCATCTCGGTGGCGTCCTCGGTGATGAGCTACGAGTTCGACGGCAAAATGTTCAACCTTCTGGACACGCCGGGGCACGAGGACTTCTCGGAAGACACCTATCGGACACTCACCGCGGTCGACAGCGCCGTCATGGTGATCGATGCGGCGAAGGGAATCGAGGCACAGACCCGCAAACTGTTCGAGGTCTGCCGCCTGCGCGACGTCCCCATCGTGACCTTCGTGAACAAGCTCGACCGGGAGGCACGGGACACTTTCGAGATCCTCGATGAGGTCGAGCAGGCGCTGGCGCTGGAAGTGGCGCCGGCCAGTTGGCCGATCGGCATGGGATCGCGGTTCAAGGGCTGCTACGACCTGATCCAGGACCGGTTGGTTCTGTTCGACCGCGGGGCCGGCGAACGCCAGGCCCAGGGCATACAATGCAACGGCCTGGAAGATCCGAAGCTTGATGAGTTGCTGCCGGCCGACCAGGTTGCCGAACTGCGGGAACAGGTGGAGATGGCCCGCGGCCTGATGCCGGAATTCGATCGCCATAAATTTCTCGAGGGGACCCTGACGCCGGTCTATTTCGGCTCGGCGCTCAACAATTTCGGCGTGCGCGAACTGTTGCAGGGGCTGGCGGCAGATGCCCCGTCGCCGCGCCCGCAGCCTGCCGTTGAACGTGAGATCCTGCCCGACGAGGCCAAGGTGTCCGGTTTCGTCTTCAAGATCCAGGCGAACATGGACCCGAAGCACCGCGACCGGATCGCCTTCGTTCGGATCAGCTCCGGGCAGTTCAAGCGCGGCATCAAGCTCAAGCACGTGCGCAGCGGAAAGACCATGGCCATACACAATCCGGTGCTGTTTCTGGCGCGCGACCGCGAGGTCGCTGAGGAGGCCTGGCCGGGCGACATCATCGGCATTCCGAACCACGGAAACCTTCGGATCGGCGACACCCTGACCGAGGGTGAGGAACTGCACGTGAAGGGGATTCCCAGCTTCGCGCCGGAGCTTCTTCAGCGGGTGCGACCGACGGATCCGATGAAAATGAAGCACCTGAGCCGCGCGGTCGAACAGATCGCGGAGGAGGGTGCCGCCAAGGCGTTCAAGACCCTGCTCGGCAGCCAGTGGATCGTCGGGGTGGTCGGCGCGCTGCAGTTCGAGGTGCTGGCGGACCGGATCCGGACGGAATACGACGTCGACGTGAAGTTCGAGAGCGCCGGTCTCCACACCGCCCGCTGGATCGAGGCGGACGACCCGGCCGAGGTCAAACGTTTCATGGACAACAACAGAGGCGATACCGCCGAGGATCATGACGGCCAGCCGGTATTCCTGGCCCGGAACGGGTGGCATCTGAACCACACGGCCGAGACCTGGCCGAAGCTGAGGTTCCTGGCGACCCGAGAAGTGGTGTCCTAGGGCGACCTCGGGAGATCAGAGGTTCTAGAGCGATGACCACGCCGGTTCATGGAATTGTATCTTGCCTGAATTTCCACTTCGCCACACAATCCCGGCATGTCAGAACAAGCAACAACCGACGGCTTTCTTGATCGCACCCTCCGAAATCTTCGGGTCGCCTGGACGGAGGTTTCGGATCAGACCCGCTATTACCTGAAGGGCGCACCGCGGCCGGACCTGGCGGGCGACGATCTGGG
>JANSYC010000168.1 GCA_024742605.1 Alphaproteobacteria bacterium | reverse complement strand
GAATACATGCACGAATAGGGGCGGCCTGTGACGTTCATCTCCCGTCAAGCGCAGACATGATCGACTGCGGGCAGCCAAGGGGAAACACCATGTCTTTGAAAACCGTCTTTATCGCCGGATTGGCCGGGCTTCTGACCGGTCTTCCGGCCGGCACGGCGTCCGCTCAGGATGCGCAGGCGGGCAACCCGGCCGGTCAGGCTTATCTGCTGGAGATGGGCGACAGCATCTCGGCCATGAGCTGCCAGATGCGGATCGGTGAAAGCCTTGACCTCCGATTGAATTGTGCGGGAGCGGGCGAAGGTCCGGTCGAGCAGGGACAGGGCTATGACGGAGACGGGCAGATCACGATCCGGGACGGGTCTGTCGAGATCGATTTTCATGCCGAAGCGTACAATGTTTTCAGCGATGGCTGTGACAGCTGGCCCGAAATGGAGCTGCACGAAACGGTCATGGAAGCGTGCTTTATCGATCGGGCCTATTGGGGTCAGATGACCATCCGGCGGACCCGTTGACGTAAAGCGGGGCGATAGTCCCGGACATGTCCGGCTGCTGGACGGGTGAGGCGCCGGAAGAGGTTGAGATGAACTGAGCAGGTTCAGCCTGACCAGGCTGGCGCTCATAGCCGGTTTCAATACCTCTCATCGCAAAGATCGATTTCCTATTGATCGGGTCAATCGCTAGATTTGCTTCGATAGAGAGAGGAGATCGTCATGTCCGAAGAGACGCTGAAATCCGCCATGCTGGCCGACCGTCGCGAGCAAGAGAAGAAGGCGCAGCGCCTGGCCTCCTACGCCAAGCTGGAACAGGCGGCCGAAGCCCGTCACGTCGTCCAGGCCGTGCAACCGGCCGGCCGCAATCAGGGCGTCCGGACGATCGAGATCGCCCTCTAGCGGCCCGATCTGCAGACGGGTCTCGACGCGAGGCCATAAAATCTTAAATCCCCCGGCATAGTTAAGGCCCGATACTCGTTCGACGGGCCGATGTCTGAGGGGATAATCATGCCGCGTATCCTGATCGCCGCCCTGGCCGTGCTGTTCCTGCCGGCCCTGGCGCATGCCGAACTGCCGGAAAGCTACCGCCAATTGCTGGCCGAGGCCGACCGTCGGGATACGCCGGATGAACGTTTCGTCGAGATCGCCGACATGGTCTCTGTCCTCGTCCCCGGCGGGCGGGCGACGGTGCACCAGGCCATTCTCGATCATTTCTCCAACCGTGCCGACGCCGTGGCCGATTGGCCGCTGCCGGATCCGGCTCCCACCGAAACCCCGGTTGCCGAAGCCCCGCAGCCCGAACACCGCTCCATCGAGGCGCCGGTCGATCTGGCCGAGGCCCCGGAAGGCTCCGGCAGCTGGCTGGCAGCGCCGATCCGCGCCCTGCAGGCCGACAGCTGGTCCGGTCATATCCGCTTCGGCATCAATGTCGAGCGCGGCAATTCGGAACTGACCGACTTCACCTTTGCCGTCGAACTGGACCGTGAATTCCAGCATGGTTGGCAGCTGGACAGCCAGTTCGAATACTTCTTCTCCGAGAATGCCGTCGCCACCACGCGGGACAATTGGCTCGCCGAAGCCCGCGTCTCGCGCGAACTGGACTCCGGTCTGGGCTATTATGCCGGCGGCTCCTATGAGCGCGACGAGATCGGCCTCTACCAGGCCTCGGCCTTCGTGACTGCGGGTGGGATCTGGCATCCCATCGCCGGCGACAAGGCGGACTGGCAATTGCGCGCCGGTGCCGGTCAGCGCTATCGCGAGCCGGCCCTGGGCGGTGAGACGCTGACCGACTGGGTCGGGGAGGTCGGATCCAGCTTCAGCTATGCCTTCTCCGACACGGTGGAATTCGCCTCCGAGACCACGGGCTTCCTGGGCGGTGGATCGCGGGTGGATCAGCGCTTCCGCCTGACCAGCCGCCTGTTCGGGGACTGGGCCCTGCAGACCGGTCTGCGCATCGAGCATGAGTTTGAGGACCGGCCCGGTTTCGAGCCGACCGATACGCGGCTCGACATCTCCCTTCTCTACGGGTTCTGATTTCCATCTGAACCCTTGGGCGTCTGACGCGTTGAACAGGTGAGCCACTTGGAAAGGAGGCTGACCATGAAAGCGCAATTGATGACGACCACCCTTCCTGTTCTGGCCGTTGGCCTGGCCCTCGCGACCGGTGCGCCAGCCGCGGCCGATCCGCCGCATTGCCCGCCCGGACATGCCCGTCAGGGCGTGTGCGAGCCCGGCGAGCCTTCGCGTCATCGCGAAGCGCAGGCCTATGAACAGGGTTATCGCGATGGTCAGCGTGATGCCTGGCAGGTCGGCGACCGGTTTGGCCGGACGGACTATGTCGTGATCCGGGAACCCGACCGCTACGGCCTGCGCCGCCCGCCGCAGGGTCACTATTATGTTCGTGTGGATGAGGAAGTCCTGCTGATCGAGGCCGCGACCCAGCTGGTGGCCGATCTGGTCGACCACTGATCGGACGGAGAAATGTGCAAGTGACCGGGAACCTCCGCCCGGTCCGCGCGTTACCCGTTCGACACGGTATCAGGGAGTCCTCTCATGCGGACGCGGTTCAGGACCTACTTCTATTCCGTCGCCTTCCTGGCGGGGTCCCTGGTGCTGATATTCGGGGGT
>JANSYC010000154.1 GCA_024742605.1 Alphaproteobacteria bacterium | reverse complement strand
GTCCACCCGGACCGAAGAAAGCTCTCTCCTGCCCGAGGATGAGGCGCGCCGCCTACCGCTCGATGAAATCGTCATGGTGATCGATGCCCAGATGCCGGTCCGTGCAAAGCGGATCCAATATTTTGACGACCGGCTGTTCAAGGCGATCCATGCGGCACAGACGGGGGAGCTGCCGTTTCCGAAGCCGGGGGGAGGGGGATCGCAGGGCACGCTGCCGCTGAGTGTGCGCGCCATGCCGATGACGCCGCCGTCGGATGGGCCAGGGGGAACAGAAGCCGATGTGGAGAGGGCGAGCCAGGCTTGCGATGGTCAACCGTCAGGCCAAGCCGACGCCGCTCCAAAGAAGACCGCGCCTGTCGTTCAAGCCGTCATCGCCGAGGAACAGCGCCAGATGGAGATGGATTTTGGCAGCGGCGTCGCGGATTCTGAAGCAGCGAGCGTAGCTGATGAGGCGCAGATGCGCTCTGCAGTCGATGGCTTGGACGAAATGGAAGCGATGCTGCGAGAGGAGGATGGTGAAAGGCTGGTTGCGCGATAGGGTGGCGGACATCGCCTGTTTGTCGGGGAGGACGGAGAGCTGCCGTTCGCTGCGAAGCGCACGAATGGCTGCTGCGTCGTGTGCCAACCCCAAGCCACAGTATGGGCCGAGCCAACGCATCCGTTCGGCTGCATTGTGTCTGTTACTTCGGTTTGATGTTGCGGGCTGACCCACCTCACAATTGAGTAGCGTGCCAGCCGTTAAACCAATCTTTACCTCCTGAAGGCTAGAAATTCTTGCTTCACACTCTACTTCATATGCTATAGTCCGTTCAAAAAAGAGGGCGAACAACATGGCAGATCGTTGCGACGACCCCCTCTTCGGGGAGGTTCCTGATCGTGTGCTCCTGAGCAACGCGCCCCTGGTGCGTGTGCTCGGGCAAGTGAAATTTCCTCGGATCTCTAAGATCGCAGAAGAAAGCTACATCGCAGATTTCCAAGAGGCTATCCGTGACGAGTACCCACATTTTCAGAGCGACACGATCCAAGGCGTGGACATCGTTATCGACGGCAACGAGGTGAAGCACCGGCAAGTCACCACTGTTGTCTGGCGGTTCTTCGATGCACGCAGGGTGCTGCGTGTGTCTTTGGGGCCGGATGCGATCACTTTGGAAACGGCGAGCTATGTGTCCCGAGATGACTTCCTGTCTCGGTTCGAGTTCATTCTTGGGAAGCTCGTTGAGACTATTCGCCCTAAGCTGGTGCAGCGTGTAGGGTTTAGATACGTTGATCGTCTGCAGGACCCTGACGACCTTGAAGTCATGTCGGATTTAATTCATCAAGAATTATTGAATGTCCTGCAATCAGGATTGGTCGAACACATCGACTTTTCCATGACCGAGATCACAGGCTCGACCAAAGAAGGTAAGATCATCGCTCGGTATGGCCTCGCGCCTCCCAAGTTCAGCCACGACGTCGAAATGGCACCGCCGGTTGATGTGAAAAGCTGGGTTCTCGACGTGGATTCCTACAGCACAAATTGTGAGGGGCAGATCTTTGATACCCAAATGCTGTGTGCCGAACTCGACAAGGTAGCTGCGCGCGCCTATGCTTTCTTCCGGTGGAGTGTGACCGAAAAATTCTTGGAACGTTTTGGGGTCAAGTGACATGCTGATTGAACAACTTTCCGCAGGCGCGGCATCCGCCGCGATCCTTTTCGCTCCCGCTGTGAATGGGGCAACTCGATTTGATGTGATGGATCAAACCGCACCCGAAGTGGCTGCACCGTTCTCGCATGGGCAGAGTTTCAAAGTGTTCGAGCGAGACATTCAAGCGTTCGCCATGCGCCAAGAATACCTTGAAGGCAGCACTGCACTGAACATTCCGGTGTCTTTCTCCTTCGAGGACAATAATCGGACCGCGAACACAGCACCTGCCGAATTGGTCCACGAGCTTCGGCGGATTTCTGGACTAACATGGGCTCAGATTGCAGAGGTTTTCGAGGTGTCCGCGCGCGCTCCATATCATTGGGCGTCTGGAAAGGCTGTGTCCGCTGAAAACCATGAGCGCTTGGGGCAAGTCGTGACCGCTCTCAGGTTCATCGACAGAGGGTCAGCCGAAGAGAACCGCAATCTGCTTCTGGGCAATGCGCAACCGGGGCAAACCTTCTTGGATTTGCTGTCTGGCGGTGAGTATGAACTTGTCCGTGCACTTGCAGGCAAAGGTCTGGGCCGCCCAACCTTCGGACCTGCGTTGACCCAAGACGCCGAAAGGTTCAACGTGCCAAGACACTGGGGCGATAGCATCGAAGCATCGAGCGGAATGGACGAAACAGAAATCTTGCCGCTCAGTCAACCGAAGCTGCGGCGCGCAAAAGCACGTCGAAACAAGGCATAAAGGAAGTGCCGGTTGACCGAGAAAACACCGGAGAGCGACGAAGTTTTTCTGGCTCGCCTTGCTGAATGGCAGCAAGGCGATTTCTCCCTTGATTGTGGCGACTTTCTGTTTCGCGACGTCTCAGAGCTGACAGATGAAGGCGAAGACGACGGAGGCGCAGTATTCGACTCCGAGACAGTCGGATTTGCTGTGATATCTCAGACTTGCGACGTAGCTCGGGAGTCTGAGCGCGTCCCGTATGTCTCTGTTTGCCCAATGGTGGTTGTCGACGCGAAACGTATTGGGGAGATTGAACGAGGCCAAGCACCTCGTTTCGGCTTTCTGTCCGCAACACCAGACAATGTAGTTGTCGATTTCTCTCGCACAATGAGCGTGTCAAAAAAGCTCCTTGTCTCTTGGGAGCGGCAACGCGGGTGCGAAGACGAGAGGCAGCAGCTCGAATTTGCTAGAGCACTTGAAACCTTCTTTGGCCGATTTGCTTTTCCAGATGCTTTCGTGGCATCGGTGGCGTCTTTGCGCAAAGCAATCCTTTCGAAGTACCCGAAAGGCGAATCTGACCTCGGCAAAGCCGTTCGTTCTATTCGTGAGATCCGCGCATATCCTCACGCGAGTTGGTCAGATATGGCGGCAGTTCCAATCACCTTTATCGCGATACTTGAGGATGAAGGAAAACGTGAATTGGCAGATCGCGAAGAGATCAGGAAGCAAATTTGGCCAAAGATCAGCGCTATTGATTGGCAAGGGCCATTCTCTCTGCGCGAAGGCGGTCTCCACATGGCCACGTTGGGTGATTTGACGGCTGCCGACTATCTGAACTCCTACCCTCTCGACGTAAACTCGCTGTCGTTCGCGCGACGGTACATCGCCTAGATCATCGTTTCGAGGTAGGCGACGCAACCCCGCTCCTTTTTTTGGAAAGCTGCCGTTCGCAGCGCCTGAACTACCGCTTTGGGCCGTCACCGTCGCCCAAGCCGTCCCAGTCTCGCCAGCTGCGCCAGCATTTTTGATCCCGAGTCTGCGGATCCTGTGCCGCCTCCGGAACCCGTCTGTCCCATGCCTTGCCGCACTGGCATTTGCTGCACGCCAAAGAACTGCCGCGCCCTGAGGGCTGCGTATTCTGCGCCACTGGCCCCGCCGATGAGGTAGCGATTGTAGGCCTGCTGGCCTCCCATGGCGGCGCGAGCGAAGCTGTATCCGCCACCGAGGCCGCCGGAGAGGGCAGGCATCATGATATTGCCGGAAATCGCGCGGACGATGAATGGCGTGGCGACAATGAAGCCCTTGGCCATGAGGACCATCATGAAGAAGGGGATGAGCGCGCCTATATTTGAGGCCCCTTCCGGGTCGCCAAGCTCTCCGATCAGAGCGGAAGAGACGCCAGTGATCGTTGCGAACACGCCTGCGACGACGATGGGGTAGAGCGCGAAGGAAACCAACGCCGAAAGCCAGCGCGCGAAATAGTCCTTGGTCACTTCGAAGAGGGTGAGGAAAATCATCACCGGGGCGATCCCGATCAGGAGCGCGATCATCAGACGGGAGGCCACGAGGATGAAGGCGGCCAGTCCGCCGAGGATCGAGAGCAGAAGAACACCGACGATGTCGAGCATGGCGCCGGCCATCCAGTTCAGCTCGGACCCGGCAGCGT
>JANSYC010000056.1 GCA_024742605.1 Alphaproteobacteria bacterium | reverse complement strand
TCCGCCTGCTTCTGCATCTGCTCCATCAGCCAGGGGCCTTGGATCGGATCGGCGAATCCCGGATAGTTCTCGACATCGGAGGTGATGGTCATCTGACCGCCCGGCTGGAGGCCTGCCACCAGAAGGGGCTCGAGCCCTGCACGCGCGGTATAAATCCCGGCGGTCAGTCCGGCCGCGCCGGCACCGATAATCAACACCTTCGCATGCTCGGTCTTCGCCGCTTCGGCCATCTCGTCCTCCTTGTCGCGTGACGCTAAAGATAGGGGCGCGAGGACGGGGTCTCAAGCTCCTTTGATCCGGCGCTCGCGATCCCGCGCTGCTCGGGGGTCATGAACCGGTTCGCGTTTTGCAGCAGTGCGCTGAAGCGGTCTAGAAACGCCGACTCGGTCAGGTTCGCTGCGGCGTCGCACTCTGCGGTCAGGGCCTGATCCAGCTCCGACGGCGTCATCGGATCGGCGTTGCCTCCGGCCGTAGTCATAAGGGTCTCGGCGATCCGGTCGGGCAGTGTTCGGTCGGCGAAAGGGCCGTCGAGCAGAAAACTGCGCGCCGGCAGATAGGCGAGGCGGATGTTCCGGGGGGTCATCGTAACCGGCGCCGCGACCCGAACCGGACCTGTCGGCCCGTACAGCAAGACCGGGAAGCTCGCCGCAAGCCCCCGGAGGTAGCGGTTCGGCACGGCCGTCAGTCCCCAATAGCTCTCCGCAATCGTGGCGTAACGCTCGAAGCTCTTGATCTCGGAGAATTGGGCTTCGGCAAACGGCAAAATCTCCACCGGTGGCCGGGTGGTGTCGACCGTGTCGTTGGCGAGATCGAACCATAGATCGCCGACCTGTATGGCGTTCTGGAAGTAGCGGTCCTTCTGCACGCCCCAGATCCCTTTGACCAGGCCGCCTGCCTCCCGGAAACGCGTTATGGCAGCGCACGCTGGACGGCCGATATCGGCGGATGTGGGCGTCAGAAGGCGCTGAAGCGTGAAATCCCGGATCGGCTT
The DNA here is from genome assembly GCA_024742605.1 of Alphaproteobacteria bacterium. Lineage (GTDB taxonomy): Bacteria > Pseudomonadota > Alphaproteobacteria > Thalassobaculales > Thalassobaculaceae > JANSYC01. The sequence continues at coordinate 27,519 of JANSYC010000056.1, read as the reverse complement.
GCAGTATCCATGAGGATAGCCCCCATGACGGCCGCTTCTGAGGCCCCCGGACTGGCCGATCTGGGACAGAATGGCCGCGTCAGCCTCGCGGCGCAGGACTTCGAGGTCTTGCTGGATCTCCCTCCAGATCGGAGCAAAATGGATCCGCGTCAGGGCGGACTGCTCCAATCCGGCGGGGTCCAGCGCTTCGCGTTGTTCAATGTTCAGGATGCTTTGCGGGATCGGCATGTCGCCTCCGCCAAACCGCATCCGGCTGGGCGCTAGACGCCCAGCCGCCACGCCAGCAGGTCCACCCGGTCCTGACCCCAGAAGATCTCGCCGTCGACCACATAGCTCGGTGCCCCGAAGACGCCCTGATCGATGGCGTGTTTGGTGTCCGCTTCGAACAGGGCCGCCATCTCGGGGGTTGCGGCCTTTTCCATAACGGCATTTGCATCCAGTCCGTGGCTCGCCGTCACGGCTGCGGTGACTTCGGCATCGTCAATGTTCCGGTCATGCACCCAGAGCGCCGTTAGCAGGGCGGTCGACAGGCCGAACGCGTCCAGCCCCAACTCCCGTGCGGCGATGACAGCGAGCGACGAGATCGGATCGGTCGCGGGGAAGTTGGTTGGCTCGATATTGATCGGATCGTTGAGGAATTCCTTCCAGCGCTTCAGCTCCATCATCCGATAGGCCTGACGCTGAGGTGCGCGCTTCGGAAGCGGCAACCCTCCGGAGACCGCGAAAATCTGCCCGAACGCGACCGGATAGACGTTCACCTTGGCTCCGGTCTTCTCGGCGATCCGGTGCAGCCGGCCCGACCCGAGATAGGTCCAGGGGCTGGAGGTTGAGAGGTAGTAGTCGATCGTGACGGTCATAAGGTCGAGCTCCCGGTCTCGGTGTGGTGGTCCCGCAGGACGCGGCGCATGATCTTTCCGGTGGCGGTCATTGGCAAGGCGTCGACGAACTCGACGATGCGGGGATATTCGTGCGCTGCCAGCGCCTGACGGACATGGTCCTGGATTTCGGCCCTGAGAGTGTCCGACTCCTGATACCCTGCGGCGAGCACGATGCAGGCCTTGATCGTCTGGGTCCGGATCGGGTCTGGCACCCCAATGACCGCAGCCATCGCCACCGCGGGATGACCGGACAGACAGTCCTCGATCTCACCGGGGCCGATCCGATATCCGGCCGAAGTGATCACGTCGTCGTCCCGACCGACATAATATAGGTAGCCGTCCGGATCGACCCGGCCCAGGTCCCCGGTCAGCATCCAGTCCCCTGCGAACTTTGCCTCGGTCGCCTCCGGCTTGCCCCAATAGCCCAGGAACATGACCGGATCACCCCGTCGCACGCCGATGTTTCCGGCCTCGCCAGTGGCAACGGGGGTGCCTTGATCGTCAACGATGGCAACCTCATGGCCGGGGATCGGCTTGCCCATCGAGCCGGGGCGTACCGGCAGGATCGAGGCGCAATTGCCGACCACCAGGTTGCACTCGGTCTGGCCGTAGAACTCGTTGATCGTGAAGCCGAACACGTCGCGGCCCCAATCCAGAAGCTCGGTGCCGAGGGATTCCCCTCCGGACCCGATCGAGCGCATGCCCGGACAGCGGGCGTTCGGAATCTGCCGCATCAGTTTGAGGGCGGTGGGCGGCAGAAAGGCATTCCGAATCTTGAAGCGCTGGATCAGGTCGACGGCCTTCTGCGGCTCGAACTTGGTGAAACGGTGCGCGACGACTGGAACTCCGTGATGCAGGGCCGGCAGCAGCACGTCGATCAGGCCGCCGATCCAGGCCCAGTCGGCGGGTGTCCAGAATCTGTCGCCCGGCTGGGGAAAGAACTCCTGGGGAAACTCGACCCCCGGCAAATGGCCGAGCAGCACCCGGTGGGCATGCAGCGCGCCCTTCGGCGGACCGGTGGTGCCGGAGGTATAGATGATCACCGCCGGGTCGTCCGCGAGGGTATCGATTGGGGTGAAAGCATCGGAGGCGCGCGCCATTGCCGGACCGAAGGCGGTCGCTCCGTCGCTGTCTTCGGTGGCATCGACCACCAGGACGAGGCGCAGTTCGGGTAGCTGATCGCGTATGGCGGCGATCTTCGGCCAGCTCTCGAGATCGGTGATCAACGCCCGTGCCCCGCTGTCGCCAAGCCGATAGGCCAAGGCATCGGCGCCGAACAAGGTGAACAGCGGTACCGCGATCATACCGGCCTTGTAGGCGGCGATATGACCGATCGCGGTCTCCGGCCGCTGCGGCATCAGCACACCGACCCGGTCGCCCCGCGCGATCCCGTGCGCGCTCATGACATTGGCCAGTTTGTTCGAGAGTCGTTTGAGATCCGGGAAGCTGTACTCGGTGACCCGATCATCCTGGGCAAGATGTATCAGCGCGGTACCCAGCCCGGCATCGGCATGGCGGTCGCAGATGTCGACGCCGATATTGTAGTGCTCGGGGACTCGCCAACGGAAACCGGCAACGACTTCTTCGTAGGTGTTCCCCGGGGTCAGCATTCCGGTTTGGCCCAGCGGTCGGCGGCGGCATCGTCGGCGGCGCGCGCCTCGACCCAGCGGGGACCGTCGTCGGTGTCCTCCACCTTCCAGAACGGCGCCTTGGTTTTCAGCCAGTCCATCAGGAAGGCACAGGCCTCGAATGCCGCCTCGCGATGGGCCGAACAGCAGATCACCAGCACGATCGGCTCTCCCGGTTCCATACGACCGTGGCGATGCACGATCCGGGTCGCGGCAAGCGGCCAGCGCTGGAGCGCTTCGGCTTCGATGCTCTCCAGCTGCCGCTCGGTCATGCCCGGATAATGCTCGAGCGTCAGGGCCGAGACTGTCTTGGCGTCGGCATGCGGATCAAGATCCCGCACCAGGCCGACGAACATCGCGACTCCGCCAATCGAGGTATCGCCTCCGGTGGTCTCTGCCATCTCCACCGCCACGTCGAATGCGGCTTCCTGAACCCGGACGCTCACGGCCTAGCCTCCGGTCACGGGTGGAAAGAAGGCGACCTCATCGTTCTGAGCGACCGGGTGATCCCATTCGACATAGGTCTGATTGACCGCGCAGCGGATGGCTGTTGTGTCCTGGAACGCCTCCGCCAGTCCGGGGCTACGACTGCGCAGCCAGCCGACCAGTTCGGCGACAGTGCTCACCTCCGGAGGTACGTCGACGGTTTCGGAGCCGGTTCCGGCGCGCTGGCGCACCCAAGCGAAGTATTTCAGTTTCATTCCGCTACCTTCGACACATGACCTCGGATAAGGGCAGATAGGCGGCCCGGGCACCAGGTTGAAGACCCGTGGCGTCCTCGGGAAGCTCCAGCAAGCCATCGGCGGCGGCCAGAGAGGACAGGATGCCCGAGCCCTGCTGTCCGGCAAGCCGCGCTAGGGGAATGCCGTCTGCACCTGGCTCCAACCGCACCCGCAGAAACTCGCGCCGCCCGGACTTCTTGGCATGTGAAAAACCGGCGGTCACCGGAAATCTCGCGGGTGCCGTCCACGTGTACCCTGCCAGCGCGGACAGCATCGGTTGGGCGATGTGCAGAAAGGTCACGGCCATCGCGACCGGGTTACCGGGGAGACCGATAAAGGCGCGCCCCCGCACTACACCCAAGGCGACCGGCCGTCCGGGCTTGATCGCCAGCCGCCACGCGTCCAGCCGCCCGAGATCCCCGACGGCGGCGCGCACGTGGTCTTCTTCTCCGTCAGAGACCCCGCCAGAGGTGACGATCACATGATGGTCGCGTGCGGCCTGTTCCAGACTGTCGCGGATGGTGTCCGGATTGTCCGGCAGGATGCCCAGATCGGAGACGAGGCAGCCAAATCCGGTCAGCAGTGCCTTCAGGCTGTGCCGATTGCTGTCGTAGATGGCGCCCGGCGCAAGCGGCGTACCGGGCTCCCGCAGCTCGTCCCCGGTCGAGAAGACGGCGACCCGAAGCGGTGCGAATACCGGCAGGTCGGTGCAACCGACAGATGCGGCGATCCCGATATCCGGTGCGCTCAGGCGCCGTCCTCCCGGCAGGATGACGGTGCCCGCCGCGATGTCCTCGCCGGTGCGTCTGCGGTTGGCTCCCGCCAAAGCGCCGGGCGGGATCAGGACGGTTTCCCCGTCTCGGCGACAGTCTTCCTGCATGACCACGGTGTCGGCGCCCGCCGGCATGGCGGCGCCTGTGAAGACCCGGGCGGCGGTGCCCGGGGCCAGAGGATACTCAAGCGGGTGGCCGGCGGGGATGCGCGCGCCGACCCTCAGCAACGTCTCGGTCGAGGCGTTCAGATCTCCATGTCTTACGGCCCAGCCGTCGACCGCAGCGTTGTCGTGGGGCGGCACGTTGACGTTGGCCACCAGATCCTCAGTTAAGGCCCGGCCGAGCGCCTGTTCCAGGGAGGCCGTTTCCGCGACAACCACTGTTTCTAAACCACGCCGCACGCGGCTCAGTGCTGTCTCCAAAGGCAGAAGCGAGCCGTCGGAGGCGAAGCAGTCATCGGTCAGAACCAGCGTACCCATCGGTCTATGCCCCGGCCGTGGGACAGGGGCCGGCGGCCTCGATCACCAGATCCGCGATTGCGTCGATATCGGCCAGCGGCAGAACCGGCTTGGTGCAATCGGACAGCAATTCGTCGCTGGCCACCGCGACAATCCATGCGTCGGTGCCCCAGAGAGGAGCCTTGCCGATTGACGGGCGGTGGATCTCCAGCTTCGGGATCGGGTCGTGTTTGAACCCCTCGACCAGGACCAGATCCACCGGTGTCAGGCGCGCCAGCAAGTCCGGCAAGGTCGGTTCGGTCTCATCGCGCAGCTCGTGCAGGAGCGCGAACCGGTGCGCCGAGGAAATCAGAACTTCGGTCGCGCCGGCCTCCCGGTGGGTGTGGGAGTCCTTGCCTGGATGGTCGATATCGAACCGGTGGTGGGCATGCTTCAGGGTCGACACCCGGAATCCCCTCCGGACAAGGGTCGGAATCAGGCGTGCCATCACGTGGGTCTTTCCGCTGCCCGACCATCCGGCCAGACCGAAGACACGCGGCCCGGTGTCCGCGGTGGTCCGCAATGATGCGCCGGTGGTGCGAGCGCGTGTCATGATGACGTCTTTCAAAATCGAACCCGGTATTCATTCATGGTTAAGCGCTGAGTGCCAAGATCGCAATCCATGAGCCTCGACGTCGAGGCACCGAAGCCCCATGTATAGAGATATGGAACCTGTTCATCGCATTCTCGACAAAATCAATTGATTCACTAGGGCTTGGCTGCCAGAACGGATTATCACCAAGGGCCGGACATAAATGCTGAAGCGCCTGCTTGCAAAAATCATCCGCCAAGGACGTCATATCAACCTCCGCAATGGGGTGATATCGCAGTCCATGGCCATGGGCATGGCGGTCGGGTTTTCGCCGACGGTGGGTCTTCAGTTGGTGATGTGTTTTGTGTTCAGCTTCGCGGTGAACCACTTTCGGCCCGGAACCTTCAATCCTGTGATCGCGTTGCTCGGATCTCTGGTCGTCAATCCGCTGACCATGGTGCCGACCTACACCCTCTACTATTTTCTCGGATGCAAAGTTCGAAACTGCAGTCAGTTGATCGAATTCGAAAGTGTCGGCCAAATTACTCAGCTGCTCAAGATCGGCGGCGACGGCGCGATCACCATTCTGGTCGGCAGCATCCCATTCATGATCCTGGGGGCGCCGGTCGGCTATTATCTGGGATGGCTGATCGAGAAGTTCCTGGAGCGCCGCACCCATCGGCGTCGGGCGCGCCTGCTGGATCTGGCGCGCCTGCGCCGGACCGAGGGGCCTGCAAACGCCACGCGCTCGGGGTCGGACTGAGGCCTGTTACCTGCTGGACGGATGGCGTAGTCTCTCGGCAAATGCCTCCCGACATTACGAGATCCAGTTCATGTTGTCTCAGATTCCCAATATCCTCACGGTCGGGCGTATCATTGTCATCGCGCCGATGATTGCCTGCTTGTGGATCGGGGGCGAGACCTTCCGGTGGATCGCGCTCGGACTTTATACCCTGGCCTGCCTGACAGACTATTTCGACGGGTATGTCGCCCGCGCTTACAACGTCCAGAGCACGATGGGGCGGTTGCTGGATCCGATCGCGGACAAGCTGTTGGTTGGGGCCTGCCTGCTGATGCTGGCGGCTCTCGATCACATTGACGGCTGGACGGTGTTCGCGGCCCTGGTCATCCTGTTGCGGGAAATCCTGGTCTCCGGGCTGCGCGAGTTCCTGGCCGAGCTGCGGGTCGGGATGCCGGTCAGCAAGCTCGCCAAGTGGAAGACCACGGTGCAGCTGGTTTCGCTCGGCTTCCTGATCATCGGAACGGACTCGCCGGATTGGATCGAATCCCAGCTGATCGGAGAGGTTTTGCTGTGGATCGCTGCCGGGCTGACCCTGTTCACCGGCTGGGATTACCTTCGCTCCAGCTTGCGACATGTGCGGTCGCAAGCGGAGTGATCCGCCGGCTATCCGTCGTCGTGAAAGAAATCGTAGACCTTGCGGGCGACCGCGTCGCTGATCCCGTCGACCGCCAGAAGATCCGCTAAACCGGCCCGTGTGACCGAGCGGGCGGAGCCGAAATGGTGCAGCAGCGCCTTCTTGCGCTTGGCGCCGATGCCGGGGATCTCATCCAGCGGATTCTGACTCATGGCCTTGGTGCGGCGTGCCCGATGCGTCTCGATCGCGAAGCGGTGCGCTTCGTCGCGAAGGCGCTGAATGAAATAAAGCACCGGGTCCTGCCGCTCCAGGGTGAAGGGCGCGCGCCCGGGCATGAAGAACCGTTCCCGTCCGGCGTCGCGGTCCAGGCCCTTGGCGACCCCCACCACCGGCAGGTCGTCTATGCCCAGTTCCTCGAGAACCTCCAGCGAGACTTTGAGCTGTCCCTGTCCGCCGTCGATCAGAATCAGATCCGGCCAGGTTTCCGAAACCCGCTCCGGGTCTTCCTTCAGGGCCCGCCCGAAGCGGCGGGTCAGGACCTGACGCATCATCGCGTAATCGTCGCCGGCCTCGACCTGATCCAAAACGTCGCTGGTCTCGCCGTCGGCCACATTCTTGATGTTGAACTTGCGATAAGCGTTCTTCATCAGGCCGTCGGGGCCGGCCACGATCATGCCGCCGACCGAGTTCGTGCCGCCGGTATGGGAGTTGTCGTAGACCTCGATCCGTTCGGGCATGCCGTCCAGCCCGAAAACGGCGGCGACCCCTTCCAGCAGCCTGCGCTGGGAGGCACTCTCGGCCATCCGCCGGCCCAGCGCCTCGCGCGCATTGGTGACGGCATGCTCCACCAGCTTGCGTTTCGCCCCGCGCTGGGGGGTGAGCACCTCGACCTTGCGCTCCGCCCGCACCGCCAGCGCCTGCTCGATCAGCGGGACCTCCTGAATCTGGTGCGACAGCAGGATCAGGCGCGGCGGGGTCTTGTCGTCGTAGAACTGGCCCAGGAAGGCGGCCAGTACGTCCGGAGCATCGGTGTCCTTGTCGTGGCTCGGAAAATAGGCGCGGTTGCCGAAATTGCTGCCGGCACGGAAGAAGAACACCTGGATACAGGTCTGCCCACGATCGGCGTGAAGCGCGATCACGTCGGCTTCTTCCACCCCGTCGACATTGATGTCCTGGTGTGCCTGAACGGCGGTCAGGGCGCGGATCCGGTTGCGGTAGACGGCCGCCGACTCGAACTCCAGCGCATCCGCCGCCTGCTGCATCTTCTCGGACAGGTCCCGCTGAATGGAGCTGGACTTCCCGCCGAGGAAGGCCTTCGCCTGATCGACCAGTTCGGAGTATTCGTCCTCGGAAACATAGCCGACGCAGGGGGCGCAGCAGCGCTTGATCTGGTACTGCAGGCACGGCCGGGTGCGGTTGCTGAACACCCCGTCGGTACAGTTTCGGAGCAGGAAGGCGCGCTGCAGGGCGGTGATCGTCCGATTGACCGACCCGGCGGATGCGAAGGGCCCGAAGTAATCGCCCTTCCGTTTGCGCGCGCCCCGGTGCTTGGCGAGCTGCGGGAACGGGTGGTCGCCGGTCATCAGGATATGAGGGAAGCTCTTGTCGTCGCGCAGCAGGACGTTGAATCGGGGCCTCAGCCGCTTGATGAGATTGCTTTCGAGCAGCAGCGCCTCGACCTCGGTATGGGTCGTCACGAACTCCATCCGACGGGTCTCGCTGACCATCCGGAAGATCCGGTGCTCCAATTTGGCGGGGTGGGTGTAGTTCGCCACCCGCTTCTTCAGGCTGCGGGCCTTGCCGACATAGAGCACCTCGCCGGCCTCATCCATCATCCGATAGACGCCAGGAGCATTCGGCAGTGTCCGAACATGATCGCGGATGGTCGTCACGCCGAGTTCGATATTCGGCGTGGTCCGCTTCGCCTTGCGCGCCTTCTCCGTGCCGGTCGGGGTATCGGACAGGCCTTCTTCCGGAGTCCCCGGATCGGCAGGCTCTACGACGGTGGGATCTGCCTCCTGCATCACGTGGTGATGGGGCTTTCGGCGGATCAGGTCAAGATCCAGCCGCACCGCTTGACCGTCCCCAGGGCGCTGCCTATGTTCCGGGAAGCGTTTAGATCACCCGTTTTTCACACGAACTCTGCGGTACCTCATCCATGCTCAAAAGCAGCGCGCGCGCCTCCGGCATCCGGTCCAGTGTTCTCGACGACGATGAGGACGACGAGAAGGACAAGAAGCCCTCTACCCCGACCAGTGTCGAGAACAAGCTGTTCGACGCGCGGATGGTGATGGTGACCGGTGGAATCAATCAGGATCTGGCCCGTGACGTTTCAGCGCGGCTATTGGCCATGGCCGCCGAGAACGATGATCCGATCACGGTCATCGTGTCCTCGCCGGGCGGGCACGTGGAATCGGGCGATATGATTCACGACACGATCAAGTTCATCTCGCCGCGTGTCCGGACCCTGGGAACCGGCTGGGTGGCGAGTGCGGGTGCGCTGATCTATTGCGCGGCCGAGAAGGACGATCGCTACAGTTTGCCGAACACCCGTTTCCTGCTGCACCAGCCGGCCGGCGGTACCGGCGGTCCGACCTCCGACCTCGCCATTCAGGCGCGTGAGATCAAGCGCATGCATGAGCGTCTGAACAATATCTTTGCGGTCGCGACCGGTCAGTCGCTGGAGAAGATCGCCAAGGACACGGACCGCGATTTCTGGCTGTCAGCGGAAGAGGCGGTCGATTACGGCCTCGTTTCCCACATCATCTCGTCGGCGGCGGATCTCAAATAGGGGTCCGTTACGCGCCTGAATAGGGCGGCGGATCCCCGTAATCCTCGGGCTCGCCGTCCTCGCCCAGATCCACCGACTTGGCCCCCAGGATATGCTCCAGCGCGTCCCGCAGGGTACGCAGGAGATCCTCTGCGGCCCGGTCGTCGATATCCCGGAAGATGGCCTCGTAATCCAGCAGTTCGCGGTCCAGCATGGCGGCTCGGTCCGTACGGTTCGCCGCGATCAGATGATCGAGCTGCCGTCGCGCCTCGTCGACGATTTCGATCGCCTCGTCCTGAGAGATCAGATGTTTGGTCACGAGCGTGCGCAGCGTGTTCACCTGTAAGATGAACGACGCCATGGCGAAGGCTTCGGTACGGACATCGCGCGAGGACATGGGGCGGCGTTAGAGCATAGCGCGCCGGTGGTGTCGAGGCGAACCGGCCAGGACCGGGCTTTGGCCGATCATGCGCTGACCAGCCTCACCCGGATTCCGCAGGCGTGCTCGGGCGGTATCGTCCGAACGGCTTCCGCGCTGCCCTCGACCGTGATGGTCAGTTCCTGAAAAGCCGCCGTTGCGGCGGCAACCAAGTCGATCCGATCCGACAGAAGCGAGATGCCATTCTCATCTTCCGAGCCCCCCGAGAACTCAGCGAGGAAGCGGGCCGCCGCCGTTCGGTCAGGGGTGGCGAGCTGGACGGAATGGATTCGCTTTGCACCGTTTTCGTGCCGCTGATAGTCAGGTTTCCAGAAGCTTTCCGGGGTTTCCTGCTGGCAGACGAAGAACCCGAGTCCGTCCACCGATGCGTCGCCGGTAAACGCCAGCCGGAAGGCGACCCGCGCCTTCGACCCGTCCGGCTGGCCGGCCATCCGCTCGAAATTGAACGGCTCGTAGGTCCGCAGGCCGGATTTGCGCCAGGCTGCCTGATCGGCATCCCGGTCCTCGCTGGTCAGAACCAGCATCGACAGGCCCTGTCCTCGCGTCGCCAGAAAATCCCGGTTGTGTGCCGCGAACCCAAAGAAATCGCCGCTGCTGTCCTCGATCTTTGCAGGATCGTCGATCTCCACCAGTTCCACAAAGTTGCCGCCGAGCTGGATCAGGCTGTTGGCGGTCCCGAACGGGTGCACCGCCCGGGGCGTGGTGGTGAAGCCAAGCGCCTCCCAACTGGCTTTGGCCGCGGCGACGTCGCTTACGGCGATCACCACATGGTCGATATCCTTGACGGTCATGACGAACTCCTTTGAAACTTGGAATATAACCCAGGGATATGCGGGCGGAACGTGGGCGGACGCAAATCGGGATTTTTGATCCGGTCGAACAACCGGGCTTTCCACGGGGCACCGCACATGCCCAATTAGCGGGCACAAAAGCTCCAAGGAGGCGATTTGGTTGCGGGTGCCCAAGAAATCACCAAAACCGGATGGTCCGACCATTGACGCACTGCGAAACCGCGGCTTTAGTGGGCGGATACGTCGGGCGGACAGGTCGCGCTGACGAAAAGAGCGATCGAGGCGAACTGATGAAGGTTCGAAACTCGGTCGACAGGGACAAGTTTGGGAGCACAAAGATGCGCAAATTTATGATGGCCACCGTTGCGGCGGCCGCCATGTCGGGGGCCGTTGCGGCCGCCCCTGTGAACGCGGAGACCCTCCGATGGGCCTTCCAGGGCGATGCACAATCGCTGGATCCGTATTCGCTGAACGAGACCTTCACGCTCGGCCTTCTGGGCAATGTGTACGAGGGTCTGATCCGGCGCGGACCGGATCTGCAGATCCAACCGGCCCTGGCCGAAAGCTGGGAGATCGTCGAGCCGACCCGCTGGCGCTTCAAGCTGCGCGAGGGCGTCAAGTTCCAGAACGGCAACGACTTCAACGCCGATGACGTTCTGTTCTCCGCCGACCGCGTGCGGGCCGAGGGCTCCGACCTCAAGACGCGCCTTGCCGGTGTGACCGACATCGTGAAGGTCGACGACTACACGGTCGATTTCGTGACCGAGTCGCCGAACCCGATTCTCCACTACGAGTGGGCCACCTGGTACATCATGGACAAGGAGTGGTCCGAGGCGAACGACGCCACGGCCCCGACCGATGTGACCGCCGGCAAGGAAAACTTCGCCACGCGGAATACCAACGGCACCGGTCCGTTCATGGTGACCGAGCGCGAGACCGACGTGAAAACCGTCCTGATGCCCTATGAAGGCTGGTGGGACACGCCGACGCACAATCTGACCGAGGTGGTCTTCACGCCGATCGGCTCCGACAGCACCCGCGTCGCGGCGCTGCTGTCCGGTGAGATCGACATGATGTACCCGGTTCCGGTGCAGGACATGGCCCGGCTCGAGGGTGACTCCAACACCGACGTGCTGGCTGGTCCGGAGCTGCGGACGATCTTCCTGGGCATGGACCAGGAATACGACGAACTGCTCTATTCCAACATCAAGGGCAAGAACCCCTTCAAGGACATCCGTGTCCGCGAGGCGTTCTATCGCGCGATTGATATCGAGGCGATCAAGCAGAAGATCATGCGCGGCCTGGCGACACCGTCGGCCATTATGATCTCGCCGTTTCTGTTCTCGCGCTCCGACGAGATCGAGCGGCTGCCTTACGATGTCGACATGGCCAAGAAGCTGATGGAAGAGGCCGGCTATGCGGACGGTTTCGAGGTCGGCATGGACTGCCCGAACAACCGCTATGTCAACGACGAGAAGATCTGTCAGGCGGTGGTGGCGATGCTGGCGCGGATCAACGTGAAGGTCGATCTTCTGGCACAGCCGAAGGCGCAGTACTTCGCCAAGATCCTGCGTCCGAAACGGGACACCAGCTTCTATCTCCTGGGCTGGACCCCGGGTTCCTTCGACAGCTGGAACGTGATGTACAACATCATCGGGAGCCCGGAGGAGGGTGGCCGCGGCAAGTTCAACGTGGGCGGTTACTCGAATGCCCGTTTTGACGAGCTGACCGACATGGTGCTGAGCGAGACCGACGCCGACGCGCGCGACGCGATGATCGCCGAGGCGTTCAAGATCCTGCACGAGGAGCGGGGCTACATCCCCTTGCACCAGCAGGGTCTGGCCTGGGGCAAGCGCTCGAACATCGAGCTGGCCCAGCGAGCCGACAACCAGTTCATGCTCTACTATGTGACCAAGAACTAGGTTTCCGGATTTTTCTACCCTCTGGCCGGTGGTCTCCGCCGGCCAGAGGTCGTTTTGGACAGCAACGCCCAACCGGGATGGTCCGGCCACATGGTCGCTTTCATCATCAGACGCCTGATCCAGTCGCTCTTCGTGATGTTCTTCGTCGCGTTGGTGTCGTTCTCGATGTTCCAGTTCATCGGCGATCCGGTGAACCAGATGGTCGGGGTCGAGACCAGCCTGAAAGAGCGCGCGGAGCTGCGGGAACGCTTGGGGCTGAACGACCCGATCCCGGTCCAGTTCTTCAACTACATTACCGATGCGGTTCAGGGGGATTTCGGGATCTCCTACCAGCAGAAGCGGCCGGTCTCCCAGATGTTGGTCGAGCGCCTGCCGGCCACGCTGGAACTCTCGCTGATCTCGGCCCTGTTTTCCCTGCTGGTCGGGATTCCGATGGGGGTCTATACGGGTCTGAACCGCAACGGGTTCCTCGCCAAATGCTTTCTGACGATATCGTTGATCGGCATTTCGCTGCCGACCTTTCTGATCGGGATTCTGCTGATCTTCTTTTTCTCGGTGACGCTCGCCAACCTCCAGCCGATCTCCATATTCGGCCTGTTCATGCTGGATCCGAAGATCTTCCAGCTTCCGTCCTTCGGCCGGGGAACTGTGGTGGACCTCGGATGGTGGACGACCGGACTGCTGACGGTGGACGGCCTCAAGGCGCTGATCATGCCGTCGATCACCCTCGGTCTGTTCCAGTTGACGCTGATCATGCGTCTGGTGCGCTCCGAGATGCTTGAGGTCTTGCGCACCGACTACATCAAGTTCGCCCGCGCCCGCGGCCTTCGAAACCGGGCGGTGAATTTCGGCCACGCGCTGAAGAACACCATGGTGCCGGTGATCACGATCACCGGACTTCAGGTCGGCTCGATCATCGCCTTCGCGATCATCACCGAGACCGTTTTCCAATGGCCGGGCATGGGACAGATGTTCCTCCAGGCCGTGACCAATGTCGATATCCCGATCATGGCGGCCTATCTGATGCTGATCGCGTTCTTCTTCGTGGTGATCAATCTGATCGTGGACATGCTTTACTACGTGGTGGACCCGCGCCTGCGGATCGATACCGGAAAGGGCAGCGGGCATGGCTGATCAGGTGGACAAGTCACAAGGCATCGTGTCGGCGCCGGTCCCTAAGTCCGGCTTCCTCGACATGATGCGCCGGTTCTTCGACAGCGATGTCTGGCACAGCTTCAAGAGCTCGCCGATCACGATCTTTGCGGGCGTGATCACGCTGATCTATTTCATCCTGGCGATCTTCGGTCCCTGGATCGCGCCGCATGATCCGTTCGACCTGGCCGGTCTGAGTCTGATGGATTCCCTCCTGCCGCCGGCCTGGATGGAGTACGGCGAGGCCCGGTTCCCCCTGGGGACGGATGACCAGGGACGGGACCTTCTGTCGGCGATCATCTACGGCAGCCGGGTCTCCCTGTTCATCGGATTCGCCAGCGTGATCCTGGCCATGGTCATGGGTATCGCGCTCGGACTGATCTCAGGTTTCGTGGGCGGCGCGGTCGACGCCTTCATCATGCGGGCGGCCGAGATTCAGCTGTCCTTCCCGTCGATCCTGATCGCGCTGCTGATCAACGGCATCATCATCGGCTACTTCAAGACCCATCCGGAATGGCAGGTCGATCAGGTGACGCTGGCCTATTTCGTGCTCGTGCTGTCGATCGGGCTGTCGAACTGGGTGCAGTACGCCCGGACCGTGCGCGGCTCGACCCTGGTGGAGCGGAACAAGGAATACGTCCAGGCGGCCCATGTGATCGGCATTCATCCGATCATGATCATGTGGCGCCACATTCTGCCGAACGTGCTGGGCCCGGTCCTGGTCATCGCGACCATCCAGCTCGCGCTCGCCATCATCACCGAGGCAACCCTGTCCTTCCTGGGCGTGGGCGTGCCGCCGACCGAACCGTCCCTGGGAACCCTGATCCGGGTCGGAAACGACTATCTGTTCTCGGGCGAATGGTGGATCACGATCTTCCCCGGCGCCGCCCTAGCCATCCTGGTCCTCGCCGTCAATCTCCTCGGAGACTGGCTGCGCGATGCCCTCAACCCCAAGCTGCGGTGATCGCTATGGCAGATCCCCTTCTTCAGGTCCGCAATCTGGTCGTCGAGTTTCCGACCCGACGGGGCACGTTGACAGCCGTCGACAACATCTCCTTCGACATCGCCGAGGGCGAGGTGCTGGGCGTGGTGGGCGAATCGGGCGCGGGCAAGTCCCTGACCGGTGCGGCGATCATCGGCCTGCTGGAGCCGCCGGGGCAGGTCGGAGCCGGCGAGATCCTGCTGGAAGGCCGTCGGATCGACAATCTGCCCTATGAGCAGATGCGCCGCATCCGGGGCAAACAGATCGGTGCGATCTTCCAGGATCCGCTGACCAGCCTGAACCCGCTCTATTCGGTCGGCCGGCAGCTCACCGAGACGATCATGACCCATACCGACATGACGCCGACGAAGGCGCGGGAACGGGCGATCGAACTTCTGACCGAGGTCGGCATCCCGGCGCCGGCCCGGCGGGTCGATCAGTATCCGCACCAGTTCTCCGGCGGCATGCGGCAACGGGTGGTGATCGCGCTGGCGCTGGCGGTCAATCCGCGTCTGGTGGTGGCGGACGAGCCGACCACCGCCCTCGACGTCTCGATCCAGGCCCAGATCATCGCGCTCCTGAAGAAGCTCTGCCGCGACCATGGCACCGCCGTCATGCTGGTCACCCACGACATGGGCGTGATCGCCGAGACCGCGGACCGGGTGGCGGTGATGTACGCCGGACGGATCGCCGAGATCGGCCCGGTGCGCGAGGTCATCAAGAACGCCAAGCATCCCTATACCCACGGGCTGATGGGCTCGATCCCCGCCGTCGGCCACGATGCCGAGCGGCTGGAGCAGATTCCGGGATCGATGCCGCGGCTGACGGACATTCCGCAGGGCTGCGCCTTCAACCCGCGCTGCCCGCAGGCCCATGGGCGCTGCTTCCGGGACCGGCCGGAGCCGCTGCCGGTGGAGGACAGTCGGGTCGCCTGCTGGCTCTACGACGAAGCCAACGCGTTGAGCTACGAAGACGCCAAGCGCGCCGTCGCGGCCAAGGAACAGGTCTCCGAAGCCCAGTTGGAGGAGCAGGCCAATGTCTGACGTGCCCGGTTCCGCCTTGGCCGAGAAGGCGCCCGCCCGGACCGATGGCCGCTTCGGCCATGCCATGCTCAAGGTCGAGGGGCTGAAGCGCTATTTCGACGTCTCCGCCCCCTGGCTGAACCGGGTGCTGGAGAAGCAGCCGAAGCAGATCCTGAAGGCGGTCGACGGCATTGATTTCGAGATCGCCCGCGGCGAGACCTTCGGGCTGGTCGGCGAGAGCGGCTGCGGAAAGTCCACCGTTGCCCGGCTGATCGTGGGCCTGTACGGGCCGACAGACGGCTCGATCACGCTGGAAGGCAACAACATCGCCGGACTGTCGCGCAAGGAAATGGCGCCGATGCGCCGCCGCTTGCAGATGATCTTCCAGGATCCCTATGCCAGCCTGAACCCGCGCTGGCGGGTCCGGGACATCATCGCCGAGCCGATCCGGGCGTTCAATCTCACTTCCGGCAACACCGAGACCGCCGAGCGGGTGGCGGAGCTGCTGACCTTCGTGGGGCTGAACCCGCGCGACGGCGAGAAGTTCCCCCATGAGTTCTCCGGCGGCCAGCGTCAGCGGATCTCGATCGCCCGTGCCCTGGCGAGCAAGCCCGAGTTCCTGGTCTGCGACGAGCCGACCTCCGCGCTGGACGTGTCGGTGCAGGCCCAGATCCTGAATCTGATGAAGGACCTGCAGCGGGAATTCGCGCTGACCTATCTGTTCATCAGCCACAATCTGGCGGTCGTCTACCATATCAGCGACCGGGTCGGGGTGATGTATCTCGGCAAGCTGGTCGAGGTGGCCCCGTCGAAGACCCTGTTCACCACGCCGCGCCATCCCTATACGCGCATGCTGCTCGACACGATCCCCGATCTCGACATGACGGGCCGCGAGCGCATGCCGGTGGGCGGCGAGGTTCCCAACCCGATCACGCCGCCGCCGGGCTGTGCGTTCCATCCCCGCTGCCCGTTCGCCAACGACCGCTGCAAGTCGGAGGCGCCGCAGCCGATCGCAGTGGACGGTGGCGGGCTGGTCGCCTGTCACGGTGTCGAGGAGGGTCGCGTGCCGCAGGGCCCGATCCTGGCGACACCCGCGAAACCGGACGGTCTGGCCGCGAGCGTGCACGAATAGGCGTTATCCCGCCCCCTGTCCCACGGTCCGCGGCAACGACGCCCGACGTTCCCGCCGTTATCGGCCCAGGTGCAGCCAGAGTCCGCTGATCACGAAACCGGCCGGGGCCAGGGCCATCAGCACCCAGAGCGCGCGGATCAGCGGGCCTGCGAAATCGCTCACATGCAGCATGTAGCGCATGTGCCAGATCCACGTGGTGGCGGTGATCTCGCGGCCGTCGTGGACGAACAGCACCCGCGCCGGATCGTCGCCGAACCAGATCCGGGTCGGTGCGGTCTGGTCGGGGGCGAACAGGGTGGCGATCAGCGGGGCGCCGGGCGTGTCCGGTGGCCGGATCGTGCGGAGTTCCGCCTCCGGGGCCTCCGCCATCGCCAGGGACAGGGCCTCGCCCAGGTCAGCAATCGGCCGCAGCCCCTGGAAGGGCGCGGGTTCGGGCCGTTCAACCCTGCTCAGCGTCTCCCCCACCATCGGGACCGACCAGCCGGTCGGGGAGACCAGACGTTGGATCTCGGGCGCATAGACCGGGAGTGCGCGGGTCAGACTGAGCACCAGTAACGGTACCGCCACTGCCAGTGAGACGGCGAGATGCAGTCGGCGCAGGAGGCGATACCGCATTGTGATAGTCTCCCGTCAGAACGTGTAGTCGGTGCCGATCCAGAAGACCCAGCCCAGCTTGCCCTCGTCATTGACCGAGACGCCCTTGACGGTCTGGCCGAAATCCCGCTCGTCCAGCAGGTTCTCCACCCGGAAGCGGACGCCGAGCTGATACGTCGCCTTCCAGCCGACGCCCAGGTCGAGACGGGTGAACCCGTCGCGCTCGGCCATGCCGCCATCTGCATCGACCGGGCCGTATCCGGTCGAATGATAGGCCGCACCCCAGATCCCGACGTCGTCGGTGACCCGATAGTCCAGGCGCAGGCTGAACTGGTTCTCGGGAACCGAGGTGGCCTGGTCGTCCCAGAAAACATTGCCGTTGACCTTGGTGCCGTCCGCTCGGATCGCCTGCAGATCCAGCACCCGCATGTAGCCCGCCGAGCCCGTCAGGCTCTCGGTGGTCTCGCTGAACAGTTCGACTTCCAGGCCGGACTGGTCGACTTCCGTGCTCTCGATCTCATCGCCCGCTCCGGTGATGTCCAGGACATCGGTGCCGAAATTGCCGTATTTCTCGTAGAACCGGTTTTAGCCGGTCGCGACCGAGGCCCGGACCCGAGTCTGATCCAGCATGCTCTAGGAGGCGCCGAGCTGGTAGGAGGCGACGCCGTCGGTGGCCAGATTGGCGGGCTGTTCCTGGCCGTCGTACTCGATGTTGTTGTTGAACCAGATGTAGCGGGCTCCGGCGGTCAGGGTCAGGTTTCCGTCGAGAGTGAAGGCGTTGCCGGTCTTGACGGAGGAGTTGTTGAATTCGTTGTCCCAGATTTCGTCACGCTCGGTGTGGGTGCGCTTGAACTCAGCGCCCACGCTGCCGTCATAGGTCACGCTGTCTGAGACTGCGGCGGTCATGTAGTGGTTCAGGAACACGATCTGATTGGCGACGCTGCGGCCGCGGCCGCGGTCCGGCCATTCGGTCGGGCTGCTGGTGCCGAGAACGCCGAACTGCAGGCTGTTCATGTCGGTCAGCCGATGGTCGACGGTGAAGGCGCCGACCAGGGAGGTGTTGATGATCTCGTTCACCTCGCCGTTGCGGATGATGTCCGGTTTGCTGCTGTCTCCGATTGCCAGGAATTCGGCCCGGCCGCCCTTCAGAACGCCGATTCGGTCGACCGCGATGCTGGGGATGATGGTGTTACCGTAGCCGCCGTCGCCGCCCTGCGCCATGAAGGTCGGCAGACCGTCGATCGACTGCGAAGCGCCCCAGTCACCGAATGTCCGGATCTTCGTGCTGCCGCCGAACCGGTCGGCGCTGCCCGGCTGATTGATCAGACCGGTCGCGTTGTAGCGCAGGGCGTCGCCTTTGTTGATCGGGTTCAGGTTGCCGATCCCCGCGCCATCCACCGTTGAGGAGGACCGGCTGCTGTTGAACGAGGAATTCACCGGTCCCGGACCTGTTGGGACGGATGGGCTTGGCCGCCCGACACGATGATCGGCTTGAGCTTGAACTCTTCGGCTTGTCCCGGCCCGGCCGCGAGCTCGAACACCAGTGCCGAGACGACCATGCCGGACATGCTCGCGAATTGCGAAACCTTCATGACTGCTGGAGCTAGACCCCCAGATTTTCGATGACCGCGCCCCCGGATGGAGCGGGGTCGCAGAGGAAGGTCGAACCACGTATAATTTTGAGAATTATTTGCAATAAGGAGATCCGAATGATTTTGAGAATATGAAATTCGAGAAAAACAGACTGGTGAATCATGCTCTGGTGGCGACGCCGATCCACATGTCCTGGATCAGGCCGAAATAGTCGTCCCGGCAGGATCCCAGGATCAGATCGGTGAAACTCGGTGCCAAGGCGGCTTCAATTGCACCGGTGTCCTCAAACGCGGCAACGGTCGAGCCCTGGCGGATTCCCAGCGGATCGGTCTTGATGACGAAGTGCAGGCCGTCCTCGGTCGCCGCCTCCCGGATATAATAGGCGCTGGTCATCGGCGCGGAGAATACCAGCCGCGCACCCGGTTTCATCACCCGCGCGATCTCACGGATATTGTCGGAAAACCGGGTGCCGGGGCCGATGTAATACAGGCTGTGGCAGGCCAGAACATGATCGAAGGTCGCGTCCGGATAGGGAATCTCCGCATTGGTACCGACCGCGAGGGTGCAGTCGACATCTAGCTTTCGCATCCGCTCCGCGACGGCCGTCACGATCCCCTCGGTGATCTCGATGCCGTGGACACGCATCCCCAGGTTTCGAAGCAGGGGCAGGTTGCGGCCGTCACCGAACCCAAGGTCGAGCACCGATGCTCCGGCATAGCCGGCCTTGTCCATGGCCAGACCGGGATAACGGCCGAGATAGCAGCGCACAACGAACTCGACCGGATAGCAGTGCGGATTGTCGAGCAGCGCCGAGGGTCGGTATTCCCGCTGATAGCCCTCGACGACGGTCATGGGGCATCTCTCTCGGGAGGCTCGAAGGCGGCCACAGCCTCCACGACACGCGCGACGTCGTCGAAGGACAGGCTGTGATAGAGCGGCAGCCGGAGGAGAGTGTCTGCCACCTGATCGGTCACCGTCAGCGGGCCGTGGGCACGGCCGAATTTTTGACCCGCCGGGCTGGAATGCAGGGGGACGTAGTGGAACACCGATTGGACGCCGTGATCCGCGAGATGGGAGAGCAGGCGGTCGCGGTGCGCTCGGTCCCGGGTCAGAACGTAGAACAGGTGCGCGTTGCCGCTGCTGTCCGGAATGTGTCTGGGAAGCGACAGGCCCTTCTCGTTGGCCATGGGGGTGAGTCCCGCGTGATAGCGGCGCCACAGCTCCCGGCGATAACCGAAGACATGATCCGCTTCCTCGAACTGGGCGAACAGGTAGGCGGCCGGCAACTCGCCCATGCGGACGCTGGAGCCGAGATCCTGCCAGACGTACTTCTCGACGCGTCCTTGCAGGAACTGGGCGCGGTCGGTGCCTTTCTCGGCCATGATCTCGATCCGATCGATCAGCGCCGCGTCATTGATCAAAAGGGCGCCGCCTTCCCCCGCGATCAGGTTCTTGGTCTCATGGAAACTCAGCGTCGCCAGATGGCCAAAGGTCCCGAGTGGCCTGCCGAGATACGACGAATCGATGGCCTGCGCGGCGTCCTCGATCAGATGGATCCCATTTCGGTCGCACACCTCCCGGAGCCCATCCACCCAGGCGCCGTAGCCGGCATAGTGAATCACGATGACCGCCTTGGTCCGGTCCGTTATCGCGCGCGCCACCGTGTCCGGGTGCAGGGTCAGACTGTCCGGCGAAATATCGACGAAGACCGGAACCGCACCCCGCAACGCGATCGCCGTGGCCGCGGTCACGAAGGCGAAGGAGGGCATGATCACCTCGTCCCCCGGCTTCAGGTCGATCGCCAGACAGGCGAGTTCGAGCGCGTGGGTGCAGGTGTGGGTCAGGATGGCACGCGGGGTGCCCAGACGGCGTTCCAGCCATTCTTCGCACTGACCGGCGAACCGGCCGCCGGAGGACAGATGATGCAGGTCCACCGCCTCCTGCATGTACTGGTATTCCCTGCCGACAGGCCGGACCTGGTTGAAGGGTATGGTCTTGGGCGCGTTCAAATCGTTCCCTCCCAGATCGCAAGGCCAAATCCCGTGAGGCCGTAACGGGTCCCGTTGTACACCATCCAGCGCGCGCCCGCGGCGTCGAAGACCATGGCGTAGCTGACCTGGACGCTGTCCCAGCCGTCGGCGGAGGGGGCGATGCCGGCGGCGGCGTCACGGCGCTCCCAGTGCAGGCCGTCCTCGGATTCCGCCAACCCGATCCGGTAGGCCTCGCCCCGGAAGCTGTACCACATCCGCCAGACACCGCTGTCCCGGATCACACAGGGGCGCGAGAACGCGTATTCGGTCCGATCCTTGGCATCGACGACTACGATGCCGCTGGGTTGCCAGGCGATACCGTCCTCGGAGGTGGCGTCCTTCAGGATGTGGTCCATGCTGTCCTGTTCCGCCCCCCAGGAGCGGTTCGAGCCGTACCACATGCGGTATCCGGGTTCTGTCGGCAGCACGAACGGGTAGGAGACCGAATAGGGGTCGATCGGATTGCGGTCGAGAACGGGGGCGAGCGACCAGCGCTCGAAGCGCTCGGCGCCCGGCTCCCGGATCGCGAGCCCGACCGCGTTCCGCCACGGCACCGTACGTCCGAGGTTCCAGCCGAGATAATAGAGAAACGTACGATCTCCGACCCGGGTCAGGCATCCCATCGACGCGCCGGAATCGTCGAAAAGTCCGACGTCCCCGGGGCCGAGCACCGGCCGCTCCGCCACCTCGAGGAGCCGGGGAGGGTCGCCCAGTTCCATCACGCACGCGGAAATCGACGAGCGTTGCTCGGCATCCCGGGTCGAGAAATACACCCGCACCAGATTGCCGCCCAAGGGTTCCGGAAACGGATTGGCGGCATGGCTGACCGACCACTCCGCATGGTTCTCCGGGCAGTAGACCCGCCCGAGCTTCCGCCACCGGCCCTGCATGCCCTAAAGCCTCCGGAGCTTCGAAGCCGGAAGATCGGCCCGTTTGGTGGTGGCACCGGGAAACAGGGCATCCTCCGCGTTGACGCCCTTGACCATGGCACCGGCCCCGACCACCGAATACGGCCCGATCTCGGTCTGGTCGTGCAATGTCGCATTCACCCCGATGAAGGTGCCTTCGCCAATCCGGCAGTGACCCGAAATGACCGCGTGCGATGCGATGAAGACGTGGTCTTCGATGACCGAATGGTGGCCGATATGGTTGCCGGACCACAGCACCACATCGTTGCCGACGGTTGTGAACGGTTGGATCACATTGGCCTCGAAGACGAAGGTGTTCCACCCGACCGACAGGGTCGGATAAGTGACCGCCTTCGGGCTGACATAGCTCGCCAGGGTGTAGCCGGCCTCCCGCATCCGCGCGCAGACGTCGCGCCGGTCCCGGTTGATTCTAGAATACCCGACGGCCACGAACAGATCGACCTCGTCGGACGGAAAACGGGCCTGGAGGTCTTCGAATGCGATCAGCGGCTTGTCGGAGAACCGATCGCCGTTTCCCTCCATGCGCGCGCCGTCGACCGTATAGCCGAGAACCGTCCGGCCGCCGTCATGGCCGAAATAGAATCCGGCGAGTTCCGCGAAGGCACCGATCCCGAAGACGATCACAGGCTTGCTCATGGATGCGCTCCCTTGGTCTGACCGGCGATCTCGGGGGCGAACCGCCGGTCGGCCGAGACCAGCAAGTTCCGGGCCATGTCCCCGGTGTTGAACAGCATGTCCAGGATGCTGACCTGGCCGAGATACGGCTCTCCGTGGACCTGAGGGTAGGGCTTCTGGGTGTCGTAGCGCATCCATTCGACCTGGATGCCCGCAGCGGCGAACGCGTCCAGATCCATGTAGGCCGCGGCGCTGGGGCCGGAGAGATAGCGTGTGGCCCCGGCCGCCCTGCACAGGTTCAGGATGCGGTCCGATTTGGTCCCGTCAACCGCAAGATCGGCACTTTCTATCAGGGTGGTCTCGATCCCCAGGTCCTGCATGATCCCCCCGATCAGGAGCCGGTTGACCGCACTCAAATGGGTTTCGGTCGCCGCGTGCTCGAACAGGGACCGGTAGCGGTCCCTGAAGGTCGCGAAATATGGTGCCCGGGCGTAAGCGAGCTCGAGCGCCCGCCAATGGTCGGCCGCCCAATGCGGATCGGCGATTTCGGTGTCCCGGATCAGCTGGTGATATCCGCCCTTGGTCTTCACCGGGATGCTGAGCCATTTCGCACCGTCGACGGTGCGGATCTTGTTGCGGTTGCGCCAGTCCCGCCGGGTGTATTGCACATCGTCGAGAAACACGAAGGTATCGGCCAGCGCGATCATGTCGAAATACCCGCGCCAGGGAATGTAGTTCGACTGGACGATGGCCACCCGCCGGCCGGCATCCGTCATGTCTTGCGCCCCCAGGCATCGGCGGATTTGGGAGGTCGGCTCGTGTAGCCCAGGAGTTTCGCAAGCTCCGGGTCGTCGGCATAACGTCCGCCAAAGGCAGCCGGCAGGTCGATCTGCTGCTTGAGAAACGGTGCGGAATAGACGTGGTTCACCCCCCTACGAAGCGCGCCGGACGTGTTGTGACCGGCCCTATGAAACAGCAATGAATTGAAGATCACCGCAGCCCCGGCCGGTGCCGTAATCGGTTGGGCGAGCCGGCGGATCGCAGGGTCGCTGGGCATGGCTTCGACCTTGTGGCTTCCGGGCAAGACAAAGGTGCCGCCGGTCTCTTCGGCAAACCGGTCCAGGCAGACCAGGGCCGAGACCTGAACGGGGCGCGACGAGGTCCAGTGTTGATAGGGAAGATCCCTATGCCAGGTCGCCTGATGATGCTCTGTGTCCGATTCGACGATGATGATGTTCTGAAGGCCGAGCTGCACGTAATCCCCGAGCAGAATACGGATGGCCGCCAACAACCGCGGGTTCGACGCCAGCTCCAGAAAGGCTGTGTCCTGAACCAAGGGTGCACGCACCTGTCCGTCCTCGCCGACCTCCTTGAGGGCGGACATACCTCCGGCTTTCAGGCGTCGGTCGTCCAGCAGGCGGTCCGCCCGGCACCGCAGATCGGCAATCTGGTCGGGTGTCAGCACATCTTCCAGAACGGCGTAACCGACCAGGTCGATCTCCTCGGCCAGAACCGAAAGTCGATCTTCGGATACGCGGCGTTCGTGGACGCCGTAGGCGGCCAGTTTTGACGGGTCAGGCCGTGATATGGTCATCGAATCTCACCACCGATCGACCCATGGCCGAAAGCCTTTCGAAGAGAACCTTCTGAGAGCGCGGCGCGGTCAGAAGCAGAATTGGGAGCGTCTTCGGAGCGTCGGTAATGCCGAGCACCGGCCGGTCCTCGAAGCGCTCAATAGCTGGGGTATCCACCGCGAACATGTCGATCCGCTGGAAGATTCTGGGTGCGTAGGTCTGAATCATCGCCGCCATCTCCCCGATACCATATCCAATCACCGCACGCGTGCCCAACCTATCCCCGAGTATCTGGTCCAGAGCGCGCCATGATTTGAGATAGGTGTCATGGGCATCGACGGCGGACCAGTCGAGTTCGGGGACGCCCGGAGCTGTCATGCGGCCATCGGACGGGATCGCGCACGCCACCTGGAACCCCGGAAGGGTGTCGGTCAGCCGGTCCGTACGAACACAGATCATCTGTGCGTCCCCTAGGACTCGGTTCAAATGGCAAGCCTGGAAGGTGGTGAGATGGTCTTGAATAAGAATCTGGACGTTCGGAAGCGCCCCGTCCGGACAGATCAGGATCAGCCGACCGTCCGGGCTGAGCAGGCGTCGAGCATCGGAGACGAAGCGGTGTGGGTCGGGCGTATGCTCGATCACGTTCACGCTGACGATCAAATCGAACCCCAGATCGTCCGGTGCAAGGGTGCGACTGTCGCCGGTGACCACTCGCTCGCCGTAATGGACATGGGCCGCGGCTGCGGCGACGGGGCTTGGCTCGACCCCGATTCGATCCGAATTCGGCCATATCTCGCCGAGCGCACTCAGCAAGGCCCCATCGGCGGCACCGATATCGAGGATGCGTCGCGGCGCCGCCGCGGCCGGATGATACCTCTGCACGATCTCGGCGATCCGACGCGTGCGCGCGTGATCCTGGGCACCGCCGGGACGGGCATAGATGTCGTAACTGTCTCCGAACAGTCTGTCCGGAGAGGGCCCGCACTCAAGGATCGCCCCGCAGGAGCGGCAGATCCGCTTGTCCAGGGGAATGTCCAACACATCCCGATTGCTCGACATGGATCGCGTCGGGTGCGGATGCGTCAAAGCCGACAGATCGGTCGACGAGCAGATCGAACAGCGCATGGACGCAACCACCTCCTTCGGGACATCCCTGGCAGGATAACGCGGATCCAGCGAGAGCGCGCGGTTGATGGTATGACGGGAATGAGTGAAATAGCGTCGCGCCGCTCACCTGGGATATCCTGAACCACACCGGTCTTGAGGGTCTCGGTCGAGAGGAAATTTTCTGAACCGATTCGGAGATGTACATGAGCGCCGCGCGCGAGATGTTCGAAGAGCTTTCGAAGGTATCTGCGGCCCAGGAGGCATTGGATCGCGGGGATCTCGGAACGGCGATCGCGTATTGCCGGGAACCCGGATCCGCGGTCGTCGGAACCTGGCCGCACGTGAAGCTCCTGTCTCAGGTGCTGTTTCTCTCAGGCCAGTTCGATCAGGCGGACACGATGCTCGTGGAGCATCTCAAGCGTCGACCGGGAAACTTTGACGCATTGCATCTGCAGAGCCGCGTTTGGCCGCTGAAGCAGCCGAATGTGCCGGCGGCGGACCAGAGGGCTTTGGACGCCCGCATGCTGCAGGTCGCGCGGGAAGCTCTGGAGCCCTTCCTGTCCCATCGCGCGCAAATGGACTGGCCGCAGATCTTCATCGATGTGATGCGCAGCCCGGCGCTTACGGATCCCATGCGGGCGTATCTGCTGCAGACACTGATCGCCTACGTCTTGAACAAGACCGAACAGGATCAGCTTGGCGACCGTCTGGAACGACCTGCAGACGGGTGGTCGGCAAAGGACAGGCTTTGGGCGGCGGGCCTGCTTCTCAGGTTACTGGACCGATCCGAGATCGCTCTCGACCAGTTGATCGCCCTATCGGAGGGCCGTCATATCGACCTCTCGGCCTATTCCAGCATTCTCTTTGCAATCAATGCTCAGATCGGGGGCGGCGACGCGGTCGCGAAACACCGACGGTATCCGGTTCTGGACCGACTGTATCGCGATTGGGTGGCGTGCCTACAGGCGCGTCTGCCCGCGTCGGCCGTACCGCGGTTCGCAGACTCCGCCGGAAGCAAGCGGATCGCCTTTCTGACGACACCTCTGCTGGGGCGGTTTCACGGGCCGTCGATGCAGGTTCTTGAGGTTGGCCGGGCCCTTCAAGAGCGGTTCGGCTACGAGGTCAAGATCTTCCAAGGCTACGGGTTGAGCCTGGATCTGGACTGCCGGTTCCCGGCTCTTCTGAACAGTGCCATCCGTCCGGACCGGGTTCAGGCCGATCATATCGTACATGGCGGGTGCAGCCTGCCGACATGGTTGAGTCTGATGGACGATGGGTCGGTCTTGAAGCCCTCGGTGGTCGCCAACCAGGTTGCGGCTTTTGAGCCGGAGGCCGTGGTCGTGTTCGGCGATACGGCCGTTCTCCAAAGCTTGCTGATCGATCGGGTCCCGGTGATTCAATATCCGGCTCATGGCGGCGCTCCGGTCGGCCCGGCGGATCGGTATGTCTGCGTCTGGGAGCCTGAGGCTCTGGCGCGCCTGGTTGCGGAAGGGTCCTGGCCCGAGGAGGTGGTCGGAAAATGCCTGCACGGGGTGGCGGGCATGACCCTCCCGACCCCGAGCAGAACCCGGAGCCGCGCCAATCTGGTTCCGAACGCCACCTTGGTTCTCGCGATTGTCGGAATTCGGCTCGGCGACGAAATCCGGGGCAGTTTCGCCGTCCGTGTGGCCGAGGTTCTCTCGGCCCATGAGGGAGTCCATCTGGTCTGTATCGGAGACGCCGATGCCGAGCGCGTGATCGGCGAAGAACTGAAACCGGTGAAGGACCGGGTCCATGCCAAGGGCATTGATCGGGCGCTCGCCGACACGCTCACCGGCGCCGACATCGTCCTGAATCCGCCGCGCCAGGGGGGAGGGACCAGCGTCGCCATGGCCATGGCCGCCAAATGCTCTGTGCTTTGCCTTCAAGGGGGGGACGGGGCGTCGATGATGCCGGACGACATGATCTCCGAGACCCTGGATGATTATTTCGAACGGCTGGAGATGCTGATCGGTGATGAGGCGGCGCGCCGAGACATCGGTGAGACCCTGGCAACTCACATCGAAGCGGTGCGCGGATTCGGCCCGGCCATGGAACGGTTCGTCGAGGGTCTCGAAACGCTGGTCGCGGAAAAACGCCCGGGATAGGCACACGTCCAGCGCCATCCCGGAACGAAGTTCAGAAGATCAGCTCGTCGTCTCCGCCGGAGCCGCCGATGACGATCTCGCCCCGGTCGGCCAGATCCTTGGCGGACTGGACCATGGCCTGCTGCGCCTCCTCCACCTCGGTGAGGCGGACCGGGCCCATCGACTGCATGTCCTCGCGCAGCATCTTGGCGGCCCGCTCGGACATGTTCGACAGGAACAGATCCCGCAGCTCCTCCGAGGCGCCCTTGAGCGCCACCTTCAGCTTGTCGTTGTCGATCGAGCGCAGAAGCGTCTGCGCGCTGGCCGGGTCGAGACGGTTCAGATCCTCGAAGGTG
>JANSYC010000116.1 GCA_024742605.1 Alphaproteobacteria bacterium | reverse complement strand
CGGGTTGATCTTCTGCGGATCGCCGCCGAGTTCCTTCATCGCGTCGCGCATGGCGGCCAGATCGACCACCGCGGGCACGCCGGTGAAATCCTGCATCAGCACGCGGGCCGGGCGGTAGGCGATCTCGCGGTTCACGCCGCCGGTCTTGGCCCAATTGGCCAGAACCTCGATGTCCTGCTTGGTGACGGTGATCCCGTCCTCATAGCGCAGCAGGTTCTCCAGCAGCACCTTCAGCGAATAGGGCAGGCGCGCCACGTCGGGATGCGCCGCCTCCAGCGATTTCACGCTGTAGTAGGTAAAGGTCTTGCCCGCCGCAGTGACGGTCGATTTGGTTTTGAAGCTGTCCAGGCCAGCAGTCATGGCAAACGCCTCCATGTGAACTGCGCGGCCGTCCGAGGAGCGCCTCGGCCCGGTCGGCTTTAAGGTCGGGATCGCGTTGGGGGTCCCGGTTGAATTCGGCCCCGTTATAGTCTGGACAGCCGCTCTGTGAAAGGGGATCGATTGAAAGCCGCATCGCGGACCCGCGGCGGGCCGGCTTCCCTCCGGGAACGCGTTCGGTCACAGTCCGGATGGTCCCGGCGGCGAGGAGATCCAGAATGTCGAAAACCCAAGCGTTTCTCGAGGCCCACGGCCTAGCCCTGCCGATCGTCCAGGCGCCGATGGCCGGCTCGAACGGCGCCACCCTGGCGGCGGCGGTCAGCGGCGCGGGCGGCATGGGCTCGCTGCCCTGCGCGATGCTGTCCGCCGAGAAGATCCGGGAGGAGATCGCGGCGATCCGGGCGGCCACCGGCAATCCGTTCAACGTCAACTTCTTCACCCATGCCGAACCGGTTCCGGACGAGTCCGCTCAGGCGCGCTGGCGCGAGAGTCTGCGCCCGTACTACGAGGAGATGGGGCTGGACCCGAATGCTCTGAGCAACGCGCCGGGCCGCCGTCCGTTCGACGCCGACGCCTGCACGCTGATGGAGGAACTCCGCCCGCCGGTGGTCAGTTTCCATTTCGGACTGCCGGACGCGGACCTGCTGCGGCGGCTCCGGGCGGTCGGGATCAGGATCTGGGGCTGTGCCACCACCGTGGCCGAGGCCCGGTGGCTGGCCGGGCGCGGGGTCGATGCGGTAATCGCCCAGGGAGCGGAGGCCGGGGGCCATCGCGGGATCTTCCTGACCGACGATCCGGTGCGGGACGCGTCGAGCCAGGTCGGGACGCTGGCTCTGGTGCCGCAGGTGGTGGATGCCGTGGGAGAGATTCCGGTGATCGCCGCCGGTGGGATCGGAGACGGGCGCGGGGTGCTGGCGGCGATGGTCCTGGGGGCGGCGGCGGCGCAGGTGGGCACCGCGTTTCTGGTGACGCCGGAGGCGGCGACCTCGGCGGTGCATCGGGAGGCGCTCAAGACCGCAACCGATGACGGCACGGCGCTGACCAACCTTTTGTCCGGGCGTCCGGCGCGCGGCCTGATCAACCGGGTGATGGCGGAGCGCGGGCCGATCAGCCGGGACGCGCCGGCGTTTCCAACCGCGGGGTCCGCCCTGGCGCCCCTGAAGGCCAGGGCCGAGGCCGAGGGCCGCGCCGATTTTTCCTCGATCTGGAGCGGACAGGCGGCGTCCCTTGCCGTCGCGGAACCGGCGGCCGACGTGACCCGCCGGCTATGGTCCGAGGCCGAGGCGCTGCGGGGTAAATTTTTTTAGGCGCCCGGTTTCGACCAGGACCGGTCGAGACCCGGACGACCGCGCCCGCCGCATTCGGCGCGGCCGTGCCGACACCCCGTCATCCTATCTGTAAGACATTGCTCATTTGCGGGCCTTGCGGGCGTCTCCGGATTGGCGTAATCGAATGGGTGCGCTGACAGATCGGCGTCAATGACAAGAACAACGGCGCGCTTCTCCCTCGATCGCGATCAACGCGGCAGGGCATAGGAAGCGGGCCGACAGGGAAGACGGGCTCGGAGGGAGCGCACATGTCCAATTCGGATCGTGTGAACGTGCGACGTGATCGGCAGGGCCCTTCCGGGCCGGCCCGGTGCCGTCGCCCGTCGTCCTTGGTGTGCAACCAGGTGCGACGGGGAGATCCAGGCCGTGAGCTATCCTGATCCGGCTGTCTACGACACGCTGCCGAAGGTTCTCAGATACAACGCCGAACACCATGGCGCGGACGTGGCCATGCGCGAGAAGGATCTCGGCATCTGGCACGAGACCACCTGGGCGCAGCTCTACGAGCGGGTCGGCAAGATCGCGGTGCGGTTCCGGCAGCTCGGCATCGGCAAGGGCGATGTGGTGGCCCTGATCGGCGACAACGACGCCACCTGGATCGCGATGGAACTGGCGGCGCACGCGGCGGGCGCCATGACCCTCGGGATCTATCGCGACGCGCTGGAGGAGGAGGTCGGCTATCTGGTCGACTACGCCGACGTGAAGCTGGCCTATGCCGAGGACCAGGAGCAGGTGGATAAATTCGTCGCCCTCGGCGAGAAGGCGGCCACCGTCCAGCACATCGTCTACTCCGACTCGCGCGGCATGCGGAAGCATGTCGACCCGCGGCTGCACCATCTGGACACCTGGTATGCCGAGCCGAACCCGGGGCCGACCTTCAACGAGATGGTCCAGAACACCTCGGGCGACGAGGTGGCGATCCTGTGCACCACCTCCGGCACGACCTCGAATCCGAAGCTGGCGATGCTGACCCACGGCGCCTTCATACGCCATGTCCAGGTCTACCTGAAGGCCGATCCGAAGGATTCCTCTGACGAATACGTCTCGGTTCTGCCGCTGCCCTGGATCATGGAGCAGGTCTACTGTTTCGGCTTCGGACTGATCGCCCGGATGAAGGTCAATTTCCCCGAGAGCGAGGAGACCATGTTCCAGGATCTCCGGGAGATCGGCCCGACCTTCCTGCTGCTGGCGCCGCGCCTCTGGGAGCAGATCGCGGCCGATATGCGGGCCCGGATCATGGACGCGTCCTCGATCAACCAGTGGATCTTCGAGACGGGCCTCAAGCTCGGACAGGCGGCGGTCGAGCAGGGGCGCAGGTCGTCCCTGGCGGATCTGATGCTGTTCGGCGCCCTGCGGGACCGGCTCGGATTCAGCCGGGTGCGCTCGGCCGCGACCGGCGGCTCCGCGATGGGGCCGGAGACCTTCAAGCTTTACCTGGCGATGGGTGTGCCGCTGCGGCAGCTCTACGGCCAGACCGAGACCCTCGGGGCCTATACGCTGCAGACCGGCGACGAGCTGGATGTGGATACCGTCGGCCCACCCTTCGAGGGCTGCGAGGTGAAGATCGAGAACGCCGACCACAATGGCGTCGGGGAGATCTTCACCCGGCATGCCAACATGTTCAGCGGCTATTACAAGAACGACGAGGCCACCAAGGCCGAGATGCAGGACGGCTGGATGCATACCGGCGATGCGGGATTCTTCGACGCCAAGGGGCGGCTGACCGTGATCGATCGGATGAAGGACATCGCCGAGACCGCCAAGGGCGACAAGTTCTCGCCGCAATACATCGAGAACAAGCTGAAATTCTCCCCTTATGTGGGCGAAGCGGTGGTTCTGGGCTCCGGCCGGGACTACCTGACGGCGATCATCTGCGTGCGCTTCTCGATCGTCTCGAAATGGGCCGAGAAGAACCGGATCCCCTTCACCTCCTATACCGGTCTGTCCAACCAGCCCGAGGTCTACGATCTGATCCGGGGCGAGGTCGAGCACGTCAACCGGACCCTGCCCGACTCCCAGCGGATCCAACGGTTCCTGCTGCTCTACAAGGAGCTGGACGCCGATGACGGGGAGCTGACCCGGACCCGGAAGGTGCGGCGCGGCGTGGTCTCGGACCGGTACGGCCAGATCATCGATTCGCTCTACAGCGAGCGGTCGGTCGCCGAGCTCGATACCGAGGTGACCTTCGAGGATGGGCGCAAGGGCCGGGTGCAGGCCGTCATGCCGATCATGGATGTCGACGTCAGCGGCGAACAGGTTCAACTCAAGAAGGCGAGCTAAAGGTGGCTGAAGCGGAAACGGTAGAAGCGATGGAGGCCGAAGCCCCGGAGCGGACCTTCGGCGAGGTCGTCCTGAAAATGGACAGCATCGAAGTCGGTTTCGGCGGCGTGAAGGCGATCGACAACGTCTCCTTCGAGGTGCGGCGGGGCGAGATCCTGGCCATCATCGGGCCGAACGGGGCCGGGAAGTCGTCGATGCTCAACTGCATCAACGGCTTCTACAAGCCGCGTTCGGGGTCGATCACCTTCAAGGGCAAGACCATGAAGGCGATGGACCCGCACTATGCGGCGGCCAACGGGATCGCCCGGACCTTTCAGAACATCGCGCTGTTCCGGGGCATGTCGACGCTGGACAATCTGATGACCGGCCGCGTGCTCAAGATGAAGAAGAACTTCCTCTGGCAGTGCCTCTATTGGGGGCCGGCCCAGAAGGAGGAGATCGAGAACCGCGCTCATGTCGAGAAGGTGATCGACTTCCTCGACATCCAGGCCATTCGCCGCACCCCGGTCGGCCGGCTGCCCTACGGGCTGCAGAAGCGGGTCGAGCTGGGCCGCGCGCTGGCCATGGAGCCCGACATCCTGCTGCTGGACGAGCCGATGGCCGGCATGAACGTCGAGGAAAAGCAGGACATGTCCCGCTTCGTCCTGGATCTGAACGAGGAGTTCGGGACCACCATCGTGCTGATCGAGCATGACATGGGCGTGGTCATGGACATCTCCGACCGGGTGGTGGTGCTGGATTACGGCCGCAAGATCGCCGACGGCACCCCGGACGAGGTGCGGGCCAACAAGAACGTGATCGACGCCTATCTCGGCGTCCCGCACGAAGACTAGACCGGAGCGCGAGAGCCGATATGACCCTGCCTTTCGAAGTATGGTTCTTTTTCGAAGTCGTGCTGAACGGGCTGTTCACCGGGACGATGTATTCCCTGGTGGCGCTCGGTTTCGTGCTGATCTTCAAGGCCTCCGGCGTGTTCAATTTCGCCCAGGGCATCATGGTGCTGTTCGCGGCGCTGAATTTCGTGGGCTTCATCGAGATGGGGCTGCATCCGCTGCTGGCGGGTGCGATCACTATCGCGATCATGATCGCGCTGGCCTATGCGGTCGAGGGTCTGGTGCTGCGGCATCTGGTCAACCAGGCCCCGATCATCCTGTTCATGTCGACGATCGGGATCGCGTTCTTCCTGGAGGGGTTCGGCGAGTTCATCTGGGGCGGCGACGTGCACGCGCTGGATGTCGGCATTCCGGACGGGGCGTGGTTCGTCGGCGACATGATGATCCAGCAGTTCGACGTCAGTCAGGCGGTCATCGCGGCGGTGCTCGTCGGGGTCCTGGCGGCGTTCTTCACCTACACCCGGATCGGCAGGGCGCTGCGGGCGGTGGCGGACGATCACCAGGCGGCGCTCTCTGTCGGGATTCCGCTGAACCAGATCTGGGTGATCGTCTGGGCCGTGGCCGGCATGGTGGCCCTGGTGGCCGGCATCATCTGGGGCGCGCGGCTGGGGGTTCAGTTCTCGCTCTCGATCATCGCCCTGAAGGCCCTGCCGGTTCTGATCCTGGGCGGCTTCACCTCGGTTCCGGGCGCGATCATCGGCGGCCTGATCATCGGGACCGGCGAGAAGCTGGCCGAGATCTACGGTGCGCCCGCCTTCGAGAGCTTGGTCGAGGCGACCACAGGCGTCGACTCGATCTCGTTCGGCGGGGTGGAGGAATGGTTCGCCTATGTGCTGGCGATGATCTTCCTGTTCTTCCGACCGCAAGGCCTGTTCGGCGACCGCATCATCGAGAGAGTGTGAGCAGATGTTCTACCGCGAAGCCGGTATCTTCAAGACGAGCTACGCCGCAGATCAGGCGCTGTTTCGGATTCCCATCGACAAGCTGTTCGTGATCGGCTTGATCGCGTTCGCGTTCATCGTGATCCCGCTGGTCGGCAACGAGTACTGGCTGGGCTCGATCCTGATCCCGACCCTGATCCTGTCGATCGCGGCCCTCGGGCTGAACATCCTGACCGGGTATTGCGGACAGCTGAGTCTGGGGACCGGTGCCTTCATGGCCGCCGGCGCCTTCATGGCCTACAAGCTGGCGACCAATATGGAGGGCATGCCGATCATCCTGGTCATCCTTCTGGGCGGCGTCAGCTCGGCCGCCATCGGGGTGGCGTTCGGCCTGCCGAGCCTTCGGATCAAAGGATTCTATCTGGCGGTCACCACCCTGGCGGCGCAGTTCTTTCTGCTGTGGCTGTTCCAGAAGGTGCCGTGGTTTGTGAATTATTCCATGTCCGGTGTTCCGACCGCGCCGCCGCGGGAAGCCTTCGGCTATCTGGTGACCGGGGCGGAGGCGTCGTCGACCGCGCGCTACATTTTCGTGCTGGGCTTCACCGTGGTGCTCGGGCTGCTGGCCTCCAATCTGGTGCGCGGGCGCATCGGTCGGATGTGGATGGCGATCCGCGACATGGATATCGCGGCCGAGCTGATCGGCATCAAGCCCCTGCAGACCAAGCTTTCAGCCTTCGCGGTCAGCTCGTTCTACTGCGGGGTGGCGGGGGCGCTCTGGTCGTTCTGCTACATCAACACGGTCGAGGCATCGGCCTTCGACATCAACAGGTCCTTCACCGTCCTGTTCATGGTGATCATCGGCGGGTTGGGAAGCATCCTGGGGGCGTTCCTGGGCGCCTTCTTCATCTTCCTGCTGCCGATCTTCCTGAACAGCGCGCCGGCCTGGATCGGGCTGTCGATCGCCTCCGAGACCATCGCGCATGTCGAGTTCATGGTGTTCGGCGCGCTGATCGTTTTCTTCCTCATCGTCGAACCGGCCGGGCTGGCGCGACTCTGGGGCATCACAAAGGAGAAGCTGAGGCTGTGGCCATTCCCCTACTGACCTCGGACGCATGCATCTACCGACTGGCAACGCGGCTCCGTAGGCCCCTGTGCCGGTTCAAGGCAGCTTTCGCCCATGCTACGCTCGGCGCACGGCTGTTGACTCAAAAAAAACAAGACAGCGTAGCAAGCAAGACAGGGAGGATACCCAATCATGCATTTCCGTAACCTTACGATGGGCCTCGCCGGCGCCGCGATCGGTCTGGCCGGCATGGCCGCGACCGCTTCGGCCGAAGACGTCCAGTTCATCCCGAACCTGGTTTACAAGACCGGGCCCTACGCCCCGAGCGGCACCCCGACCGCGCACGGGTTCGCCGACTACTTCAACATGGTCAACATGCGCGACGGCGGCGTGAACGGCGTCAAGTTCCTCGTCGAGGAATGCGAGACCGGCTACAAGACCGACCGTGGCGTGGAATGCTATGACCGCGTCAAGAACGAGTACGGCGGCGCCACCGTGGTGAACCCGTGGTCCACCGGCATCACCTACGCGCTGATCGAGAAGGCGGCGGCCGACAAGATCCCGCTGCTGTCGCTCGGCTACGGCCGGACCTCCGCCGCCGACGGCCGGGTGTTCCCGTACGTCTTCAATTTCCCGGCCACCTATTGGAGCCAGGCGACCTCGATCATCGACTACATCGCCAGCGAAGAGGGCGGCAAGGACAAGCTGAAGGGTATGAACTTCGGCTTCGTCTATCTTGACCACCCCTACGGCAAGGAGCCGATCCCGACCCTCGACATCCTGGCCGAGAAATACGGCTTCACCTACGACAAGTACCCGGTCCCGCCGGCCTCCATGACCGAGCAGAAGTCGATCTGGCTGCAGGTCCGCCGGTCCAAGCCCGCCTATGTTGTCATGTGGGGCTGGGGTGCGATGAACTCGACCGCCATCTCCGAGGCGGCCAACATCCGCTATCCGATGGACAAGTTCATCGGCAACTGGTGGTCGGCGGCCGAGCCGGACGTTCTGCCGGCCGGTGACGGCGCGATCGGCTACAAGGGCGCGACCTTCAACGGTGTCGGCACCGACTACAAGGTGTACGACGACATCAACGCGCTCTACGACGCGGGCCAGGGCTCCTGGGACAAGTCGGAAATCGGCGGTGTGCTGTATTCCCGCGGCATGGCTGCGGCAGCCTACATCACCGAGGCGGTGCGCACCGCGCAGGAGCATTTCGGCAAGGGCAAGCGGATCACCAGCGAGCAGATGCGCTGGGGTCTCGAGAACCTGGACGTGACCGAGGCGCGCCTCGGCGAGCTGGGCCTCTCGGGTCTGATCCCGCCGGTCAAGGTGACCTGCCTGAATCACGAGGGCACCAATCCCGCCATCAAGATTCAGCAGTGGGACGGCAAGAGCTGGGAGATCAAGACCGACTGGATCCCGGCCGATGTCGACCTGGTCCGTCCGCTGATCGAGCAGGATGCGGCCCAGTACGCCAAGGAGAACAACATCACGCCGGTCAGCTGCAGCTGATCTCCGGTGATCGGGTCGGGGGG